>NZ_JANPJP010000244.1:0-22883 GCF_031425575.1 Phenylobacterium sp.
AAATCCTGTCCGGTGAGACTTTTCCTCCCCCGTTTACGGGGGAGGGGGCGAGAGAGGGCTCTGAGCTTGGGGCTCGCCCCCTCCACCACGCCCGCGGCGCGGTCCCCCTCCCCCTTACGCTTCGCTAAAGGGGAGGAAAAGGCAGCGCCCTACGCCCAAACAAAAAGGGCGGTCGCATCGCTGCGGCCGCCCCTTCGATGTCTCAGAGACTTAGGCGCTTACGCGTCTTCGCCCTGCTTGGCCGAGAGGTCTTCGCCGGTTTCCTGGTCGACGACCTTCATGGACAGACGGGTCTTGCCGCGATCGTCGAAGCCCAGGAGCTTCACCTTCACGGTCTGGCCCTCGACGAGGACGTCGGAGACCTTGGCGACCCGGTCGCTGGAGATCTGGCTGACGTGCACCAGGCCGTCCTTGGCGCCGAAGAAGTTCACGAAGGCGCCGAAGTCGACGATCTTCACGACCTTGCCGGTGTAGATGGCGTTCAGCTCAGGCTCGGAGGCGATCGAGCGGATCCATTCCTTGGCGGCGTCGATCTTGGACTGGTCGGAGGCCGACACCTTGATGGTGCCGTCGTCCTCGATGTCCACCTTGGCGCCGGTCTTTTCCACGATTTCGCGGATGACCTTGCCGCCCGACCCGATGACTTCACGGATCTTGTCGACCGGAACCTTCATGGTCTCGATCTTCGGGGCGAACTCGCCGAGTTCCTGACGCGGAGCTTCCATGGCCTTGGCCATCTCGGCCAGGATGTGGCGACGCCCACCCTTCGCCTGTTCCAGCGCCTGCTTCATGATCTCTTCGGTGATGCCGGCGATCTTGATGTCCATCTGCAGGGACGTGATGCCGTCCTCGGTGCCGGCGACCTTGAAGTCCATGTCGCCCAGGTGGTCTTCGTCACCCAGGATGTCCGACAGGACCGCGAAGCCGTCCGATTCCAGGATCAGGCCCATGGCGATGCCGGAGACCGGCTTCTTCAGGGGCACGCCCGCATCCATCAGGGCCAGCGAGGAGCCGCAGACCGAGGCCATGGAGGACGAGCCGTTGGACTCGGTGATCTCGGAGACCAGGCGGATGGTGTAGGGGAAGTCTTCCTGCTTGGGCAGCATCGGCCGGATGGCGCGCCAGGCGAGCTTGCCGTGGCCGACTTCGCGGCGGCCAGGGGCGCCCATGCGGCCGGTTTCACCCACCGAGAAGGGGGGGAAATTGTAGTGCAGCATGAACTTCTCGTAGTACTTGCCTTCCAGGGCGTCGATCAGCTGCTCGTCGTCGCCGGTGCCCAGGGTGGCCACGACCAGGGCCTGGGTTTCACCGCGGGTGAACAGGGCCGAACCGTGGGCGCGGGGCAGGACGCCCACTTCCGAGACGATCTGGCGGACCTTGTCGACGGTGCGGCCGTCGATGCGGATGCCGGTGTCCAGGATGTTGCGACGCACGACGTCGGCTTCGAGTTCCTTGAAGACGCCGCCGAGCTTGTCGGGGCCGATGCCGGCGGGATTGGTGTCGGACTTGCCGAACTTTTCCGTCGCCTTGGCCTTGGCCTTGCCGACCGCGTCCTGGCGCTCGCCCTTGGCCACGATCTTGTAGGCGGCGGCCAGGTCCTTGCCGATCAGCTTCTTCACTTCGGCCTTGATGGCGTCGGTGTCGTCGGGGGTGAAGTCGAAGGGCTCCTTGGCGGAGTGCTCGGCCAGTTCGATGATCGCGTCGATCACCGGCTGGATGCCGGCGTGGGCGAACATGACGCCCTTCAGCACTTCGTCTTCGCTGAGCTCCTGGATCTCGGACTCAACCATCATGACGGCTTCGTTGGTCGAGGCGACCACGAGGTCCATCGCCGATTCCTTCATCTCGTCGAGAGTCGGGTTCAGGATGTACTCACCGTTGACGTAGCCCACGCGGGCCGCGCCGATCGGGCCCATGAAGGGGGCGCCGGAGATCATCAGGGCGGCCGAGGCGGCCACCAGGGCGACGAGGTCGGGTTCGTTTTCCAGGTCGTGGGCCAGCACGGTGCAGACCACCTGGACTTCATTCTTGAAGCCCTTGACGAACAGCGGGCGGATCGGACGGTCGATCAGGCGGCTGGTCAGGGTTTCTTTTTGGCTCGGCGCGCCTTCGCGGCGGGGGAAGGAGCCCGGGATCTTGCCCGCAGCGTAGAACTTCTCCTGGTAGTTCACGGTCAGCGGGAAGAAGTCCTGACCCGGCTTGGCGCTCTTGGCGTAGACCGCGGTGGCCAGCACCATGGTCTCACCGTAGGTGGCGAGAACCGCGCCGTCGGCCTGGCGGGCCATACGGCCGGTTTCCAGGGTCAGCGTCTTGCCGCCCCACTCGATGGTCTTGCGTTTGATATCGAACATTTTGCTTCTTTCTCATCCCGCGGGCGCATTCCCGGCGGGGGCGGACAGGGCGGGGGGTTCCCGAGATCCTCTCCAGTCAAACAGGCGGGGGTGAGGATCACTGTGGAACCCTCGGCGTGTTTGGGCGCCCACCGAAAGGGGCGGCCCGGACCGCTTTTGATCCTCCGGCCTGTCGCGGAGGAAGCGGGTGATCTTGGAGCCTGATACGCAAAGCCCCCGCTTTCGCGGGGGCTGGACTTGGTGTCCTAGCGGCGCAGACCCAGCTTCTCGATGATGGCCTGATAGCGACCGGTGTCGGTGCTCTTCAGGTGGTCGAGAAGTCGGCGGCGCTGGGAAACCATCTTCAGAAGGCCCCGGCGCGAGTGGTTGTCTTTCTTGTGAGCCTTGAAGTGCTCGGTCAGGTTCGCGATCCGCTCCGTGAGGATCGAGACCTGCACTTCAGCGCCACCCGTGTCCGCTTCGGAGCGGCCGTGGGTCTTGATAAGCTCGGCCTTACGTTCAATCGTAATCGACATCGGTTAGTCTCCGCTCTTGGTCAGATGAAAGACTCGCGATGGCTCGAGCTTGCCTGCGCGCATCTCGCAGAGCGCCACCATCATCCCCTCCGACAGCACTGAAACGGTTCGAGAACCCAGGGTGAACTGGGCTTTCAGGGCTTCAACCTGTCGGGGAACGAGAACGATGGGCCGTCCCTGCTTAAGTCTGAATGCGTCTTCGGCGGTCACGGCCAGCTCCGGGATGTCGTCCAGGGCGGTCTCGACCGGAAGCAATGCGTCCAGATGGCCGGGCTTATGCCCCAAATCCTCAAGCAATTCCAGTGTTATCGCCCGGTCTTCGGAGAAGGCCCCGACCCGGGTGCGGCGGAGCGCGCTGACATGGGCGCAGGCCCCCAGCATTTCAGCCAGGTCGCGCACGATGGCGCGCACATAGGTGCCCTTGCCGCAGCTCACCTCGATCTCGACATGGTCGGGATCAGGCGCCTCCACCACGTGGGCGGAATGGATGGTGACGATGCGGGCGGCGAGCTCAACCTCATGGCCGGCGCGAGCCAGGTCATAGGCCCGCTCGCCGTCCACCTTGATGGCCGAGAAGATCGGCGGGACCTGGGAGATCTCGCCCACGAAGGCTGGAAGCTTCTCTTCCACCTGCGCCACGGTGGGCCGCACGTCGGAAGTGGCGGTGGTCACGCCTTCGCGGTCGAAGCTGGCGGTGGTGCGGCCCCACTCGATGACAAAGCGGTAGGTCTTGTCGGCGTCCATCAGGAAGGGCACGGTCTTGGTGGCTTCCCCCAGCGCAATGGGCAGGATGCCGGTGGCCAGGGGGTCCAGGGTGCCGGCGTGGCCCGCCTTCTGGGCGTTGAACAGCCTGCGCACACGGCCGACCGCGCTGGTGGAGGTCAGGTCATAGGGCTTGTCGAGGCAGATCCAGCCCGAGACCGGATCGCCCTTCTTGCGTCGCGCCATGTTGGGAAATCAGTCCTGGTCGGAGGGGTCGGCGGCGAGGTCCTGGGCGACCTTGGGATCATCAAACAGCGCGTTGATGCGGCTGGCCTCGTTGAAGGTCTCGTCGTGGACGAACTTCAGATCCGGCGTGAACTTCATCTCGATGGCCCGGCCGAGGCGCCCGCGCAGGAACTTGGCGTGACGGTTCAGCGCGTCCACCACAACCGAGTACTTCTGGCCCCCCAGGGGCTCAACGAAGCAGACCGCGTGGCGCAGGTCCGGGCTCATCCGCACCTGGGTCAGGGTGACGGGCACGCCGGCCAGGTCGGGATCCTGGATCTCGTGGTCGCGCATCACCTCGACAAGGGCGTGGCGGGTGAGTTCGCCGGCGCGCAGTTGGCGCTGGCTGGGGCCGGAAGGCTTTCCGGCGGTACGGTGTTTCATGGCTCTACCTTCGCGGGCCTGGCCCACGGATCGGACGCGGGTCTCAGGCAAGCCGGCGCTTCTAGTGGGATGAAGCGCGCAAGTCCAGCGCTACGCCCCCGTCCGCGCCTTGAAGAAGGCGATCACCCGCTGTTCGGCGGCCTTGGTGGGACCGTCCTCCTTCAGGTGCAGGGTCAGGACCGAGTGGGGCGCCATCTGGGCCGGGGCGGCGTCGGCGTCCGACAGCTCGATGGCCTCGAAGCGGTCGCCGAACTCTCTGCGGAAGGTCTCGAACCTGGCGTCGGGGACGAAGGTGTCGCTGGTGAATCGCAGGCCGATCATCGACAGGTCCTCGTCCTCGAACCGCTGCCGGGCGCAGGCGATCTCCTTGGCCGAGACGCCGATTCCCGCCCCGCGCTTGGGGTTCTTGCCGGCCAGCGGCAGGGACGGTTGGGACAGGACCGGCGCCACCACCGCGGGCTCGGTCATCATGGCCAGGGCGAAGTTGCCGGTGAAGCACATGCCCACGGCGCCCACCCCCTTGCCGCCGCAGTCGGCGTGGGCCTTGCGGGCCAGGGCGCGCAGCCAGTCGACGATGGGGCTCGACTTGTCGGTGGCCCATGCGTTGAATTCGCGTCGGATGCAGATCGTCCAGGCGATGGTGGAGAGCGCGTAGCCTGGGCTGACAGGGCGGCCCGGATCGCCGAACAGGCTGGGGCAGTAGACGGTCATGCCCGCCGCCGCCACCCGGTCAGCGAACCGGATCACCAGCGGGTGCAGGCCCGGCATCTCATGGATGATGATGACCGCAGGGCCGGAGCCGCGCCGGTAGACGTCGCGCTTGCAATGGCCGTCGTCGAACTCGAACGTCTCGTAGTCGCTCAGCGCGGCCTCGTAGCCCATGGCGTTCCCCCACCCTTTGGCGGGAGCCTAACCCGCTAGAGCTTGATGCGCAGGCTGGAAATGTCGCCCTCGAAGCCCGAGAGCTTCCAGACCCCGTTGTCCTCGCGGAAGATCAGCACACAGGGGCCGTCCTTGGACTTGGTGGCGCACACACGGCCGTCGTCCATGGTCTTGAGCGATCCGGCGATGGCGACCCGGTTGGGGATCGGCTGGCCGGGCTTGTAGCCATAGGACTCCGCCACCTTGTGGAACACCTGGGGCTGGACCAGGGCGTCGCCGGCGATGTCGGCCAGGGCCGGGGCCAGCATGGCGCCCAGCGCCTGCCAGCCCTTGTCGACCTTGGGGCTGCGGGCCTCGGCGGTGAGGCGGGCGGAGATTTCCTGCTTGAGCGCCTCGCGGTCGACATGGGCGTCGAAGGCCGCCTGATCCCCGTCGCGGATGGAGACCAGCAGGGCGTGAACGTCGCCCGCGGCGTCCAGGCGCTCAGCCGTGGCGCAGGCGGTCAGTCCCATCGCCAGGGCGATCACCAGAAAGAAGCGCATCGTCGTCTCCGCTTTGGGCCCACTGACCGGTGCGCGGAAAATGGGGTGTCTTGATGACCTTGGCGAGGGGCTATTCGCCGGCCCGCACGAACTTCCGCGCCGCGAACGGGGCGCCAGACGTCAAAAGAGCCTCCCCGATTCCGGGAAGGCTCTGATGAATCTCAGGCCGGGGCCAAGGCGCGCTAGAGGCTGCGCTTGACCTCTTCGAGGCTGAAGCACTCGATGGTGTCGCCTTCCTTGATGTCCTGGAAGCCCTGGAAGAACATCCCGCACTCCTGGCCGGCGTTGACCTCGTTGACCTCGTCCTTGAAGCGCTTGAGCGTCTGCAGGGTGCCGAGCTCGAGGACCACGATGTCGGCCCGGATGATGCGGACGCGGGCGCCCTTGCGGACCGTGCCTTCGGTGACGCGGCAACCGGCGACGCGTCCGACCTTGGTGATGTCGAAGACCTGGAGGACTTCGGCGTTCCCGAGGAAGGTTTCGCGCTGTTCCGGCGCCAGCATGCCCGAGAGCACGCCCTTGATGTCGTCGATCAGGTCGTAGATCACCGAATAGTAGCGGATCTCCACGCCCTCACGCTCGGCGAGCTGGCGGGCCTGGCTGGAGGCGCGGACGTTGAAGCCGAGGATCGGCGAGTTCGCCCCCTTGGCCAACATGACATCGCTCTCGCTGATCGCGCCGGCGCCCGACAGGATGATCCGCGCGCGGACCTCGTCGGTGCCCAGCTTGTCCAGCGAGGACACGATGGCCTCGGCCGACCCCTGCACGTCGGCCTTGATGATGACCGGCAGCTCGGAGATCTTCTTGTCCTGCAGCTTGGCCATGAAGTCGGCCATGGTGACGCCGCCGGCGACCGGCGAGCCGGCCTTTTCACGCTTCACGCGGGTGCGGTAGGCGGTCAGCTCGCGGGCGCGGGCTTCGCTTTCCACCACCGCGAAGGGCTCGCCCGGCGAGGGCGTGCCGTCGAGGCCGAGGATTTCCACCGGCACCGAAGGACCCGCCGCGTCGAGTTGCTCGTCGCGTTCGTTGAACAGGGCGCGAACCCGGCCGAAGCTGGAGCCGGCCACGACGATGTCGCCGCGCTTCAGGGTGCCGCGCTTGACCAGCACGGTGGAGACCGCGCCGCGGCCCCGATCGAGCTTGGCCTCGATGACCGTGCCGTCGGCGGTGCGGTCGGGATTGGCCTTCAGGTCCATGACCTCGGCCTGCAGCAGGATGCCCTCGATCAGGTCGTCGAGGCCGAGCTTCTGGGTCGCCGAGACCTGGATGGCCTGGGTGTCACCACCGAGGCTTTCCACGACGATCTCGTGCTGCAGCAGCTCGTTGATCACCCGTTGCGGATCGGCGCCGGGCTTATCGATCTTGTTGATGGCCACGATGATCGGCGCACCAGATGCCCGGGCGTGATGGATGGCCTCGATGGTCTGGGGCATGACGCCGTCGTCGGCCGCCACCACCAGGATGACAATGTCGGTGACGTCGGCGCCGCGGGCCCGCATCGCCGAGAAGGCGGCGTGGCCGGGAGTGTCGAGGAAGGTGACCGCCTGGCCGCTTTCCAGGCGCACCTGATAGGCGCCGATGTGCTGGGTGATGCCGCCATGTTCGCCCTTGGCCACGTCGGCCGAGCGCAGGGCGTCGAGCAGGGAGGTCTTGCCGTGGTCGACGTGACCCATGACCGCCACCACCGGGGGCCGGGACACCAGGTGATCGTCGAGATCCTCGTCGCCGATGAAGCCTTCTTCGACGTCGGCTTCGGAAACGCGGCGCACGGTGTGGCCAAACTCGGTGGCCACCAGCTCGGCGGTGTCGTTGTCGATGACGTCGTTGATCTTCAGCATCACGCCCTGACGCATCAGGAACTTGATGATCTCCACACCACGGGTCGCCATCCGGTTGGCGAGTTCCGCCACGGTGATGACGTCGGGAATGATGACTTCGCGCGCGGCGCGGGCCGCTTCCTGGCCGCCGCCCTTGCGCTTCTCGCGTTCACGCTCACGGGCCCGGCGAACCGAGGCCAGGGACCGCATGCGTTCGACGGCGCTCTCATCATCCCCGGCCACGGCCTGGATGGTGAGACGGCCTTCGCGGCGCTGCTGGGCGCCCTTGACGCGGGAGATGGCCTTGGTGGGGGCCGCATTGGCCTTGCGGCGGGTATCCTCTTCATCGTCACGGCGGGCGATAGTGTCGCCGCCGCCGGGCCGCGGGGCCTGGCGGGTGGCGCGCTGAACCTCAGGCGTGGCGGGCGGGGCGTTCGGCGTCGGACGCCCGGCGCCGGGACGCGCGCCGCCGGGACGGGCGCCGTCGCGAGGCGCGGCCGGCCGCGGCGCGAGGGCCGAATAGCGGACGGTGTCGCCGCCGGCCGCGGGCGGAGCGGGTGGCCGCGGGTTGCGGTCACCGGCGGGACGGTCGCCGCCGGGACGGGCAGCCGCCGCGGGACGGTCATTCTGCGGGCGATCCTGGCCCGGACGCGGCGCGCGCTGGCCGAAATTGGTGTTCTCGAACCGGCCCGGCGCCCGCTCGGGACGATAGGTGGTGGTCGAGGGCCGGTCGTCGCGGCGTTCGCGGGACGGCTCGTAGGTGCGGGTTTGGCCAGGCTGGGCCGGAGCTGTGGGCGAGGCCGGGCGCGGCGCCGGGGCGGACGCCACCGGCTGCTGCGGCGCCGGAGCGGGCGGCGCAGCGGCCGGAGCCACGGGCGGGACAGGCGCCGCGGCTACCGGGGCGGGCGTCGGAGCCGGAGGCGGGGCCGGCGCTTCAGCAACGGGAGCGGGCGCCACGGGCGGGGCCGGGGCGGCGGCGACAGGCGCCGGCGGCGCGGTTTCCACCGGCTTGGGCGCTGCGGCCTGGGCGGCGGCGGCGCGGGCGGCGGCCTCGCGGGCGGCCTGCTCGGCGGCCTGGCGGGCCTGATGTTCGCGGGCGAGTTCGATGGCGCGCTGACGGGCGCGCTGCTCCTCAGCCGAGAGATTGCCGTCGGCGGTGGGGCCGCCGGCCGGACGCGGCGCCGAAGGGGCCGGCGGGGTGAACACCCGCTTCTCGGCCGGAGAAGGCGCGGCAAGATTGCCTGGCGGGGCCGTGTGGGTGCGGGCGCGCTTGGTCTCGACGACCACGGTCTTGGACCGGCCGTGGCTGAAGCTTTGCTTCACCGTACCCGCGCTCACCGATCCTGCGACGCCACGCGGCTTCAGGGTCAGAGGAGTGCGTCCGCCAGGGGCGGGGGGCCGGCCGTTGTCGTTGTCGTCGCTCATGCGCTCGCTTTACATACCGGCCGGGCGTTCCGACCACGTTCAATAGCTTTAGGCGCGCGGAACGAAATTCGTTCCGCCCGCCTCTTCAGGGCTCCTCGCGCCAACTCTCGGGAAGGAGCGGGCGGAAGCCAGATAGACGGTGGACATCGAATGTCCACTGGTCGGCGCCGCGCCCCGCAAGGAAGGCGGTGTGTATCACATTCTCTCCGCCCAAGGCCAAACCCAATTCCTCATTGGAATAGAGTCCGAGAAGCTTGGGCGCGCGCGGTGACTTGCGGGCCACATTGAGGATCTTGCGGCGACCGTCCGCCGCGCCGTCGGCGGCCTCGATCACCCAGGCCGCGCGGCCGGCGTTCAGCGCGGCGGCGACCTTTTCATACCCTGAAATAAGGTCGCCGGCCCGCTTGGCAAGGCCCAGCCCGTCAAGGACACGCCGCCGCAACAGGCTGTCCACCTGGTCAGCGAGGTCAGGACTGGCGCTGAGCTTGGCCTTGGCCGAGCGGGAAAACAGCCCCTTGCGCGCCGCGGTCTCCACCGAAGCCCGATCGGCGGCGACCCACATCCCCCGGCCCGGCAGCTTGCGCGCCAGGTCCGGGACCACGACCCCGCCCGGACCCGCCACGAAGCGGATCAGGCGCTCCTCGGCCATCACCTCGCCCGTGACGATGTCGCGCCGCTCGCGCGCGACCTGCGCCAGGGTGGTGGGGACGGTAGAGACGGTCACGCTGAGGCTTACGCCTCCTCGTTGTCGGCGGGCGGCGCTTCGTCTTCAGCCTCGGGCTCGACTTCGGCCTCGACGGGCGCGGCGGCCTGTGCACCACGAACACCGAACACCTGCTCCTCTTCCGAGAGCTCAACCTGGGCTGCTTCCTGGGCTTCCGGCTCGGGCGGGGCCTCGACCCAGCCCATCACCACGCGGGCGCGCATGATCAGGGCCTCGGCGTCGGCCGCGTCCAGGTTGAAGGCTTCCAGGATGCCCGGCTCGCGGACCCGCTCGCCGTCCTTGCTCTCGAACCAGCCGCGCAGATCGTCGGGGATCAGGCCGGCCAGGTCCTCGACACTCTTCACATCGCCGGCGCCCAGGGCCACGGCGACCGGCAGGGTGACGCCCTCGATCTCCAGCAGGCTGTCCTCGACGCCGAATTCGCGGCGCTTGCCGTCCAGCTCGGCGGCTTCCTTCTCCAGGAAGTCACGGGCGCGGGCCTGGATTTCCTCGGCGGTGTCCTCGTCGAAGCCCTCGATGGCGGCGACTTCGGCGTTCTCGACATAGGCGACGTCTTCCACCGAGGCGAAGCCTTCGGTGACCAGCAGCTGGGCGATGACCTCGTCGACGTCCAGGGCTTCCTGGAACAGGGCGGTGCGCTCGGTGAACTCGCGCTGACGGCGCTCGCTCTCCTGGCTCTCGGTCATGATGTCGATCTGCCAGCCGGTCAGCTGGCTGGCGAGACGGACGTTCTGGCCGCGGCGGCCGATGGCGAGGCTGAGCTGCTCGTCGGGAACGACGACTTCGACGCGCTCGTCCTCCTCGTCCATGACGACCTTGGAGACTTCGGCGGGGGCCAGGCCGTTGACGATGAAGGTCGCCTCGTCCGGGCTCCACTGGATGATGTCGATCTTCTCGCCCTGCAGCTCGGCCACCACCGCCTGCACGCGCGAACCGCGCATGCCGACGCAGGCGCCGACGGGGTCGATGGAGCTGTCATTGGAGACCACGGCCATCTTGGCGCGCGACCCCGGATCACGGGCCACGGCGCGGATCTCGATGACGCCGTCGTACACTTCAGGAACTTCCTGGGCGAACAGCTTGGCCATGAAGCCGCCGTGGGCGCGCGACAGCAGGATCTGCGGGCCTTTGGTCTCGCGGCGGACGTCGTAGATGTAGCAGCGGATCCGGTCGCCGATGTTGAAGTTCTCGCGCGGGATCGACTGGTCGCGGCGCATGATGCCCTCGCCGCGGCCCAGGTCGACGACGGTGTTGCCGTACTCCACCCGCTTGACCACGCCGTTGACGATCTCGCCCACGCGGTCCTTGAACTCCTCGTGCTGGCGCTCGCGCTCGGCTTCGCGAACCTTGCCGGTCACCACCTGGCGGGCCATCTGGGTCTGGACCCGACCGAACTCGAAGGGCGGCAGGATCTCTTCGTAGGTCTTGCCGACGAAGGCGTCCTTGTCGACGCTGAGGGCTTCGCGCAGGCGCCGCGACCCCATGGGCTCGCTGGGGCCGTCCTCGCTGTCCTCGGCCTCATAGACCAGGTCATCGGGGATCACGGTGATCACGCGCTTGATGATGGTCTCGCCGGTCTTGGGATCGATGTTGACTCGGATGTCGTGCTCGGCGCCGTAGCGCGAGCGGGCGCCCTTCTGGATCGCCTCCTCGATCGCCTCGATGACGATCTCCTTGTCGATCGACTTCTCGCGGGCCACGGCCTCGGCGATCTGCAGGAGTTCAAGCCGGTTGGCTGAAATGCCGGTCAGGCTCATGATCTTAGTCCTCTTGCTCAGGCGTCTGTTGTGGGGTGTCGGCCAGCCGTGCGGCGCGCTCGTCGGCGCCGCGCTTCATCAGCTGGTCGGTCAGGATCAGTTTGGCCTCGACGATCCAGGCGAAGGGCACCAAGGCGGTCTCCGCCTCCCCTTCCAGATCGATGGCGACATTCTCGTCCTCGACGCCGGCCAGCATGCCGCGGAAGCGCTTGCGGCCGTCGGCGACGCGGTCGAGTTCGAGGCGGGCCTCATGGCCCTCATAGTTGGCGAAGTCCTTCATCCGGGTCAGCGGACGGTCGACCCCGGGGGAGGAGACTTCCAGGGTGTACTCGCCGCTGATCGGGTCAGCGGCGTCCATCACCTCGGAAATGGCGCGCGACAGCTTGGCGCAGTCCTCGACGATCATCTCGCCGTCGGGGGTCTCGGCCATGATCTGCAGGCGCCGGGCGTGCTCGCCGCCCATCAGGCGCAGGCGGACGATCTCGTATCCCGAGGCCTGCGCCACCGGGTCCAGCAGCTCCAGGAGCGATCTATCTTCTGCGGTCTTGCCTCGCATAGGCTCGGCGGCTCTCCGGCAACAAAAAAGCGGCCGGGCCGAAGCCTGCCGCTCATAGGCGCTATCCAGCGCTTACGGACGATGTGAGCGCCTCTATAGCACTCCCTCAGGGCCTTGTCAGCCCCAGGGCGCGGGCCATCTCCGCGGCGATCAGCGCCGGGGCGGCGGCGCTGAAGATGCGGATGTCGCCCTGGTCCAGATAGTCGGCGAAGCGGCGAGGGAACTTGGCGGCCTCGCGCTCGGGCTCCAGACCGATGCCCCGACCAAGCTGGCGAGCGACGACGATACGGGTCGCCGCCTCGAGGTCTTCACAGGGAAGCAGACGGATCGAGGTCCCGGCGGCCTTCACCCGGGCCTGGTTGACCGCTAGCAAGTCGGGCGGGGTCTCACGCGCCAGGAAACCGGAAGAGAGCGGGACCACCGCCGTCTCGGGTAGCTCTTCCAGCAATGCGGCGAACAGGGCGGCGTTCATCTCGACGTAGCGCAGGTAGCCCTGGTCCTGGATCACCCCGCCGATATCGCCGATGCGGGCCATGAATTCCCGGTCCAGGTCCAGGAAGGGGCGACCCAGCAGGCGGGCCAGTTCGCCGCCCGCCGTCGTCTTGCCCACTCCGCCTGGGCCGATGATGAAGATGCGCGCCATGGCGAAGAGGCTGCCCGCGCCGGGGATCGCGTCAAGCAGGCCTTTATCCGCCGCACCGAATAGTCCAAAGACCGCGGCTACTTCCCTGTGTGTGAAAAGGCCATCTCCCCATGGACATTTCCAAGATCTCGGTGGGCTTCAATCCGCCGTACGACGTCAACGCCATCATCGAGATTCCGCAAGGCGGGGAACCGGTGAAGTACGAACTCGATAAGGAAAGCGGCGCGATCTATGTCGACCGCTTCCTGCACACCGCCATGTTCTATCCGGGCAATTACGGATTCGTCCCACACACCCTGTCCGGCGACGGCGACCCCATGGACATCCTGGTGGTGGGTCCCACCCCGGTGGTGCCCGGGGCGATCATCCGCTGCCGCCCGATCGGCTGCCTGATGATGGTGGACGAAGCCGGCAACGACGAGAAAATCCTCGCCGTCCCGGTGGACAAGCTGCACCCCTTTTATGCCGGCCTGGACTCCTGGCGCGGCCTGCCGGCGATCCTCACCGAGCAGATCGCCCACTTCTTCCAGCACTATAAGGACCTGGAAAAGGGCAAGTCCGTCGAGATCGTCCGCTGGGCCGATCCGGAAGAGACCGGCGAGCTGATCCGCCAGGGCATCGAGCTGAACACCAAGGTGGAGGCCGAGAAGGCCGCCGCCAAGCTCAAGCAACTGAAATAGTCAGGCCTTCACGAAGTCCAGGAACACCGGCGCGCAGTCGCCCAGGCGCTTTTCCTCATAGCGCGTGGTGATGTGGTCGGCGGGCGGGACGCGCCAGTCATCGGCGCGTTCCGCCGGCCAGGCGAACTGGCCGCCGGCCAGCACCCGCTCCAGGGTCCAATCGGCATAGTCGGCCCAGTCGGTGGCGAAGCGTAGCCGGCCGCCGGGTTTCAGCAGGCGCGCCAGCTCGGCGATCGTCTCAGCCTGGATCAGCCGGCGTTTGTTGTGCCGCGCCTTGGGCCAGGGATCGGGGAACAGGACGAACACGCGGTCCAGGCAGGCGTCGGGCATCCGCGCCATCAGCTCGCGCACGTCGTTGTCGTGGATGCGCACGTTCCGGAGGCCCGCCGCCTCCACATGCCGCAGGGTGCTGGCGACGCCGTTCAGAAACGGCTCTGCGCCGATGATCAGGGTGTCGGGGGATCGCGCGGCCTGGGCCGCCATGTGCTCGCCGCCGCCGAACCCGACCTCCAGCCAGGCCTCGCGGGCGTCGGGCGCCAGGGTCTTGGGGTCGAAGTCTTCCAGGGGCGCGCGGAGGTCGGGCAGCAGGCTGTCCATCAGGGCGGCCTGGCGCGGCTTGATCGGCCGCGACTTGAGGCGGCCGAAGGACCGTAGAGGTGGGTGACTTTCCATTTGCCCCGGCTCTAGCCCAGCCGCACGTGGCGAGCCAGCAGCATCCCGCCTGCGATGACGAAGGCCAGCCAGATGAGAATCACGGCGCCGGCCGCGATCTTGCTCACCGGACGGCGCGCCGCGGCCTCGGCGGCGGCGCGGTGATCGTCCATCACCTGGGCCGGAATCAAGCGGATCGCCAGCCAAAGGCCCAGCGGGACCAGAATCAGATCGTCGAGATACCCCAGGATCGGGATGAAGTCGGGGATGAGGTCGATCGGCGACAGCGCGTAGGCAGCGACGGCCAGACCCAGCAGCTTGGCGGCGAGCGGCGTTCGCGGGTCACGCGCCGCCAGCCAGACCGCATGGGCGTCCCGCCGCAGCGAGAACGCCCAGCGCCGAAGCGCCTCGATCAGAGGGCGGCCCGCAGCTTTTCCACGAGGTCGGTCTTCTCCCAGGAGAAGCCGCCGTCCTTGTCGGGCGTGCGGCCGAAGTGGCCGAGGCCGCGGTGCGGGCATAGATCGGCTTGTTGAGGCCAAGGTGCTCGCGGATGGCGCGCGGCGTGGCGCCGCCCACCAGCTCCGGCAGGATCTTTTCCAGCTGGGCCGCATCGACTTCGCCGGTCCCGTGCAGATCGACGTAGAAGGAGAGCGGATTGGCGACGCCGATGGCGTAGCTGATCTGGATGGTGCACTTCCGGGCTAGGCCCGCGGCCACCACGTTCTTGGCCAGGTAGCGGCAGAGATAGGCGGCCGACCGGTCAACCTTGGTCGGGTCCTTGCCAGAGAAGGCGCCGCCGCCGTGCGGGGCCGCCCCGCCGTAGGTGTCGACGATGATCTTGCGGCCCGTGAGGCCCGCGTCGCCGTCCGGCCCGCCGATCAGGAACTTGCCGGTCGGGTTGACGTGCCACTTGGTCTTCTTGGTCACCAGGCCGTCGGGGAACACGCCCAGGACGTAAGGCTTGATCAGCTCGAGAATGCGCTTCGACGAGGCGGTGTTCTCGCCGATCTTCTTGGCGTGCTGGGTGGAGACCACGATCTGCATCACCTCGACCGGGCGGCCGTCCTGATACAGCAGGGTCACCTGGCTCTTGGCGTCGGGCTCCAGGCCCTTGGCCTCGCCCGAGTGGCGCACGGCGGCCAGCTTGCTGAGGATATTGTGTGAGTACTGCAGGGTGGCCGGCATCAGTTCCGGCGTCTCGTCGCAGGCGTAGCCGAACATGATGCCCTGGTCGCCGGCGCCTTCGTCCTTCTTGTTGGACGAGTCCACGCCCTGGGCGATGTCGGCCGACTGGGCGTGCAGGTGGTTGGCGAACTTCGCCTTCTGCCAGTGAAAGCCCTTCTGCTCGTAGCCGATGTCCTTGACCGCAGCGCGCACCAGCGGCTCCAGGGCGCCAAGGATATCCTTGGTCATCTGCTTGTTCTCGGCCTTGGAGGCGCCCGGCTTGCCGGCGCGCACTTCGCCGGCCAGCACGATGCGATTGGTGGTCACCAGAGTCTCGCAGGCGACGCGGGCCTCGGGCTCCGCGGCCAGGAAGGCGTCAACCACGGTGTCGGAGATGCGGTCGGCGACCTTGTCGGGATGGCCTTCGGAAACGCTTTCCGAGGTGAAGATGTAGGAGGAACGGCTCAAGTGAAGGCTCCGGAAAATGCGCGAGCGCCGCGTGCAGGAGCGGCGATCTGGAAGGTCGCGGAAATCCTATAAAGAAATCTTTATATCCCGCAAGCGGAGCCGCGCCGCGGGCGACGGTTTAACCCTACCCACTACCGGCGGATGAATCAGCGGCGAGGGGCGATTCCCCTTTGTCGGGGGATTCCGGCGCACGCTAGAATAGGCGCTCCGTTCACCTCGGGCTTCATACGGCATGCTGAGCTGGATCCACGCGAACTTCGGACAGGCCTGGGGACCGCTGCGCCTGTTTGACTCCTTCTTCTTCCTGGCCGCCATCGGCTTTGCGGTGAGCGCCCTGGCCACCTGGATCGCGCTGCCCCGCCTCTGGTCGCGCCTCCCGACCGACCGAGGCCGCGCCTTCGCCGTCAACGCCGAGATGAGCGTCGGCAAGCCGATCAGCGCGGGACTGATCTTCGTCAGCATCTTCTGCATCGCCTGCCTGATCTTCGTGCCCTTTGGAGCCCGCTGCCTGCTGACCCTGCCGCTCATGCTGGCGGCCATGCTGGTGGGCTATTTCGATGACCGCCGGGGCGGCTTCTCGGAATACCAGCTGGCCGTCATGGACCTGGCCATCGCCCTGGGCGCCGCCATGGTCATCTATGGTTTCATGCCCGCCACCATCTGGCTGCCGGGCTGGAAAGGGGTCCTGACCCTCGGCCCCTGGCTCTCCATTCCCCTGGGAACCGCCCTTATCTGGCTGTCCATCAACGCCACCAACTGTTCAGACGGTGTGGACGGAGTTTCGGGCAGCCTGACGGGCACCGCCATCCTGCTGTTGGGGGGCCTGCTCTATGCGGTGATCGGCAACGAGGTGGTGGCCGGCCACCTCAACATCCCGGTCAGCGCGGAAGGGCAGAGCTGGGCGATCATGGCCTTCCTGATGGTGGGCTGCGTCGCGGGCTACCTCTGGTACAACGCCGCCCCCAGTCTGGTGCTGATGGGCGACGCCGGGTCCCGGCCCCTTGGCCTGCTGATCGGCATGCTGGTGGTGGCCACCAACAACCCGCTGTTCCTGCTGCTGGTGGGCTCGGTGATTCTGCTGAACGGCGCGACCGGGTTGGTGAAGGTGGCCCTGCTGCGGTTCTTCGGCCTGAAGATCCTGGCGGGCGTCCGCTTCCCCCTGCACGACCACTGCCGCAAGGAGCTGGGCTGGTCGAACACTCAGGTGCTGGTGCGATTCATGCTGGTGCACCTGGGCCTCTCGGCCTTGCTGGTGATCCTGGCCCTGAAGGTGCGCTAGCGGTTTTTCGGGGTTTCGCAGGCGGCGACGAACCCGCGGAAGATCGCGTCGCCCGGATGGTCGGCGCCGGCGAACAACTCCTGATGCCACTGGATGCCGAGGGCGAAGCCGGGCCCGTCCAGCTCCACCGCCTCTATGACACCATCGGGCGCATGGGCCACGGCGCGCACCTGGGACCCCAATTGCGCGATAGCCTCGCGGTGGAAGCTGTTGACCTCAAGGGTCGGCGCCACGATCAGGCCGGCCAGCCGCGACCCGGGCAGGATCGAAATCTCGTGCCTCTGGTCCCGGTTATCGTGGTCCAGCACATCGCCGAGCGTCCGCACATCGGCGGTGAGCCTGGACCCGTGCAGGCAGGCCAGCATCTGCATTCCGGCGCAGATCCCCAGCACCGGCTTTCCCGCCGCCAGGAAACCCCCCATCAGCGACTGCTCCACCGCCAGACGCGGCGAGTCCGGGGCGAAGGAGGCCTCACCGTCCAGGTACCAGGCTGGCGGATAGGCGAAGCGCCCGCCGACGCTGAGCAGGCCGTCGAAGTCGGCGACCACGCCCGGGATCATCTCGGCGAAATAGGGCAGTCCGAACGGCGCGGCGCCCGCGTCGCGCAGCCCCAGGAAATAGCCCTTATGGGCCTCATACCGGGTCGCGCCGCTGCTGGTGTTCTCATCCAGCAGGACGGCGATCCGCGGCCCCATCGTCAGGCGACTTGGGCGGGCTCGCGGGGCGCGGCCGGTTCCGGCTCCCCGTCTTCCTCGTCGACCATGGCGCGGACCAGGTCGAGGATACGCCGCCGCACGCGGGCGCGGCGCACCTTCGGGAAGACGGCCGCCAGCTCCATGCCCTCAGGCGTCATCAGGAAGGCGTGGGCCGGCGAGGGGCCGTCGCTGGAGGCCGGCGCATTGAGCTCGGCGTCCGGCAGGCCATCGAAGAAATAGGAGATGGAGGTCTGCAGCGCGCGGGCCATGTCCCACAGCTTCGACGCGCTCACCCGGTTGGCGGCGCGCTCATATTTCTGGACCTGCTGGAATGTCAGGCCGATCGAATCGGCCAGTTTTTCCTGACTGACGCCCAGTTCCTTGCGCCGAAGGCGGATACGCAGTCCCACGTGAAGATCGACCGGATTGGGGGATCGGTCGACGTCGAATTCCTTGGCCATGTGCTTCCCAATAGACGAGGTCGATCGCCGCCGTCAAAAATGATGACGCCGGCGTCAATTCAGCGTGCTCGTCGAATACGTCCCGCCACCGCGATGGACGCGGATAAGAGCAACATGATGGCGAGTCCCCCATCCCCGAAACGCGAATACACCGTACGGGCGAGCGGCGGCGGCAGCCGAACGTCGATGATTCCTTGCTCTCCAAGGGTTAGGCGGGCGCCCAAAATGGGACCCCCGTAGGCGTCGATCATTGTCGACACCCCCGTCGGAGTGACCCGCGCGATCGGCAGGCCCTCCTCGATCGCCCGGTAGGCGGCGATGTTGAGGTGTTGCCAGGGACCGCTGCTGGCGCCGAACCAGGCGTCGTTGGACACATTCAGCAGCCACTCCGCCCTTTGGCCGCCCCGCTTGGCGGCGGCCGACGCGAAGCCCGGGAACAGGGCCTCGTAGCAGATCAGCGGCTGCAGGGCCGGGACGCCCTGCGGGTGGATCGGACGGGGCGGCGGTCCGGCGGTGAAGTCCTCCGGCATGTGAACGAGACTGCGAACGCCGAGCCTAGTGGCCAGGTCTCCCAGCGGCAGGAATTCACCGAAGGGCACTAGCCGGTGCTTGTCGTAGAACCCGGTGACCCGCAGGCCGGGCGTCTCGCGGCGCAACACCACCAGGCTGTTGAAATAGTCCACGCCGCCCTGGGCGCCGGGACCCGCCCGGTTGGCGCCCATCATCAGGGTCTGGCCCGGCGCCAGCGCGTCGGTGAGCCGGGCGACATAGGGGCTGCCGGGCGCCAGCAGATCGTCGATCACCGCGGGCAGGGCGCCCTCGGGCCAGATGACGATGTCGGGACGGACCGGGGCCGCCTGGGTGGTCAGGCCGACATAGGTGGAGAACACCAGGTCCAGGTTCTCCGGCTTCCACTTGTCCTTCTGGTCTATATTGGCCTGGACCAGCCGCACCATGGGGGCGTCGGCGGCGGCCGCCATGGCGGCGGGCAGCCGCAGGGCGCCAAAGCCGTAGAGCCCCGCCAAGGCGGCGACGATGGCCGCGCCGGCGGCCAGCCGGGTCCGGCCCGGTTTCCACAGCAGGGCGGTCGCGGCCCCGAGCGCGATGGTCATCCAGGACAGGCCGTAGGCGCCCACCACCGAGGCCATCTGGGAGGGAGCCGAGCCGGCGCGCCAGGCCTCGCCGGGCAGGTTCCAGGGGAACCCGGTAAGCACGTGGCCCCGCAGCCACTCGCAGAGCGCCAGGGCCCCGGCGAACACCAGAACCCGCCAGGCGCCCTTCACGTCGGCGAGGCGGTAGATCAGGGCCGCCAGGCCCCAGAACAACGCCAGGCCCCCGGACATCGCCAGCAGGGCGATAGGGGCCATCCAGCCCTGGTTGGCGGCGTCCACCATGAAGGGCTCGGTGATCCAGTGGGTGCCGACCGCGAAATAGCCGACCCCGGCCAGCCAACCCCGGAAGAAGGCCGAGCGCAGGACGCGCGGGCCATCTGTCTCGGCCAGCCACATCATCAGGCCATAGGCCGCGACGCCGATGATCAGGCCCATAGGTGGGTGGGCCAGGCCCGCGCCGACCCCGGCGGCCACCGCCAGGATGCGCGCGCGCCAGGCCGGCGTCAGGGGAAGCCTCAAATGATGATGTCCGGCTCGGGCAGACGGCGCACCCGCACCCGCTTCACCCGCCGTGGATCGGCGTCGGTCACCTGGAACTCAAATCCCGCCGGGTGGCTGATCACCTCGCCGCGCTGCGGCACCCGGCCGGCCAGGGCCGTGACCAGGCCGGCCACGGTGTCGATCTCTTCCTCAAGGTCCGTCGGCGCCAGTTCGGCGCCGACGGCGGCCTCCAACTCCTCCAGGGGGGCGCGGGCGTCGACCTCGAACACCCCGCCTGGGCGAGCGACGACGCCGGCCGCCTGGGCGTCGTCGTGTTCGTCGTCGATCTCGCCGACCACCGCCTCAACTAGGTCCTCCAGGGTCACCAAGCCATCTGTGCCGCCGAACTCGTCGATCACCAGGGCCATGTGGATCCGGCTGGTCTGCATGCGCAGCAGCAGGTCGGCGGCGCGCATGGAGGCCGGCACATAGAGGGCGTCGCGGCGCACTTTCTGCAGGATGGCGTCGTCAGGCCCGGGTGGCTTGCCGCCCTTGGGCTTGGGGCCCGCCATCAGCTTGAAGATGTCCTTCACGTGGACCACGCCGACCGGGTCGTCGAGGGTCTCGCGATAGATCGGCATGCGGCTGTGCTCAGCCTCCACGAACCGTTCCACAAGGCCGGAGAAGGGTGTGGTGAGCTCCACGGCGACGATGTCGGCGCGTGGGGTCATGACGTCATCGACCCTCAGGGTCTGGAAGGCCTGGGCCTGGTCGACCATGCGGTCGCCCACCAGGTCCACCGGGGTCGGCGGCGGCTCCATGCCGCCCACGCCGCGCAGCCGTCTCAGGAAGGCCCGTATGCCGCGGCTCTTGCGCGCGGCTGCGGGCGGGTCTTCGGAACTAGCCATCGTCTCCCTGTTCGGCGCCGTAGGGATCAGGCGCCCCCAGACCGGCCATGACCACGCGCTCCAGACCTTCCATGTCCTCGGCGTCGTCGTCGGTTTCGTGGTCGTACCCTACAAGATGCAGCACCCCGTGCGCCACAAGGTGTTGCAGATGGTGGGCCAGGGTCTTGCCCTGCTCGCCGGCCTCGCGGACGCAGACCCCGTGGGCCAGGGCCACGTCCCCCAGGTGTTCTTCGGGGTTCGGCGGGGCCGGGAAGGACAGCACGTTGGTCGCCGTGTCCTTGCCCCGGAACCGGCTGTTGAGCTCCTGGACACCGGTGTCGTCGGTGAGCAGGACCACCACCGCGCCGTCCCGCTGAGCGCCGACGAGCGCGGCCCGCGCGGCGGCCACGACCAGGGCCTCGGCGTCCGGCAGGTCCCGCGCCCAGGCCTCGTCCTCGATCTCGACGTCGATCAAATGGAGCGTCCGCGCTTGGCGGCGTCGGCGTCATAGGCCCGCACGATGCGCTCCACCATCGGGTGGCGCACCACGTCCTCGACGGTGAAGCGGTTGACCCCCACGCCCTTGACGCCCTCCAGCAGGCCGACGGCGTGCGCCAGGCCCGAGTCCGAGGCGTTCACCAGGTCGATCTGGCTGGGGTCGCCGGTCACCGCCATGCGCGACCCCTCGCCCAGGCGGGTCAGCACCATCTTCATCTGCAGACGGCTGGTGTTCTGGGCCTCATCGACGATGATGAAGGCGTGGCTGAGCGTGCGGCCGCGCAGGAAGGCGATGGGCGCCACCTCGATCTCGCCCTTCTCACGCCGCCGCTTGAACTGGTCGGCGCCTAGAATGTCGGTGAGCGCCTCCCAGACCGGCGCCATATAGGGGTCGACCTTTTCCGACAGGTCGCCGGGCAGGAAGCCGAGACGTTCGCCCGCCTCCACCGCCGGACGGCTGACGATCAGGCGCTCCACCTCGCCGCGCAGCAGCATGCCCGCGCCATGGGCCACGGCCAGGAAGGTCTTGCCCGTGCCGGCGGGGCCCAGGCCAAACACCAGTTCGCAGGCGGCCAGCGCCTGGAGATAGCGGGCCTGGCCCGGCGTCTTGGGCGCCACCTGGCCCCGGCGCCCTGAGGGCAGGCTGCCCGGCGCGCTGCCGCGGCCCACCCGCACCTGGCCGATGGCCACGCGGACGTCGGCCTCGGTGATTTCCAGGCCCTGGTCGGCGCGCTCGGCGAGCTGCTCCACCACCCGCTTAGCGGTGGCGCGGCCCTTGGAGTCGCCATTGATCGACACTCCGCCGCCGGGGGTCTCGATGAAGACGTCGAAGGCGTCCTCGATAAGGGCCGCGTGCCGGCCGGCCGCCCCGCCCACCGCGCGGACGGCGATATCGGAGAGGGGGATGAATTCAGGCGCCTTACTCAAGCGAACTCCAATGCCAGGGACCCGGCGAGGCTCATCTTGGCCGCGCTCTCGATGTGAACCGGAACGATCTGGCCGATCAGATGATCCGGACCGCTCACATGCACCGCCTGCAGATAGGGGCTGCGGCCGGAAAGTTGACCGCGATGGCGTCCGGCGCGCTCGAACAGCACCGGCAGGGTCCTGCCCGCCTGGCTATCATTGAAGGCGGTCTGCTGTTGATCCAGCAAGGCGTTGAGGCGGGCCAACCGCTCCTCCTTCACCTCTTCGGCCACCTGGCCGGGCATGGCGGCGGCCGGCGTGCCGGGGCGGCGGGAATATTTGAACGAGAAGGCGCCGGCATAGCCGACCTCTCGGACCAGCTGCAGGGTGGCCTCGAATTCGCTCTCGCGCTCGCCTGGGAAGCCGACGATGAAGTCGCCGGCCATGGCCATGTCGAGCCGCGCCTGGCGGATCCTTTCCACCAGCCGCAGGTAGCTTTCGGCGGTATGGGCGCGGTTCATCGCCCGCAGGATCTTGTCGGAGCCGGCCTGCACTGGCAGGTGCAGGTAGGGCATGAGGGCCTCGACCTCACCGTGGGCCTCGATCAGGGCGTCATCCATGTCGGCAGGGTGGCTGGTGGTGTAACGGATGCGGTCCAGACCCTCGATCTGCGACAGCTTGCGGGCCAGGCCCGCCAAGCCGCCCTCCCCGGAATAGGCGTTGACGTTCTGGCCCAGCAGGGTGACTTCGCGCACGCCCTGGGCGGCCAGGCTGCGGGCCTCGGCCAGGATGGCGTCGACGGGCCGGGAGAACTCCGCGCCCCGCGTATAGGGCACCACGCAGAATGTGCAGAACTTGTCGCAGCCCTCCTGGATGGTCAGGAAGGCCGTGACCCCGGACGGCTTGCGGTCCGAACCCAGGCGATCGAACTTGGCCTCGGCGGCGAAGTCGGCCGACAGGCGCTCACCCTTGGCGCGGTGGGTGCGGGCGATCAGTTCGGGCAGCTGGTGATAGGCCTG
>NZ_JANPJP010000245.1:0-6560 GCF_031425575.1 Phenylobacterium sp.
CCAAGCCCCAGGATCCGGTCGACGATCGCGACCTGCGCGCCCTCTATATCGACCGCATCTACGACACCTATATTGACGAGGAAGAGCTCCAGAACTGCGACGATGTTATCTTCCAGCTCTGCAACATGCTGGAGCCGCGCCCCTATTCGAGCCGTGAGTTCATCTGGGAGATGGGCAAGTGGCTGGCCGACGGCAACGCCAAGAAGCAGGGATCGCTGATCGAGACGGCCTACGAGCTCGACATCCCCATCTTCTGCCCGGCTTTCACCGACTCGTCGGCGGGCTTTGGCCTGGTGAAGCACCAGGTGGAGAACATGAAGGCGGGCAAGCCCTACCTCACCCTCGACTCCGTCGCCGACTTCCGCGAGCTGACCGACGTCAAGATCGCGGCGGGCACGACCGGGCTGTTCATGGTGGGCGGCGGGGTTCCGAAGAACTTCGCCCAGGACACCGTGGTCTGCGCCGAAATCCTCGGCCACGAGGTCGACATGCACAAGTACGCCATCCAGATCACGGTGGCCGATGTGCGTGACGGTGCCTGCTCCTCCTCGACGCTCAAGGAGGCCTGCTCCTGGGGCAAGGTCGACGTGACCTGGGAACAGATGGTGTTCGCCGAGGCCAGCACCGTCGTGCCGCTGATCGCGTCGGACGCCTGGCACCGCGGCGCCTGGAAGACCCGTGAAAAGCCTCGCTGGGCGAAGCTTTTCCAGAAGATCGCGAAGTAGCAGACAAGTCGGCCGCCATCGCCCGCGCGGTGGCAGCCGTGGTTTGCGATCCCGGCCTCAGGATCGGTTGTCGGAGATCCGGGGCGGGCGACGCGCCTCATCGTCGCCTTCGCTCAAGGCGATCATGACCCGCCCGAGGTTCAGCATCACCGTGGCGGGATGGATCCGGAACGGTCTGGGCAGGAAGACGGCCACCCCTGCGACCAGCAGCAGGGCGGGCGACAGCAGGACCAGCACCGGAACGAGCGGCAGCCAGGGATTAAGCCTGCGCTGGCCAGGCTTGCGCACGCGCGGCACGACCCGCCAGCGGAGCAGTTCGGCGCGGGCGCGCATCAGGGCAAGCTGACGCGGCGCCTTTCGGGGGCGCGGACTGTCCACCTCGGAGGGCGAAGCTGGGGTCGGAAGCGGGTCCACTCGTCTGCCTTGGATTTCCTGGTGAGCCTAACCCAGGACCTAACGCCGTCCCACCACAGAAAGCCCACCAGCTTCGGCGTTGCGTCCGCGGTGCGCATGCGCATGATAGCCCAACAGAACAAGGGAGAGGAAATGCGCCGTACACTGATCGGCCTGAGCCTGACAGGTGCCCTGGCCGCCGCCGGCATCGCGCTGGCCCAGCCGGCGGCCCCGCCCCGGGCCCTGCCCACTGGCTATCTGAACCCCGAGACCTGGCCCGCCGCGGCCCTGATCCTGCCGCCGGCCCCGGTCACCGGCTCGGCCCGGGAGGCGCAAGACCAGGCGGTGTTCAAGGCCACCCGCGGTCTTGAGGGCTCGCCCCGATGGTCCCTGGCCCAGAACGACGTCCCCTCCCTGCCCGCCAACATGCTGAAGGATTTCAGCTGCACGGTGGGCGTGCAGATGTCTCCCGAGGCCGCGCCGAAATTGATGGCCATGCTGAGCCGGATGGGGATCGACGCCAGCCGGCAGGTCTCCAGCGTCAAGGACGTGTTCAAGCGCCAACGGCCGTACCTGATCGCGGGCGAGGGCAATATCTGCGCGCCGAAGACGGAGTCCCTGGCCGCCAGCCCGGACTACCCCTCGGGCCATGCGACATGGGGCTGGGCCGTGGCCATGTTCCTGGCCGAACTGGCGCCTGACCAGGCGACCCCGATCCTGGTGCGCGGCCGCGCCTTCGGCGAGAGCCGGGTGGTCTGTGGCGTGCACAGCGTCAGCGCCGTGGAGGCGGGCCGCACGAATGCTGGCGCCCTCCTGGCGACCTGGCGCGGCGACCCCACCTTCCGCGCTGACCTGGAGGGGGTCCGCGCCGAGCTTGAGGCGGTCCGCAAGACCGGCGCGAAACCCGACGCGGCCATGTGCAAGGCCGAGGCCGAACAGACCGCCAAGACCCCCTGGTAGGGCCAGGTCAGATCCCGGCGTACCACTCGTAGCCACGGTCTTCCCAGAAGCCGCCCTTGCCCGCTCCCAGGTGGGCGAAGTCGGCGACGGCCTCGACCCGCATGACGTACTTGGCGTGCTTGTAGCCGAGCTGGCGTTCGACCCGCAGCCTCAGGGGCGCGCCGTGAGCCACCGGCAGGACCGACCCGTTCATCTCGTAGGCCAGGATCGTCTGCGGGTGATAGGCGTCGATCATGTCGATGCTCTCGTAGTAGCGCCCCTCCGGCCCCCCGCCGCCCAGGCTGTCGGCGCAGTGGAAGACGATATATCTGGCGTCCTCCTTCAGTCCGGCCAGGTCCAGCAAGGGTCCCAGGCGCGCGCCCTTCCACTTGCCGATGCTCGACCACCCCTCGACGCAGTCATGACGGGTGATCTGGGTGCGGGAGGTCAGCGCCCGAACCTGAGCGAGGTTCAGGGACAGGGGCTTGTCCACCAGGCCGTCCACCACCAGGCGGTAGTCGGAAAACCCGGCTCGCAGCATCTTGCGGTACTCCGGGTCACCTGGGCTGATGGAACCGTTGGCGCGAAAGTCGCGGGAGATGTCGGCCTCAGTGAACTCCGGCGCCAGGGCCTTGCGGCTGATCAGCAGGCGCTGGGCCCTGCGCGTCAGCCCCTCGGCGCTGCGGAGCGTCGCCTGGACCTGGGGGTTGTCGTTGACCTTGTTGCAGGCGGTGAGCCACAGGCCCGCGGCGCCGGCGGCGCCGGCCTTAAGCCAGCCACGGCGGGTGTCGGCGGTGCTCATCGGGCATCTCCCTCGACGTCTATGGCGTAGCGACCGGTGATCATCGACCGCAGATTGTTCCAGACGCCGGAAAGCAGGACCATGGCGACGTGGACCAGGACGAAGGCCACGATCAGGCCCGCGCAGATGAAATGGATGGTCCGCGCCGACTGCCGCCCGCCGAACACCGCCGGCAGCCAGGGCTGGCCGGCGTCGATCGCCGGCGACATGGTCAGCCCGGTCAGCACAATCAGCGGCAGGACGATCAGCACGATCCCGCCATAGGCCAGTTTTTGCAGGGCGTTGTACCGGCGGGCCTCCTCGCCCTTGGCGAACCTCAGCCGAGCATGGTCAAGGATCTCATGCCAGAGGTGGCGCGGCGCCAGCTGGTCCCTGGTCGGCAGCAGGTCGCGACGGATGTGACCGTTTAGGCTGTTGGCGGACAGATAGACCAAGCCGTTGAGCACGAAGACCCATGCGAAGAAGAAGTGCCAGTGTCGACCGTCGGCGAGGTTGCGATAGCCGGGGGCGGTCGACCAGGCGGGGAAGCCGCGCTTCTCGTTCCCCGAGAACCCGAACAGGCCCGTGGTTTCCAGGGTCACGGACCCCACCTTGGTGAGGCCGACCATCTCGTCGCCGCGCTCCACGGCGGTCATGGAGACCCAGGGCTCGGCGAAGGTGGACTTCTGGCCCCAATAGAGGGCCGGGTGGGCGTTGAAGATCTGCAGCCCGCTCATCAGCAACAGGATCAGGGCCACCATATTGATCCAGTGGGTCATTCGCGTGACCACGCTGTGGCGATAGACCAGGACCTTCATCGTCGGCGGCATGTGGCGGGCTTCCCTGGGGCTCATCAGCTTCGCACAGGCAGGATGCGGCGGCGATGGTCCACCAGACGAGCTTGAGCTTGAAGACGAATTCGCCGCCCGCCCCCTGTCGGTTACAGGACGCCTCCCGTAAGTTCGCGCCAACAGTGAGGGATGGACGCGTGATCGAGGTCTGGGGCGGCGGGGTCAACACCTGGGAATGCGACGAGATGGGGCACCTGAACGTCCGGTTCTGGGTCGCCAAGTCCTTTGAGGGGATCGCCGGCCTGGCGGCGCAGCTGGGCATGCCACGGGCCTTCACCGCGGGCGCCGAATCGACCCTGGTGGTCCGCGAACAGCATATCCGCTTTCTGCGCGAGGCCCGCGCCGGCGCCGGCCTGATCATGACTGGCGGGGTGGTGGAGATGGGCGAGACCGACGCCCGCCTGCTGCTGGTGATCCGTCACCTGTCGGGGGAGCCGGCGGCCACCTTCCAGGTGGTGGTCTCCCATGTCACCAGCACCGATCTGCGCGCCTTCCCATGGCCGGCCCGCATTCGTGATGCCGCCGACGCCCTGCGGGTCGACATTCCCGCCTACGCTGCGGCGCGGGGTCTCGACCTGGCGCCGGTCCAACCCATGGCCAGCCACGCCAAGGCCCTGGAGTTGAACCTGACCCGCATCGGCATGGGCGTGATCCAACTCGCCGAGTGCGACGTGTTCGGCCGCATGCGCGGCGAGATGTTCATCGGCCGGGTGTCGGACGGGGTGAACCGACTGTTTGGCGAGACCCGGCCCGGGCCTGAACCGGTCGCCGGTGAACCGCCCCCGAACATCGGCGGGGCGGTGCTGGAATACCGGGTGCTGCACCTCGACTGGCCGCGCGCCGGCGATTCCATCGAACTGCGGTCAGGCTTCGCCGCCGTGGAGTCCCGCACCCGCCGGGTCATGCACTGGATGGTCGACCCGATCAGCGGGCGGGCCTGGGCCAGCGCCGAGGCCGTCGTGATCAGCTTTGATCTCGGCGTCCGCAAGGTGGTGGACATCTCCCCGGCGGCCCAGGAGGCTTATCGGACCCAGCTCACGCCTGGCCTAGGGCTTTGACGCCGCGGCCCTGAGGGCGCGCGCCACCACGTCGGGGCGCTCCATGGGCAGGAAATGGGTCGTGCCGGGAACGGTCTCCAGAGTGATCCGCTTGGTGGCGGTGAGTTCCGCCTCACGGCCTTCGACCCGGCAGGTGGAGCCATTCTCGGCGCGGAAGATGGTGATAGGCGCCTTGGAGCGGGCGAAGGCGTCCCAGGTGTCGTGGGCCTGGGAGGTGAAGTTGGAAGCCTCCCACTCCGGAGCGCAGGTCAGTTCAACCTGGCCATCGGGTCGCTCCCGGAAGCCATCGGCGACGTAGTCGGCCAGCATGCCGGCCGTCCAGCTCTTGAAGGCGCCGCGGCCGGTATAGGCCTCAATCGCCGCCTGGTGGCTGGGAAAGACCGCGCGGCGGCGCAGGGCTCCCTGGACCAGGGGCGATTCGATGGGCTCACCGTCGGCATTGGCGGCGATGGTCTCAGGGCTGAGGACCACCGGGTCAAACATGACGAGGCTCTTGACCCGTCCGGGAGCCTCGGCGCTGGCCAGGATGCTGGCGGTGGCCCCCATGGAATGCCCGCCGAGCACCACGTTCCTCAGGTCGAGCGCCTCGAACAGCGCCAGCAGATCGTCGCGCAGGCCGCACCAGGACGTCCGGCCCTCGATTTCCGGCTTTAGGCCAGACCGACCATGACCGCGCTGATCGACGGCCAGGACGTGGAAGTCCGGCGCCAGGGGAGCCAGAATGCTCGCATAGGCCCGGGCGTTGAAGCCATTGGCGTGGGTGAAGACGATATCTACAGGCCGTTCGGCCGGACCGAATTCCAGCGCCGACATCTCCCCACCCCGGCTGGGCAGGTTGATCCGCACCGCGCGAGGTTCGCGCGCGACCGCAACATCCATGACGACTCTCCTCCGACCGGTCCATATAGCCGCTGGAATCGGCCCGGCCACACCTAAGCCTTGACGCGAATCGTGATCGCCAAATCGGGGAATTCAAAGGGGTTGCAGCGGCGTTGGAGAAAAGTGATCACGAGAGCGTGAATTAAAGCCTTGCCCTCGGGGCGAACCACGGCATATTCGTGCCTTGCGCTTGCGGCGTTCCCATTCGGGGGCGAGTCGGGCGCTTCTTCACCTCCGTTTCCTAGGGGACCAGCATGACCTCCGAACTCCTTCGCAAGATCCTCGTCGCCGGCGCCGCCGTCGCCGCCATCTCCGTCGCCGCCTGCGGCAAGCCCGCCGAAAAGGCCGACGCCGCCGCTGCTGAAGCGACCGACGCCGCCGCCACCGCGACCGACGCCGCCGCCGCCGCGACCGACGCCGCCGCCGCCTCGACCGACGCCGCCGCCATGGCCGCTGCTCCGGCCGCTGCCGACGCCGCTGCCGCTGCTGCTGCTCCGGCCGCCGCCGAAGCTGCTGCTCCGGCCGCTGCCGCCGCCGAAGCCGCGAAGCACTAAGCTTCGAGCGCATCGCGTTCTACGAAGGGCCGCCCCCTCGGGGCGGCCCTTTTGTTTAGCCTGATCAAGTTCTGGTGAAGCTGAGCCTTGCCCTCACCACGAACCCAGGCATATTCCATCTGTTGGGGCCTTCCCGTAGGGGCGCGCCTCGTTGGGTGCTTTCAATAACTAACCTAAGGATCTGGGACATGACCTCCGCCATTCTCCGTAAGCTGCTCGTCGCCGGCGCCGCCGTCGCCGCTCTGACCGCCGCCGCCTGCTCCAAGCCCGCCGAAAAGGCCGCTGAAGCCCCGGCCGCCGCCGAATCGGCCGTCGTCGCCGCCGACGCCGCCGCCACCGCGACCGACGCCGCGGCCACCGCTGCGGACGCCGCCGCCGAC
>NZ_JANPJP010000246.1:0-16183 GCF_031425575.1 Phenylobacterium sp.
TCTCTTCCTGGCCGTCGCGCGCGGCAGGGTCTGAGGCCTATTCGGCGGCGACTCGCGTCTCGCCCGTGAGCCAGGTCTCCAGGTCCGCCAAGGCCCGCTCGCCCACCGCCAGCTTCTTCCCGCGCGACTTCTCCTTGGCGCCCAGGCGGCGGCCGGTCTCGTCGCGCTTGGCGACGCTCTCGACCGGTGGCAACAGGCCGTAGTTGATGTTCATGGGCTGGAACGAGCCCTTGCCGCCTTCCAGATGGCCGCCAGTGATGTGCCCCACCAGGGCCCCGATGGCCGTGGTGGCGGGCGGCGCCTCGATCGGCGAGCCCAGGCGCTCGGCGGCGGCAAGGCGGCCGGCAAGCAAGCCCATGGCCGCGCTCTCCACATAGCCTTCGACGCCGGTGACCTGGCCGGCGAACCTCAGGCGAGGCTGCACCTTCAGGCGAAGCTGGGTGTCCAGCAGCTTGGGACTATTGAGGAAGGTGTTGCGGTGCAGGCCGCCGAGGCGCGCGAACACAGCCTTCTCGAGGCCCGGAATGGTGCGGAAGATGTCGGTCTGGGCCCCGTGCTTCAGCTTGGTCTGGAAGCCCACCATGTTCCACAGGGTGCCCAGCGCATTGTCCTGCCGCAGCTGGACAATGGCGTAGGCCTTTTCCTGCGGATTGTGCTCGTTGGTCAGGCCCACAGGCTTCATCGGGCCATGGCGCAGGGTCTCGCGGCCCCGCTCGGCCATCACCTCGATGGGCAGGCAGCCGTCGAAATAGGGGACGTTCTCCCAGTCCTTGAACTCGCTCTTCGGGCCCTCGAGCAGGGCGTCGATGAAGGCCTCGTACTGGTCCTTGTCCAAGGGGCAGTTGATATAGGCGGCCGCGTCGCCGCCCGGGCCTTCCTTGTCATAGCGCGACTGCCGCCAGGCGACGCCCATGTCGATGGAGTCGAAATTGATGATGGGGGCGATGGCGTCGAAGAACGAGAGTTCGCCCTCGCCGGTCAGGGACAGGATGGCCTCGGAGAGAGCCGGGGAGGTGAGGGGGCCGGTGGCCACGATGACGCTGTCCCAATCGGCGGGCGGCAGGCCCGCCACTTCCTCGCGCGCGATGGTCACATTGGCATGAGCCTCCAGGCGGGCGGTGACCGCCTGGGAGAAGCCGTCACGGTCGACGGCCAGGGCGCCGCCGGCCGGCACCTGGTGAGCATCGCCACAGGACATGATGATGGAGTCCAGCCGGCGCATCTCGGCGTGCAGCAGGCCCACGGCGTTGGCGGTCCAGTCGTCGGCCCGGAAGGAGTTCGAACAGACCAGCTCGGCCAGGCCGTCGGTATGGTGGGCGTCGGTGCCGCGTACGGGACGCATCTCGTGCAGAATGACCGGCACGCCGGCCTGGGCGATCTGCCAGGCGGCTTCCGAACCGGCCAGGCCGCCGCCGATCACATGGACTGGGTCTATCTTGGTGCTCATGCGTGGCTAAGTAGCAACGATTGCGCCCGATCGCGAGGGAGGCCTTGCAGCGCAAGAGCCGCAACCGCAAAGATCGCAGCCAAAGGGGCGGCCGACTCGTTTGGTGTTCCAGACGGACGGCCAGAGGACAGACATGACCAAGTTTTCGCCGAGCGAGTCGGCGCTGGAAGGCTTCAGGATCACGCGCGAACGGCCAGGAACGATACTGGCCTGGAGCCTGGTCTACTTCCTCGGGATCATGGTGATCGCCATGATCATGGTCATGGCGCTGGGCCCGGACTTCATCAAGTTCGTGCAGAATGGCGGGCTGGAGTCGGGCGACGCCGGCGCCTACGGCTCGGTGCTGCGGCAGCACCAGTTCGCCTTCCTGGCCATCATCGTCATCTCGATCTTCCTGCTCTCGGTCCTGATGGGCGGCATCTACCGTCTGGCCCTGCGCCCGTCGGAAAAGGGCATCGCCCATCTGAGGCTTGGCGCCGACGAGCTACGGCTCACCGTTGTGAACCTCGCCCTTTTCTCCGTGGGCGTGCTGTTCCTGGTGCTCGCCTTCGGCGCCGCCAGCCTGGGCGGTCCCTTCGGCGTGGTGGTCAGCCTGGGGCTGGCCGCGGCCATGATCTGGGCGGGGGTGCGCCTGCTGCTGGCCACACCCATGACCTTCGCCGAGCATCGCATCGCGATCTTCGACTCCTGGCGGCTCACCAAGGGCCACTTCTGGAGCCTGTTCGGGATGACCATATTGGCCATCATCTTCTACATCATGGTCTGGCTGCTCTTCAGCATCATCAGCTACGCCACCGTGGCCCTCGCAGGGGGCAACGCGGCCATCGCCAATCCCAGCAACCTGGCGCCGCTGGCCATCGTGGCCTTCATCGCCACCCTAATGGTGCAACTGCTGCTGCCCATCCTGCAGGTGGTGATGATTTATTCGCCCTTGGCCGAGGCCTATCGCGAACTGACGGGCGCTCCGCGGGGCTGAGCCCCACGGAGCTATCGCATCAAGCGTTGGCGCTAGGCCGGGCGGTGACCCGGTCGTGCCAGGCTTTCAGGTGCTCGAACTCCGGCTCCATCGGCAGACCGATCCACCCGGCGAAGTCGACGGTCGAGAGAAGGCAGATGTCGGCCATTGTGAAGGTGTCGCCCACCACGAACTGGTGACCCTCCAGCTCACGGTCCAGGTACTTCTGCGCACCCTTGTAGGTTTCGGCGTTGGATTCACCGAAGTCCTTGAACTGTGTCAGCAGAGCCGCCGTGCGGGGGTGGGCGTGGCGCCAATACATGCCGACGGGCGTCATCACGGTGAACTCGACCCGGCGAATCCACTGGTCCACCAGGGCCCGTTCCACCGGTGTCGTGCCGAACAGCGGCGGCTCGGGATTGGTCTCCTCGAGATAGCGGCAGATGGCGACGGTCTCGGAGATCGTCGTGCCGTCGTCCAGCTCCAGGGTGGGCAACTGGCCCAGCGAGTTCTTCGCGCGGAATTCCGGGCTCTTGTGCTCGCGCTTCATCATGTTGACCGGGGTCTCGGGCAGATCGATGCCCTTCTCGGCCAGGAAGATGCGCACGCGGCGGGGATTGGGGGCGGGGTTGGGCGCGCCGTAGAGCTTCATGGGTCGACTCCAATGATCAAAACAATGGAACGACGCTATTTCAAACGGATGTTTGAGGGAAGCCTAAGCGTTCACCAGCTTCTTCACCCGCGCCTTGCGGCGGTCTTCGTGACGCTTGAGGACTTCGGCGAGGTAGCGGCCGGTCCAGCTCTTGGAATTGGCGGCCACCTGCTCCGGCGTCCCCTGGGCCACGATCTCGCCGCCGCCATCGCCGCCCTCAGGACCGAAGTCGACGATCCAGTCGGCGGTTTTCACGACGTCGAGATTGTGCTCGATGACCACCATGGTGTTGCCCTGGTCGGCCAACTCATGGAGCACCTCCAGCAGCTTTTTCACGTCCTCGAAGTGCAGGCCGGTGGTGGGTTCGTCGAGGATGTAGAGGGTCTTGCCGGTGGCCTTGCGCGACAGCTCCTTGGAGAGCTTCACGCGCTGGGCCTCGCCCCCTGAAAGGGTGGTGGCCGATTGGCCGACCTGGACGTAGCCCAGGCCAACCTTCTTCAGTGTATCCATCTTGTCGCGCACCGGCGGCACGGCCTTGAAGAAGTCTGCGGCCTCCTCGACAGTCATGTCCAGGACGTCGGAGATCGACTTGCCCTTGAACAGCACCTCTAGGGTCTCGCGGTTGTAGCGCTTGCCGTGGCAGACATCGCAGGTGACGTAGACGTCGGGCAGGAAGTGCATCTCGATCTTGATCAGCCCGTCGCCCTGGCAGGCCTCGCAGCGGCCGCCCTTGACGTTGAAGCTGAAGCGACCCGGCCCATAGCCGCGGGCCTTGGACTCCGGGAGCCCCGCGAACCAGTCGCGGATCGGCTGGAAGGCGCCGGTGTAGGTGGCCGGGTTGGAGCGCGGGGTGCGGCCGATGGGCGACTGGTCGATGTCGATGACCTTGTCGAACATCTCCAGCCCCTCGATGCGGTCGTGGGGGGCGGGCGCGTCGGAGGCGTTGTGCAGGCGCCTGGCGGCGGCCTTGTAGAGGGTCTCGATGGTGAAGGTGGACTTGCCGCCCCCCGACACCCCGGTGATGCAGGTGAAGGTCCCCGCCGGGATCTCGCCGGTGACATTCTTTAGGTTGTTGCCGGTGGCGCCAATGACGCGCAGCACCTTCTTCTTGGAGATCGGGCGGCGGTCCTGAGGCACCTCGATCTCGCGCGCGCCCGACAGGTACTGGCCGGTGATGCTCTTGGGGTTGGCCATCACCTGGGCGGCGGTGCCCTCGGCGATGATCTCGCCGCCGTGGATGCCGGCGGCGGGGCCCATGTCGATGACGTAGTCGGCGGTCATGATCGCCTCCTCGTCATGCTCCACCACCAGCACCGAATTGCCGAGGTCGCGCAGGCCCTTGAGGCTGGTGAGCAGCCGTGTGTTGTCGCGCTGGTGCAGGCCGATGCTGGGTTCGTCCAGCACGTAGAGCACACCGGTCAGGCCTGAGCCGATCTGGCTCGCCAGGCGGATGCGCTGGCTCTCGCCGCCCGACAGCGTGCCCGACGCGCGGCTGAGGTTGAGATAGTCCAGGCCGACGTTCACCAGGAACCGCAGGCGATCATTGATCTCCTTCAAGATCCGCCGCGCGATCTCCATCTGCTTGTCGGTGAGGCTGCTCTCGAGCGCCGTGAACCACTCCTCGGCGTGGCGGATCGACAGCCGCGAGACCTGGCCCACGTGCTGGCCGGAGATCTTCACCGCCAGGCTCTCCGGCTTCAGGCGATAGCCTTCGCAGGCCTCGCAGGGTGTCTCCGACTGATAGCGGCCCAGCTCTTCACGCACCCAGGCGCTGTCGGTTTCCCGCCAGCGGCGCTCCAGGTTCGGCAGCACGCCCTCGAAGGTCTTGTTGACCTCGTACTTCCGGGCGTTGTCGTCGTAGATGAACTTGATCTTGTCGGCGCCCGATCCGTAGAGGACCACCTTCCTGGCCTGCTCCGGCAGCTGGTAGAACGGCTCGTCCATCGAGAAGCCGTAGTGCCGCGACAGGGCCTGCAGAGTCTGGGTGTAGAGGGGCGAGGGGCCCTTGGACCACGGCGCGATTGCGCCCTTGTGCAGGGACTTGTCCTTGTCCGGCACGATGGTGTCAGCGTCGAAGGCCAGCTTCATCCCCAGGCCGTCGCAGACCGGGCAGGCGCCATACGGGTTGTTGAACGAGAACAGCCGCGGCTCGATCTCGCTGATCGTGAAGCCCGAGACCGGGCAGGCGAACTTCTCGGAGAACAGCAAGCGCCGCGGCTCGGCCTCGCCCTCGGCCTTGTCGGCCCATTCGGCCACGGCGATGCCGTCGGCGAGCTTCAGCGCGGTCTCCAGGCTGTCGGCATAGCGGCCCTCGAGGCCAGCCTTGGTCACCAGACGGTCCACCACGATGTCGATGTCGTGCTTGAACTTCTTGTCGAGGACCGGCGCGTCCTCGATCGGGAAGAACTCCCCGTCGATCTTCAGCCGCTGGAAGCCGGCCCGCTGCCACTCGGCGATCTCCTTGCGGTACTCGCCCTTGCGGCCGCGGATCACCGGGGCCAGCAGGTAGAGGCGCTCGCCCTCGGGCCGGGCGGTGAGCTTGTCGACCATCATGGAGACGGTCTGGCTCTCGATGGGCAGGCCGGTGGCCGGCGAGTAGGGGACGCCCACGCGGGCCCACAGCAGGCGCATGTAGTCGTGGATTTCGGTGACCGTGCCGACCGTGGAGCGCGGGTTGCGACTGGTGGTCTTCTGCTCGATGGAGATGGCGGGCGACAGGCCCTCGATCAGGTCCACGTCCGGCTTGGACATCAGCTCCAGGAACTGGCGGGCATAGGCCGACAGGCTCTCGACGTAGCGCCGCTGGCCCTCGGCGTAGATGGTGTCGAAAGCGAGCGAGCTCTTTCCGGACCCCGACAGCCCGGTGATCACCACCAGTTCGCCGCGCGGAATGTCGACGCTGACGTCTTTTAGATTGTGCTCACGTGCGCCGCGCACGCGGATGAAGTTCAGCTGTTCGGCCATGTTGTCCTGAAACGCTCTTCACCCGCCGAGGGTCTCGGCGGGACCGCTTAATGTAGTGAACGGACTCACGGATAACATAGGAACAATCTGGGAACAAATGTCGCAGGACACCGGTTTCCGCGTCCCCGTGGCCGCCCACGGAGCCTAACGCGCCAACTGCCAAAATCTGTCAGCAGCGATCACTTGGCCGTGCGGGCGTCGGCGGCGGCCTTGAGTACGCGCAGGGCGTTGCCGCCCCAGACCTTGGCCACGTCGTCCTTGGAATAACCGGCCGAGATCAGGCGCTCGGTGATGCTGGGATAGTCGGTGACGTCTTCCAGGCCCGCGATGCCGCCGCCTCCGTCGAAGTCGCCGGAGACCCCGACGTGGTCGATCCCGGCCACCTCGATGGCATGCAGCATGTGCTTCATGAAGTCGTCGAGGTTGGCGCGGGGCACCGGCCACTTGGCGTCGATGGCCTTGCGCCCTTCGAGGAAGGCCTTGCGCTGGGCCGGCGTCATCTCGCGGCCGCTGGCGCCGATGGACTTCATCAGGTCAGCCATGGCGGCGTCCCGCTCGGGGATCTTCGGCTGGGCGATCATGTAGTTGGAGAAGGCGTTGATCTGGATGACTCCGCCCTTGGCGGCCAGGGCCTTCAGCCGGGTGTCGTCGATGTTTCGGGGGTGGTCGAAGATGGCCTTGAGGCCCGAGTGCGACAGGATCAACGGGGTCGTGGAGAGCGCGATCATCTGGTCCAGGACCTCGTCGGAGGCATGGCTGGCGTCCAGAAGAACGCCCAGCCGGTTGGCCTCGGCGACGAAGGCTTTTCCCTTGTCGCTCAAGCCGTTCCACTCCTTGCCCTTGGGGTCGGTGGAGGAGTCGCCGAGGTCGTTGTTCATGAAGTGGATGGGCCCCATCATGCGGACGCCCAGCGTGTAGAAGGTCGCCATCAGGGTGAGGTCGGCCTCCACCGGCTGGCTGTTTTCCATGCTGATGAAGACCACCTTCTTGCCGGCCGCGACGATGGCGGCGGCCTCCTCGGCCTTGGTGGCCAGGGCGAATTTCGCGCCGTGCTTGGCCACCATCTGGTGGATCTCCACGGCCCGCAGCAGGGCCGCGTCACGGGCCTTGGCGTCGCCCTCCGGCGTGCGGGCGCCCTGGGGGGTGAAGATGGCGTAGAAGCCGCCGTCGACCCCGCCCTCCACCATGCGCGGATAGTCCACCTGGCTGCCGTCGGCCTCCACCGAGTGGCGGTGCATGATGTCCCAGCCGGGGCGATGGAAGTTGGCCGGGGTGTCGAAGTGGGTGTCCAGCACGATGGCCGCCTTGTGGGCCTCGGCGGCGGGGGTGGCCGACAGCGCGGGCAGGGCGCAGGAGGCCCACAGGATCACGAGCGGAACAGTCAAACGGTGCAAGGCGGCTCTCCCAACTGAAGGGCCCAAGCCTTCGCCGTTCCGGGCCCCAAGGCAAGGCTCAAGCCGCGTCGTGGAAGATGATCCCGAGGGTATGGCGCTGGCCGCTACGCAGGCGGCTGACGCCGTGGCGCATGCTCACGCGGTAGGCGCCGCGGGTCCCCTGGACCGGGCGGTGGTGGACGGCGAAGACCACGGCGTCGCCCTGGCGCAGGGGCACGACCTCGGCGCGGGACTGCATGCGAGGCCGTTGTTCCGTCAGGACAAATTCGCCGCCGATGAAGTCCTGGCCGGGCTCCGACAGCAGGACGGCGACCTGCAGGGGGAAGACGTGCTCGCCGTAGAGGTCCTGGTGCAGGCAGTTGTAGTCGCCAGGGCCGTACTGGAGCAGCAGCGGGGTGGGGCGGACCTGGCCGGCGGCGTGGCAGCGGTCGAGGAATTCCTTGTGCTGCAAGGGGTAGCGGACGGCTATGCCCATCGTCTCGTTCCAGCGGTTGGCGGCCTCCACCAGCTGGGGATAGATGGCCTCGCGCAGGGCCGCGACGGGGTCCGGCAGGGGGTAGCTGAAGTAGCGGTACTCGCCCTGGCCAAAGCCGTGGCGGCCCATGATCACCCGGCTGCGGAAGCCCTCCTCGCTGGGGTAGAGGGCGGCCAGGTCGCGGCAGGCGGCAGGGGTCAGGATGCCGGGGATGACGGCGCAGCCGTAGCGGTCGAGGTCGGACATGTCGGTGGTCATGGATGGAGGAGTCGGGCCTTTCCGCCCCTCGCTCAAGGGGTCCAGCGCATGCCGGGTCCGGATTGCGCGAGGGCGGGCCGGGGCCTATCCTCGGGGGCTCAGAAGGAGCCTGACGACCATGCGCATGCCGACGGAACGCCGCCTCGTCCCGAACGCCAACGCCCCCAAGGTCGCCCATGCCCGCCCATCTGACACTCGAGCGTCTTTCCTACGCAACGCCTGACGGCGTAAGCCTTTTCGACAATCTGAACCTCGCCTTCGGGGCCGAACGCACCGGGCTCGTCGGGCGCAACGGCGTGGGCAAGACCACGTTGCTGCGGCTGATCACCGGGGAGCTGGCGCCGGCCGCTGGGTCGGTGACCGTGCGGGGCAGGATCGGGGTCCTGCGCCAGGCGATGAGCCCGCCCGACGGGGCCACGGTTGCAGACCTGCTGGGGGTGCGGGCCGACATTGACCGGTTAGTGGCCATCGAGGAGTCGCGCGGTTCCGAGGACGACTTCGCCAACGCCTTGTGGGACCTGGATTCCCGCATCGAGCAGGCCCTGGCGGCGGTGGGCATGGCTGGCCAACATGTGGACCGTGAGGCCGCCACCTTGAGCGGCGGGGAGGCGACGCGCCTGGCCCTGGCCGGGCTGCTGATCACCCAGCCGGACCTGATCCTGCTGGACGAGCCCACCAACAACCTGGACGCCGAGGCCCGGGCCATGGTGGCGCGCGTGCTGCACGGCTGGAAGGGCGGCGCCATCGTGGTCAGCCACGACCGCGCCCTGCTGCGGGAGATGGACCGGATCGTCGAGCTGTCGGGCCTGGGCGCCAAGGTCTATGGCGGAAACTACGACCTCTATCTGGAGCGCAAGGCCCAGGAGGAGGCCGCCGCCGAGCAGGGGTTGGCCAGCGCCGAGCGCACGGTGGCGAGGGTCGCGCGCGAGGCGCAGGGGGCGCGGGAGAAGAAGGCGCGGCGCGACGCGGCGGGCAAGCGGTTCGCAGCCTCCGGCAGCGCGCCGAAGATCCTGCTGGGGGCCATGGCCGAGCGGGCGGAAAACTCCGGGGCCCGCGAGGGGCAGCTGGCGGAGAAGCTTGCGCAACAGGCGGGCGCCGAGCTGGCGGAGGCCCAGGGGAAGGTGGAACGGCTGCGGCGGCTGGCATTCGACTTGCCGCCCTCAGGTCTGCCGGCGGGGAAGGGGGTGCTGGCCTTCGAGGACGTGACCTTCGCCCATTCGGCCGGGCCGTTGTTGGCCTTCGATTTCCGCATGACCGGCCCCGAGCGGGTGGCGGTGACCGGACCGAACGGGGCGGGCAAGACGACGCTGATCCGGCTGGCGACCGGCGCGCTTGAACCGGTGTCCGGGCGGGTGAGCCTGGGCGTGCGGGCCGCGCTGTTGGACCAGAAGACCGCAATGCTGCGGGACGACGAGACCCTGGTGGCGGCGTTCCGGCGGCTCAATCCGACGGCCACCGACAACGCGGCCCGCGCGGCCCTGGCGCGGTTCCTGTTCCGCAATGTGGCCGGCGACAAGCGGGTGGGGTCGCTCAGCGGCGGCGAGCGGCTGCGGGCGGCCCTGGCCTGCGTGCTGTGCGCCGAGCAGCCGCCACAGCTGATGATCCTGGACGAACCCAGCAACCACCTGGACCTGGACTCGCTGGCGGCGATAGAGGCCGCGCTGCGGGGCTATGACGGGGCGCTGCTGGTGGTGAGCCACGACCGGGACTTCCTGGAGGCGATCGGAGTGGAGCGGGAGGTGGCGCTTTAGTTTCCGCTCATCCCGGCGAAGGCCGGGACCGAGGTGAAACCCACTCCGATCTCAGGCGAGCCCAAGGGCGGAGGCTGACGATCTGCTGACGCCCTGGGTGGATCTGGGTCCCGGCCGTCGCCGGGATGAGCGGAATTTGAGAGGTCTTTCAACCCGACCCCGCAAGGGGAGAAGAAAGGCTCCCGAAGTAGCGCCACAGCAGCGTGAACCCGGCGGCCACGGCCGGCAGGGCCAGCAGGATCGGGACGCTGAGCGGGGCGCCGAGGCTGACCAGAGCCGCGGCGGTCACGCAGGCGCCGGCGCAGCCGATGTCCCAGCCGCCCTCGGTCACCATGTGGAAGCGGAAGGGGCAGGGCGACGCCTTGGCGAGGGTATAGGCGGCCGCGCCGAGGGGCGGCAGCAGCAGGGGCATGAGTACGGCGCCCAGGGCGTGGGCGATGACGGCCAGCCAGGGGGTGGGCAGGCTGCCGGCCCGCAGGATCACGATGGCGACGGCCACGGAATAGGCGATCAGCACGGTGCGCCGTCCGCCGCCGCCGTCCACGTGGCGGCCGACCCAGAGGCCGAAGCTGGCGCCGACCAGGCCGGCCAGGGCCATGGCCCCGCCATAGGCCGCGATACTCTCGCCCAGGCTGAGGAAGAGGCCGATCTCCCAGACGAAGAAGTAGCAGGCGTCGAACCAACCATCGACCACCAGCAGGGCGAACGCGAGCTTGGCGGCGCGCAGGGCGCCCGGCGCCTGGGCCACGACGCTCATGTTGGGCAGGCCCAGCAGGGGCAGGGCGGCCAGCGCCTGGACCACCGCGATCCCGGCGAAGGCCCAGCGTGGCCCGAGCGTCAGCAGGGCCCAGGTCCCCAGCAGAGGCGAGGCGATGCTGAGCACGGCGATGAAGGCCTCCCGCGCCGCGACCTGGTGGCCGCGATGCTCGTCGTCCCCCAGCATGGCGAAATAGGTGTTGTAGGCCAGCCAGTAGGTCAGCTCGGCCAGCGCCGTGACAGCCAGCAGGGCGATGAGAGCCGCGTCGATCCCACGGACCTCCGCCAGCAGGGGGAAGCGCAGGGCCAGCATCAGGGTCCCGGCGATCAGCAGTGGCTTGAGCCCGAAGCGGATGGCGAGCGGCAGCACGAGAGGCCGCAGGGCGAAGCGGAGGGTGACGATGGCCGCCTGGGCCAGCAGGGCGTGGGGGACCGAGACGCCCGCCTTCAGCAGCAGGACGAAGAAGAAGATGCTGCCGGCGCCTTGGGCCAGGGCCTGGACGCCGGAATGCAGGTTGACGCGATTGATCGCGTCATTGCGCAGAAATGCCATGAGTCACCGTGGGTCGAGATGTGTGAGTACGGGCCGCGCGTTGTGGCGCGGCGTGTGCGGTGGGGCGTTCAGCCCGCAGTGCAGCCGGTACTCATATCTCGGGGTCTTCCCTTTGGTGGGGGGAAGGTGGCTGAGAGAACGGGGGTTGGCAAGGGGGGTTTGGCGGGATGGGGGCCGACCCCCAACCGCTCATCCCGGCGAAGGCCGGGACCCAGGTGAAGCCCGCTCCGATCTCACGTTGAAGCCAGGTAGGCGCGAAGGGGCAACCCCGTCCGCCATGGATGAATCTGGGTCCCGGCCTTCGCCGGGATGAGCGGGTTCTAAAGCGCTTGACTCACTGACATGCGTCAGGTAATTCTTACACATGAAAGAGAGCCTACCCACTTCGGGAGACGCGCTGCTGGCGCAGTTGGCGGCCCTGGCCAATCCGCATCGGTTGCGCATCGTCGCGGCCCTGCACCAGGGCGGGCGCCAGTATGTCAGCCAGCTGGCGCGGGAGATCGGCATCAGCCGGCCCCTGCTGCACCTGCACCTGGCCAAGCTGGAGGAGGCGGGCCTGGTCGCGAGCCAGCTGGAGCTGTCGGCCGAGGGCAAGGCGCTGAACTACTTCGAGGCGTCCGACTTCGCCTTGAGCCTCACACCGGCGGCCATCGCCATCGCGGCGGCCAGCCTGACCCCCAAATCCGAGACCTGAGAGACCCCCATGGAAACCCCCGTCTATTTCGCCAGCCTCGGCCTGATCTTCGCCACCATCCTCGGCGTCTTCGCCATGCGCTACATGGCCAGCGTCACCCAGGCCCGCGCCCGGCTGACCGAGGACAACGCCTATCGGCTGATCGCCGAGAAGGCGGTGGCCACCCAGGCCGAAACCGCCGCGGCGCTGGACTCGATGTCGGCCACGTTGGCGGACGTCCGCACCCGGCTGGCCTCGGTGGAGAAGATGCTGAAGGACGTCGGCTGATGGGCGAGCTGATCGTCACGCTCTTCCTGGGCGGCGAGGTCTGGCTGTCGCTCGACGCGGCCTGGGTGCGCGAGGTCGTGAGCCTGGTGCGCGCGGCTTCGGCCTGCGCGGGCTGAGGCCGCGCCCTCAGCCCGGTGGGCGGGCCGGCGCCTTGCGCAGGATGGCCCAGCCCAGCAGGGCCGAGAGCAGAGATCCGGCCAGGACGCCAAGCTTGGTGGCCTCCTGCAGGTCCGGGTCGTTGAAGGCCAGCAGGCCGATGAACAGGCTCATGGTGAAGCCGATGCCGCAGAGCACCGCCACGCCATAGACCTGCCGCCAGGTGGCGCGCGCCGGCCGCTCGGCCCAGCCCAGGGCGACCAGCAGCCAGACCGAGCCGAAGACGCCGATCTGCTTGCCCAGGAACAGGCCCGCCGCCACGCCCAGCGGCACGGGCGCCAGCAGGGCCCCGAAGTTGAGGCCCGCGAAAGAGATCCCCGCATTGGCGAAGCCGAAGATCGGCACCACTGCGAAGGCCACCCAGGGCTGGATGGCGTGTTCCAGCCGGTGCAGGGGCGACAGGGCGTCGTCCGGCGCGCCCGGCGACCGCCGCAATGGGATGGTGAGGGCGAGCGCCACCCCGGCCAGGGTGGCGTGGACCCCCGACTGCAGGGTCAGCCACCAGAGCACCGCGCCCACCACCAGGTAGGGGGCGAGCATCGTGACCTTCATGCGGTTGAGCGCAATCAGGGCGGCCAGGGCCACGCCGGCGCCGGCCAGGGCCCAGACCGCCAGGTCGGAGGTGTAGAAGAAGGCGATGATCAGCACCGCGCCCAGGTCATCGATGATGGCCAGGGCGGTGAGGAAGACCTTCAGCGAAACGGGAACCCGCGAGCCCAGCAAGGAAAGGATGCCGAGCGCGAAGGCGATGTCGGTGGCCGCGGGGATCGCCCAGCCGTGCACGGTGGTGGCGTCGCCGCCTTGGAAGGCCAGATAGACCAGGGCCGGGACCAGCATGCCGCCGGCCGCCGCGACGCCCGGCAGGATGCGCCGGGGCCAGGTGGAGAGCTCGCCGTCCACCACCTCGCGCTTGATCTCCAGCCCCACCAGCAGGAAGAACACGGCCATCAGGCCGTCATTGATCCAGTGCAGCACGTCCAGGCCGGCGACGGGGGTGTGCAGGGCGGCGAAATAGGCGTTGGCCAGCGGCGAATTGGCCACCACCAGGGCTAGGGCCGCCACCCCCATCAGCACCAGCCCGCCGGCGGCGCCGCTCTGGAAGAAGCTGCGCAGGACGGAGGGGGGACGGCGTGTCGAGGTCATGTCGGATTCGCGATGTGGATGTCGCGGTCTGAATAGCAGGCGGGGCGCGGGGAGGCGCGGGTAAGCGGCGCCGGGGGTGGTGAACACCTCGTGAGGGGGAAAGGGGCGCCGAGCGGCGTCTCGCTATTTCCCCAAGACCCGCATCGCCAGGATCTCGCGGGTGCGGCGGGTGATGCCGTAGAGCATGCCGGGCTGGCTCTCGTCCCAGTCGACGGCCTGGCCCTCGGCGTCCATGCCGATGGTCGCGGTGTGCTCGAGGACTCCGCCGCCGGCCGGGAGGGCCATGACATAGAGTTCGGGATGGTCGTGGCCGCTGAGGTACAGGCGCCCGTCCGGGCCCCAGCCGCCGCCGGAGACGCTCATCGGGGCGACGCGGGCCAGGACCGTGGCGGGGAGGGCCCAGGCCTCAAGCCTGCGCCACTGGTCGTCGAACTTCACCAGGGTCGTATGGCGGTGGTCGCGAGGCGGCTCGCCGCCCCGGCCGTCATAGTTGGCGAACATGGCCCACCAGGCGCCGTCGTGGCGGTCGACCCAGGTGATGGAGCCCGTGCCGAGGCCCAGAGCCACGCTGCGGCGATGGGCCAGGGTCTGGGGATCGAAGAATTCCACCGTGCTGACCTGGGGCGTGGCCGGGAAGTTGGAGCTGGCGCAGACCAGGTCCTTGGCGATCAGGGCGCAGGAATTGATGTGAGGGAAGCGGGCCTTGTCGCCGGTCCACTCCGCGCGCTTTTCGCCGGTGGCCTTGTCGTAGCGGACCAGGCGGAAGTTGCTGACCGCGTAGACGTCCCGGGGCCCCACCGCGGCGCCCTGGGTGGCGGCGCTGGCGTAGCGGCGCAGGGTCGGGGCCTGGGAGGCGAAGGCTGGGGCCTGCGTGGCCGCGGCCCCTTGAACAGCCGCCGCCGGATCGGCGAGGGCGGCGGCCAGCGAAGCCAGGCCGGCGAAAAAGGCGGTCAGCATGCGGTCACCCCTGGATCACGATGACCTTGGATCGAAGCGATCCAAGGTCATGAATTGTGATCGATTGCTTAGGCTTAGAGCGAGATCGAAGCCCTAGAAGTTCATCGCCGCGCCGATCCAGTAGGTGCGGCCGTAGTTGGCCCACTCCTGCAGGTACTTGCGGCCCGGCCCCGTGACTTCCTGGCGGCCGGTGTTGGAGAGGTTCTGGCCCTCGGCGAAGATGGTCAGGTTGTCGTTGAAGCGCCAGGAGATGCTGGCGTCGAAGAGGTGACGGCCCTTCCAGTACTGGTCTGAATTGGAGTTGGCGTCGTTGATGGTCTCCAGCTGGCCGCCGATATAGTTGTGCGACACCCGGGCCTCGAAGGGACCGCGCTGGTAATAGATGCTCTCGTTGGTGGTGATCTCCGGCTGCTGGAACAGGCCGGTGACACGGGGGCCGGCCGAGGTGCGGAAGGTGAACTCGGTGTCCAGCCAGGTCAGGTTGCCGTTGAAGCCGAAGCCGTCGAAGGGCTCCGGCAGGAAGGTGAAGGCCTGCTGGACGGCGAACTCCACGCCCTTGATCTTGGCCTTCTCGGCGTTGCGCGGTGTGGCGACAATGACGTCTTCCCGACCGCGGCCGACATCCAGGCTCTCGGTGGAGGTGAGCGTGAAGATCTCGTTCTTGATGTCCTTGGAGAACACCGCCAGCGAGATCAGGCCGTCCTGCGGGTAGAACTCCACCGACAGGTCGAAGCCCTGGCTTTCGCGGGCCTCGAGGCCGGGATTGCCGCGCGCCAGGCGGGGCGTGGCGCCGGTGAGATCGAGGGTCTCGCCACCGCCCAGCGAGCTGAAGTCGGGGCGGCCGATGGTGTTGGTCCAGGCGGCGCGGACGATCAGGTCTTCCCGCGCATTCCACTGCAGGTGGGCGCTGGGGAGCCAGTTGCCGTACTCGCCCGAATTGCTGACCGGGGTCAGCACGCCGGCGGTGCTGCGGACCGCGTCGGATTCGACCTTGGTGCGCTCATAGCGCAGGCCGCCCAGCAGGGTCAGGTCGCCGATCTTGTAGCTGACCTGACCATAGCCGGCGTAGATGTCTTCCTTGACCTCGTAGTCGCCGGTGGGCGGGTTGGTGGCGGTGGTGAAGCGTGACCGGTTGGCGTTGAAGAAAGCCATGGCCTCGTCGGCGCCGATGCGCGGGGTGACCCGGTAGCGGTCGGCGATGATCTCGCTGGGGCCTGCGGTGTCGACCTCGGCCAGGGTGTAGATGAAGCCCGTGCCGGCGCGGTAGTTGATCTGGGTGGACATGAACTCCCGCTGGGTGGAGCGCAGGACGGCGCCGAACTTGGCCTTCAGGTTGCGGTCTTCCGCCTCGTTGTCGAAGGTGAAGTTGAGGCGGGCCTGGCCGGTGGTCTCGTCGGTCTTGTCCTCGGCGTCGCGGTGCTGCTGCAGGACGTAGTTGGCCGGATTGCGCAGGTTCGCGTCGGTGACCGGGGTGAAGACCGGGAACAGCGGATTGGTGGTGTCGTAGTTGAAGGCGTAGTTCGCGGCCGCCGTGTCGACGGTGCGGAACTCCACCGAGTGGTTGGGAACCTCAAGCCCGGCGATGGAATAGATCAGGTCGCCGTCGGCCTTCCACTGGGGCGCGAAGTCCCAGGCGAAGCCGGTGCGGGCCAGGCCGATCTCACGCCGGGTGATCGGCTGGTTCAGCTGAATGGTGCCGCGCCCGCGGGCGAAGAAGCCGCTGGTGGGGGTCTGGGACGCGACATTGCCCAGGGGCTCGAT
>NZ_JANPJP010000247.1:0-4326 GCF_031425575.1 Phenylobacterium sp.
CCGAACTGGCAAGAGCTGGGCGTTCCGCTGGAGACCAAGGTCACCCGCGACAAGTTCGTGATGCTCGGCCCGCAGGGCGAGCTGGACATCAGCTTCCTGCCCTTCCCCAAGTGGATGCTGAACCACGGCAACTACATCGCCAGCCTCGGCAACGTCTGCCGCTGGCTGGGCCAGCACGCCGAGAGCCTCGGGGTCGAGATCTATCCCGGCATGGCCGCCTCCGAGGTGGTCTATAACGAGGATGGCTCGGTAAAGGGTGTCGTCGCGGGCGTCTTCGGCGTCGGCAAGGACGGCCAGCCCGGCCCCGACTACCAGCCCGGCATCGAACTGCACGCCAAGTACACCTTCATCGGCGAGGGTGTCCGTGGCTCGCTCGCCAAGCAGCTGCAGGCCAAGTACGGCCTCACCGAGGGCCGCGATCCGCAGAAGTTTGGCATCGGCATCAAGGAACTTTGGCAGGTGCCGGACGCGGCCTTCGAGGCCGGCCTGACCCAGCACACCTTCGGCTGGCCGCTGGACAACGCCACCGGCGGCGGCTCCTTCATGTACCACTTCGGGGACAACTACGTGGCCATCGGCTTCGTGCTGCACCTGAACTACAAGAACCCCTGGCTGTCGCCGTTCGACGAGTTCCAGCGCTTCAAGACCCACCCGACGATCCGCGGCTATCTCGAAGGCGGCAAGCGCATCTCGTACGGCGCGCGCGCCATCACCGAAGGCGGATCGCAGTCCCTGCCGCAGCTCTACTTCCCGGGCGGCGTGCTGCTGGGCTGCTCGGCCGGCATGGTCAATGTCCCGCGCATCAAGGGCAGCCACAACGCGGTGAAGAGCGGCATGCTAGCCGCCGAGGCGGCCTTCGCCGCCATCGCCGAGGGCCGCTCGGGCGACGCGCTCACCAGCTACGAAGAGGCCTACAAGACGTCCTCGATCCACAAGGAGCTGTGGAACGTCCGCAACTTCAAGCCGCTGTGGTCGAAGTTCGGCACCATCCCGGGCCTGGTCCTGGGGGGCGCTGACGCCATGATCGCCACCATCTTCGGCGGCTGGTCGCCCTGGGGCACGCTGAAGCACGGCAAGTCGGACGCCGAGTCCACCGGCCTGGCCAAGGACTACAAGCCCATCGTCTATCCCAAGCCCGACAACGAGTTCAGCTTCGACAAGCTCTCGAGCGTGTTCCTGTCGGCGACCAACCACGACGAGAACCAGCCAGCCCACCTGAAGCTGAAGGACCCCAGCGTCCCGATCGAGGTGAACCTGCCCAGGTTCGCTGAGCCGGCGCGCCTCTACTGCCCGGCGGGCGTCTACGAGGTGCTCTACGACGAGGCCGGCCAGAACCCGAAGTTCCAGATCAACTTCCAGAACTGCGTCCACTGCAAGACCTGCGACATCAAGGACCCGTCGCAGAACATAAACTGGACCACGCCGCAGGGCGGGGACGGGCCCAACTATCCGAACATGTAGGGGAAAACGGCGCTGAGGCGCCTGCCAAGCTTGCGGCGCGGACGGAAAGCGGTGAGGTTCTGCCCCATGCGTAAACTGCTCGTCTGTGCCGCCCCGCTCCTCCTGCTGGCCGCCTGCGCCACGCAGCCAGCCGATGATCTCGCCAGCCTCTCGGATCCAGGCGGGTCCTCCTATGGTCTGTTCCTGGCTGGCCAGAGCGCCTTGAACGACGGGCGCGGCGCCCAGGCCGCGGCCTATTTCGAGCAGGCCCAGGCCGGCGGCGCGGAAGATGAACTGATCGCCGAGCGGGCGTTCACGGCCGCCATCCTGGCCGGGGACATCACCAAGGCCGCCGCGCTTGCGCCCTCCGGCGAGTGGTCTTCGGAATCCGGCAAACGGCTGGGCCGCGTGGTCAAGGCCGTGGAGGCCATGTCCAACAACCAGGGCAAGGCCGCAAAGGCCCTGTTGACGCCCGAGGGCATGGGGTTCCCGCACAAGGGCGCTGCGGCCCTGTTGAGCCCCTGGGCCTCGGCGATGGCCGGTGACGCGGAGGGCGCGGTAACGCGGCCCGAGCTGCGCAACGACAAGATCGTCGAGTATTTCGGCCTGCTGGGTCAGGCCTTCCTCTTTGAGCGCGCCAAGCGCTACGACGAGGCTGAGACCGACTTCAAGACGCTCACCGGCGGCGAAAGTCCCGGCGACCTGGTCCTGCTGGCCTATGGCGGCTTCCTGGAACGGCGCGGCAAGCGGCTCGATGCGATCGCGGTGTACGACAAGGGGCTGGCCTCCGAGCCGTCCAACTCCATCCTGCTGGCCGCAAAGGCGCGCGCCGCGGCGGGCAAGTCGGCCCCGCCGGCGCCGACTCTGCGCCAGGGCGCGGCGCAGGCGTTGATGCCGCCCGCGGCCAGCATGCTCGCCGCCAAGCAGGAACAGATTGGCCTGGCCTATCTGCGTCTGGTCCTGCGGCTGGATCCGAACCGCAACGACGCCTGGCTGATGGTGGGCGACCTTATGGAGACCGCGGGCGATCTCGAGGCCGCCCGCGAGGCCTACGCCAAGCCCAGGCCTGGCTCGCCCGAATACGCCGCGGGCCGCGCCAAGCTGGCCTGGAGTTATCTAAAGGCCAAGGACAACGAGACAGCTCTGAAGATGGCCCGCGAGGCCGCCGCCTCGGGCGATCTGGACTCCAAGGTCACCCTGGCCGACATGCTGCGGGTCAACGAACAGTATCCCGAGGCCATCCAGATCCTGACCGAGGTGATCGCGGCCCGGCCCGGCGACTGGCGGCTGCTCTATTCGCGCGGGGTGAACTATGACCGTGCGGGCCTCCTGAAGGAGGGCGAGGCCGATCTTCGCGCCGCTCTCAAGATCCGCCCCGACGACAGCGAGATGCTGAACTATCTCGGCTATACCTGGATTGACCGCGGTGAGCACCTGCCCGAGGCCCTGGGCATGGTCCAGCGGGCTGCGGCCTCGAACCCGAAATCCGGAGCTATCATCGACAGCCTCGGCTGGGCCTATTACCGGCTCGGCGACTACAAGAAAGCCGTCGAGAAGCTCGAGGAAGCCATTGAGCTTGAGGCCGGGGACCCGGACATCAACAACCATCTGGGCGACGCCTACTGGCGTGTCGGTCGCCGGGATGAGGCGACATTCCAGTGGAAGCGGGTCCTGACCCTCGACCCTGACGCCAAAATGAAGGCCGAGGTGACGGCCAAGCTGGCCTCTGGTCTGGGCCCAGCAGGGCCGGCCCAGAGCCCCCGCGTCGCCGGACCCTAGAGCATGTCAGGCGCAAGTGGGCGCCGGTTCGCCGCCCGGACATGCTCTAGAGTCAAGAAGATAGACCCTTTTTATCCGATCAGGTTGATTCAACCTGATCCGGAAAGGGTCTAGGCCATGGCCGGCGACACCCTGGCGCCCGCCAAGATCAACCTTTTCCTGCACGTCGGCGCGCCGGGCGCTGACGGCTATCACCCGATCTGCAGCCTGATGGTCTTCGCCAACGCCGGCGACCGGGTGACCCTGCACGACGGCGACGCCCTGGCCGTGAAGGTGCGGGGCCCCTTCGCCGGCCAGCTGGCGGGGGAGGGCGACAACCTGGTCCTGCGCGCCGCCCGCGCCCTGCTGGCCAAGGCCAGGGGGCCGCAGGCGCTGAGCGCCTTCACCCTGGAGAAACGCCTGCCGGTGGCGGCGGGCCTCGGCGGCGGCTCCAGCGACGCGGGCGCGGCCCTGAGGCTGATGCGCGAGAACATGACCCCTCGCCTGGATGACGCCGAGCTGGAGGCCGTCGCCGCAGGCCTGGGCGCTGACGGCGCGGCCTGTCTCTGGGGCCGGCCGGTGGTGGCGGAGGGACGGGGCGAGCGGTTGTCACCTGCCCCTGGCCTGCCGATCCTGGAGGCCGTGCTGGTCAATCCCGGCGTCTCGGTTTCGACCCCCGCGGTCTACGGCGCCTTTGACGCGGCCTGCGCCTTCGGAGATGTCGAGCCGCCGCCCATGCCCGAGGCCTTCGAGAGCGTCGAGGAGGTGGCGGGCTGGCTCGCCACCATGCGCAATGACCTGGAGGCGCCCGCCGTGGCCCTGGCCCCTGAGATCGGCGATGTGCTGGCCACGCTCTCCGACGAGCCCGAGGCCCTGATCGCCCGCATGTCCGGCTCCGGCGCCACCTGTTTCGCGCTGTGCCAGAGCGAGGTCGAGGCCGAGACCCTGGCCGAGCGGATCATGGCCATGAAGCCCGACTGGTGGGTCCAGCGCTGCCGCCTCGGCGGCCCCTGGGGCTGACCCCGTGGAGACGGCCCGACTGCGCCTGCGTCCCCTGACGCCGCACGATCTTGAATATCTGGTCGCGCTGCACGGCGATCCCCAGGTGATGGCCTTCGTCACCGGCGC
>NZ_JANPJP010000248.1:0-21194 GCF_031425575.1 Phenylobacterium sp.
AGGTGCACCGTCTGGATAGTCTGCCGGGAGCCGGCGAGGATCGGCTCGAGGGCTAGGAACTTTCGCCACATGTGCAGGTCGCTCCAGATGTCCGGTGGAGCGGGGGACCAACCCACCGGCAGCCGCCGGTAGGTTGTCATCCGGTAGCCCGCGTCGCTCGGCCCGAAGAAGTTGAACCGCTCGCGCCGCATGCGGTCGCGCACGGAAGGGTCTTCCAGCCGGTGGGGCGAGCAGGTCCAGGGTTGGTCCGGATAGACCTGGACGGGGGTCAGGGCGCCAAACTCGACCGTCTCGAGCAGGGCGGCAATCTCCCGCAGGTGATGCCGCAGCCACAGGTCATCGTCGGCGATCTGGCAGACAAATTCGCCCCTCGCGCCCTGCAGCACCTCGTGCCGATAGGCCTCCCCGAATCGCTCGCCCTTTGGGAAGACGCAGGCGGTGATTCGGGGGTCGGAGGCGGCGAAGGCGCGCGCCGCCTGCGCGGTCGCCTCAGGCGCGCCGTCGCAGATGATGAACATCTCCCAGTCGGTCTCCGACTGCGCAAGTACGGTCTCGACCGCGTAGGGCAGCAGGACTGGCGGGCGGTGGATCGGCAGGAGGATGGTGAAGCGGGGGGTCATCGCGCCCCCAGGGCAGCCTCTCGTAGGGCCTGCAGGGCCCCGACAACCGCGGCGCCGGACCGCGCGTCGGTGGGCGGCGGGGGGCCGCCCCTCAGATGCTCCACGAAGACCCGCAGCTCCTTGATTAGTGGCCACTCGGTGTCGATGGGCCGGCGCTCCAGGCCTTCCGGGTCATGCCGTTCCCCAGCCGGCGCGGAGCCCCGCACCAGAGCGATATGGTCGGCGAGGGGATCGTCCAGCATCGCGAGGCCGTCTCGGAAAATCGCCCGAATCTTGCGCTCGGTTCCTGGCCAACCGACGCTCACCTCCAGGTGACCGAAGGGCGAGCCCCCAAGGGTGGCGACGATCCCTTCCATCTGGTCGCCCCGCATCACCGCGCGCGCGGCGGCAACCGGCGGCAACGCCCCCAGGATGGCGTAGTGGATGCTCAGGTCATGGATAGCCAGTTCCCAGACCGCATCGGCCTCCGCCGCTGGCTTGCCCCATTGCAGGCGCCGGGTGAATACACCCTGCAGCGGTCCCAGTTCGCCGCTGCGGGCTACGGCCGCCAGGGCCTGGACGCCGCCATGATAGGCCCATTTGTGCATAACGAAGAGTTGGCCGTCCAAGGCTTCCGCCAGGCTCCGGGCGACCGCGGCGTCGGTGGTCAGCGGCTTCTCGCAGAAGATCGGCTTGCCGCGAGGCGCCAGGGCGGTGATCACCCCGGCGTGGGTAGGGGCGGGGGTGGCCACAACATAGCCGTCGAGCCCGGGGTCTAGAGCCTCGAGCCCGGCAACCACGGTGCGCGCGCCCACGATCGGATAGGCGCTGCCAGGATCGGCGACATCGACCTCGCAGCCCAGGACCTTCAGGTCGCGCAGGATATTGCGGCCCCAGTATCCGCAGCCCACCAGCCCCAACCTCACGCTGAAACCTCCTCGAACCGGGTCAACAGCTCCTGGAGGCTGCCGGCGTCCCTGTCCCTGGCCGACAGGATCGGAGCGACGGCCGGGAAGGGCAGGTCAAGGTCGGGATCGTCCCAGCGGCAGGCCAGGTCGTCCTCGAGGTCCCAGTTGTGGGTCAGGCCATACACCAGGCTTCCGGCCTCGACGCAGTGGAACCCGTGAGCGACCCCCGGTGGGATCAGCAGGGAGCCGCCGGTCAGGTTGAGCATGGCGGTCCGCCCGAAGCTCCCGGCCTCGCGGCGAAGGTCACGCAGACCAAAGATGAACCGCCCCGACAGCACCACCAAGTAGTCCGTGTGCCGAAAGTGCAGGTGAACGCCCCGAAGCGAATTATTCACGCAGTGGGAAACATTCCATTGAGGCAATTGGAGATCGGCATGCCACTCCTGGCGGTAAATCTCAGACAGAACGCCACGATCATCCGTGTGATACTGCAGTTGACGCAGGACAACGCCCTCAGGTAGCGGACCGCTTACTTCGTTCGGTAGCGAGTGAAGGCAGAGGTTGTTCATGGCGGCATGTTCTTAGTGGACTTGATGGGCATCTTCGTAGCGACAGTTGACCCATGCGCGCAAGTCCGCCCCCTTGCGTCAGGCTGACTTCCCGTGCGGCGCTCCAGGGAACTCGGCGCCTGACGCTGAAGCCGCGCTAACGCGTCCAGGTCTGGGCCTGGCAGATCGGGCCGATGCAGCCCTCCACCTTCAGGCTGCCATTGGCGTTGGCGCTGATCTTCGAGCTGTAGGTCTTGCCGGCGCCCGGATCGTAGATCTTGCCGCCGGTCCATTTGCCGGGCCCCGCCGGCTTGAAGTCGCGGATCATCTGCAGACCCACCAGCGGACGGTTCCGCAGGTTGGCGTCGGGATTGTTGCCGTCCTTCAGCGGGCCGCCGGCCTTGTCCTTGGCGTTCTTCATCCAGGTGATGGTGCCGCAGGCCTTGGCGGTGTCGCTGGCGCAGGGCGCGATGCGGACCTTGGCGCCTCCGCCCACCGTCAGCCAGTCGCCCATCACGGGGTCGGCGGCCTGGGCGGCGGTGGCGCTCATTAGAACTAAGGCGGCGGCGGGAGCGAGATAGGCGAGCTTCATGTGGTTCCCCTGCTTGTCATATTGGGTCTTCAAGCGCCAAACCGTAGCCGAACCTTGTTCTTTAGCCAGGTAATCTGACGGTGGCGCGAAGGCCGCCCATCGGCGAGCGGCTAAGCGTTACGTCGCCGCCGTGGCCGCGCGCCACGTCGCGGGCTATGGCCAGGCCCAGGCCCACGCCCTTGTCGTTCTGGTTGCGGGACTCGTCCAGGCGGCTGAAGGCCTTGAAGGCTTCCTCATGGCGATCCTCGGGAATGCCCGGCCCGTCGTCGTCCACCACGATCTCCACCCCGCCCGCGGCCCGCGCGGCGGCGGAGACCAGGATGTGCTCACCATGGACGGCTGCGTTCATGATCAGGTTCGACAGCGCCCGCTTCAGCGAGTTAGGCCGCACGCTGGCGGTCAGGTCGGCCTCGGCGGTGACGCTGACCTCGGCGCCGGCGCGGACCGCGCCCTCGCTGACCTCCTCGATGAGGGTCTTGAGCCGCACGGTCTCGACGGCCTCGCCGCCCTCGCCGCGAGCGAAGGCCAGATACTCGTCGATCATGTGCTCCATCTCGGAGAGGTCGCGTTTCATCTCCCCGGTGCGCTTGGTGGGCTCGGCCAGGGCCAACTCCAGCTTCAGGCGGGTGAGCGGTGTCCGGAGGTCATGGCTGACGCTGGCCAGCAGGGCGGTGCGCTGGTCCAGGTGCCGCTGGATGCGGGCCTTCATGGCCAGGAAGGCCTGGGCCGCCTGGCGAACCTCCCGCGCGCCGCTGGGTTTGAAGGCCGGCGCGTCCATGCCGCGCCCGAAGTCGTCGGCGGCCGAGGCCAGCCGCTCGATGGCGCGCACCTGGTTGCGGATGAACAGGATCGAGATGGCGGTCAGCAGCAGGGTCGCGATGGTCATCCAGAGGACGAAGATGTGGCCCTGGGTGGCGATGGCCCGGTCGCGGGGCGCCAACACCCGCATCACGCCGTTGGGGGTCTGCACCCGGATATCGACATAGGCCGGATAGCGCGTCGTGTCGAACCAGAAGGGCTGATCGATGCGCCCCGCCAGCGCCCTCTCCAGCGACCGGTCCACCACCGCGAAGAGCGCGGTGCGGCGGCCCACCGGCAGGGTGCGCCCGCTCTGGAAGGCCAGCGACAGGCTCATGGAGCGTTCGGCCCGATCGGCGATGCGGGCGAAGCTCTCGGGGGTGGGGTCGTCCTGATAACTCTCCACGGCCCAGGCCACGTCGCCGGCCAGCCCTTCCGACAGCCGGCTGGTCACCGCCTGCCAGTGGGCGTCGAAAAACACCCAGGTGACCGCCACCTGCATCACCGCCACCGGCAGGATGATGATCAGCAGCGAGCGGCCAAACAGGGTGGTGGGCAGGCTGCGCTTGATCAGCCTCCGCAGACGCACCGGCGACAGGCGCAACCGCATCAGTCGGGCGCCAGCAGGTAGCCCACGCCGCGCACGGTCTGCAGGTAGCGCGGGGTCTTGGGATCGGTTTCGATCTTGCGGCGCAGGCGGGTCACCTGGACGTCCACGGCGCGGCCGGACGGATCGACCGTCTCGCGGGCCAGCTCCATGCGGTCCACCGGCTCGTGCGGGCTGCGGGCCAGGCGCTTGAGCAGGGCGACCTCCGCCTCGGTCAGGCGCACGGGGACCTCCTCGCAGGTGAGCTCACCTCGCTCGACGTCGAACCGGCAGCGCCCCAGGGAGACCGGTCCGCCCACGGTCGCCCCGGGCCGACCCTGCGAGCGGCGCAGGATGGCCTCGATGCGCAGCAGCAGTTCCTCTGGCTCGAAGGGCTTGTTCAGATAGTCGTCGGCGCCCAGCCTCAGGCCCTCGATCCGATCCTCCGGCAGGCCCCGGGCGGTCAGCATCAACACCGGTGTGCGGCCGGCCATGCCCTTGCGTTCCCGCAGCCACTTGGTCAGCGAGAAGCCGTCCTCGCCCGGCATCATCACGTCGAAGACGGCCAGGTCGAAGTCCAGGGTCTCCATCAGCTTGCGGGCCGGCGCCCCGCCGGGCGCCGTGGTCACGCGGAAGCCGGCGCGGGCCAAATATTCCTTCAGCAGTTCGCGGATGCGGTCATCGTCATCCACCACCAGCAGGTGGCGTTCCCCGGCCTCGCTCATCGCCCCGCTCCCGTCTTGGTCCGCCCACCCGCCAGAGCCGCCAGGATACGACGGGCGCCGCCCACCCCGTCCAGCCCGCCGGTGCGATAGGCCCGCGCCAGCTGCCCGCGCAGGCGCTCGGAAATCCGCGCCTCGAAAGCCGCCCCGGCCTCGGTCAATGTCGCCGCCCGACGCCGCCCGTCCAAATCCCCCTGGGCCTTTTCGGCCAGGCCATGACCCTCCAGGTCGCTGATCACCCGGCTGGCGGCCTGTTTCGACAGGCTGGTGATGTGGGCCAACTCCTGGACGCCCAAGCCCGGACGCCGCTTCAGCAGGAAGGCCGCCCGCCAGTGGGAGCGTCCCAGGCTCAGGCCCTCGGCCTCTAGTCCGGCGTCGACCCCTGCCCAGAGGGCGGCCTCGGCCAGCATCATCAGCTCAACTCCGGTATCGAGCTCCTCGTCGCGCAGGACCAGCCGGGGATCGGCCACGGCGCTCATCGAAACCCCCCAATTTGTTTGACGTCGCGGGCGCGGGGGGCTGTAAGGAGGCGTTCCCTGCAGGAGGTCCCATGTCTCTCGTTCCCTTCGATGACCGCGACGGATGGATCTGGCTCGACGGCCAGTTCGTAGCCTGGCGCGAGGCGAAGGTGCACGTCCTGACCCATGGGCTCCATTACGCCTCGTCGGTGTTCGAAGGCGAGCGGATGTACGGCGGGGAGATCTACAAGCTGACCGAGCATACCCAACGTCTGTTCCAGTCGGCGGAGATCCTCGACTTCGAGATTCCGTTCACGGTGGCCGAGATCGACCAGGCCTGCAAGGACACCTGCGCCAAGAACGGCCTGACCGACGCCTATGTCCGTCCCATCGCCTGGCGCGGCTCGGAGATGATCGGGGTCTCGGCGCAGCAGACCAAGATCCACGTCGCCATCGCGGTCTGGGACTGGCCCAGCTACTTCAAGCCGGAGGAACGCGCCAAGGGCATCCGCATGTGCTGGGCCAAGTACAAGCGCCCCTCGCCGGAATCCGAGCCGGTCCACGCCAAGGCCAGCGGCCTCTACATGATCTGCACCATCTCCAAGCACGCCGCGGAGAAGGCCGGCTACACCGACGCCATGATGCTCGACTACCGCGGCTACGTCGCCGAGAGCACCGGCTCGAACGTCTTCTTCGTGAAGGACGGGGTGCTGCATACCCCCACCCCCGACTGCTTCCTGAACGGCATCACCCGCCAGTCGGTGATCGCCCTCGCCAGGTCCAAGGGCGTCGAGATTGTCGAACGGCACATCAAGCCGGAAGAGCTCTCCACCTTCAGCGAATGCTTCGTCGTCGGCACCGCCGCCGAGGTGACCCCGGTGGCCGAGATCGGCGAGTACGCCTTCACCCCGGGCAAGCTCTCCCTGGAGCTGATGGAAGACTATTCCAGGCTGGTGCGCCGCGAGCTGGTTCCGGCGTAAAAACCCGCTCACCCCGGCGAAGGCCGGGGCCCAGATACATCCGCTGACTTCAGGGTTGTCGCCCAGGTCGTGACCTACGATCTGGGTCCCGGCCTTCGCCGGGATGAGCGGTTTGGGCTGGCCCTACGCCAGCACCTTGGCCTCAAGCTCCGCCAACCGCCGCCGGGTGACCGCGAGGTCCTCGCCGTAGGCCACGGGGTCGGCGGAGGCGAGCGCCCCGCTGATGTCCAGGCTCTCTCGATAGAGGTCCAGCGCGCGCATGCGGTGGCCGCGATCCTCGCGCGTATCGGCCAGGCGCTCCAGCGCCAGGGACAGGGCGCGCTTTGCGGCGAGATCGGCGGGCTGCCCCTCGGCGAAGGCGCGCCGCAGGGTGAGCGCTTCCTCATAGGCGTCCACGGCGGCGTCCAGTCGCTGCTCCTCATAGGCCACGTCGCCGACATTGGTCAGGGCGTCGGCGAGCGCCGCCGGTTCGCCGATCTGGCGGGCATAGGTCAGCGCTTCGTCGTAGGCGTCGGCGGCCTGGTCGGTCAGGCCCTGGGCGCGGGCGAAGTCCCCGGCGTCCTGGGCGGCCAGGCGCCGCTCGTGATCGTCCCCCGCCAACGACGAAAGCCGCCGGACATTGTCGGCGGCTTCTGACCAGCGTTCGGCCCTGGTGTGGTCGTGGAGCTCCCGCCTGGCCTCGGCGAAGGCTCCCGGGGCCCCGGGCGGCGCGCCGGTGTAGACTTGCGGTTCAGGGCCGACCTCCGCGACGGCGGACGGTGCGGGCGCCTCGGCCACCCCCTGCGCCTCGTGTCGGGCGTGGGTGGAGCCGCGGTCGTGCGCCGCCATCGGCGCCGAGTCGTTGAAGTCGACGGTGACCGGCGGACGGCCCTTGCGGCGTTTCTTGCCGCCGCCGCCCGAGGGGCCGCCCGGGCCCTTGGGCAGCAGGGCGGCGATGAAGATGATCGCCCCCAGGCCCGCCGCGGCCATCGCCACGTAGAACCGCAGGCTCTCGAAGGCGCCCAGCGGGATCAGGGGAATTCGCCCCTCCAGCCCGCCCGGATTGAGAATGGCGTAGGCGACGCCGCCAAGCGCCAGCCCCAGCAGCATTCCGAATATCCGACCCAGCATACGAATTCCCCCGGCCGCTCGCCCCCAGGCGTCGACCGCTGAAGGTTCGGTAACCGGGGCGGGGGGCGTCGAGGCGATGCAACCGGCGGGGGATGCGATCAGCTCGATCCGCGCGCTTCCTAGGCGAAGCGCGCGGACTCTGCCTCTAAATTAGCCAGTTCATGGGCCGGGGATAGGCTTCGCCCCGGGACAGATGCAGCAGTCCCATGATGCAGCGGACCCCGAACCAGATTCCCACGACGCTGCAGATGAAGATCCCCAGCATCAGGAACGGGATACCTACCAGGATCACCGAGAACACCCCGCCGAACAGCACCAGCAGGCCCCCGATGATGAACCACCAGATCGACAGCCAGAAGGTGCGGATCATGAAGGTGTAGTGGCTCTCCATCCTCGGGCCGGCCGTGGCGCGGTTGGAATAGGCGATAAGCAGCCCGATGAAGACCGTGAAAAAGGTCGCGAAGGTCAGCAGGTAAAGCACATAGGCGACCATCGGCAGGGTCTTGTCTTCGGTCGCGGCGACCGTGCCGTTGTCCAGTCGTTCACGCATTGACGGGCTCCTCTTCGTCTCGTCCAGAGCATGATGTGGCCCCGATTTGTCCCGGCGCCAGTTTAATTCGCGTCCATGTTTCCCGCGGCGTTGCTTGGGGCTCTATTCAACCAGGGCAGGACGCCCGCCGCCAGGATCAGGACGAAGACCAGACGGGCGGCCAGCGCCACCCCCAGGGTCCAGGCTCCGGCCGTCGCGGCGAACAGCAGCAGCATCACGGCGCCGGCCGCGAGCAGCCCCATCATCCAGGTCAGGGGCTCGGCCAGGGGCGCGCCGGCGTTGCGGAACCGCGCCCCGGGCGTGGTCACCGCCGCGGCCGCCGCCACCGCGCCCACGAAGGCCGCGAAGGATTCCGCGCGGTTCTCGGGCCGCAGTCCGCGGGTATAGCTCATGGCCGGAATGGTCAGCCGCCCGCGCGCGAAGGTCAGGACGGCCCCGCCCTGCGCGCTCTGCAGGCTCTTCAGCTTGGCCAGCTCGAACCGCCGCGCCTGGCGGCCCCGCGTCTGGGTGATGGCGTCCCCCTCCAGCGTCCACACGGTCTCACCCTGCAGGGGCGAGAGCCGGGCGCTGTGGGAGATGGCCATGGCTTAGCCGCGGACGACCGTGATTTCGACGCCGGCCGCCGCCGCATGGGGGGCGAGCGCCAGGGGCTTCTCGACCCGCACCCGGGCTCGGGTCACGCGATGATCGGCCAGGCAGGCGCGGGCCAGGCGTTCGGCGAAGGCCTCCACCAGGCCGATATGGCCCTCGGCGGCGATGGCGCGGGCGGCCTCTCCCACCATCTCGTAGTTGACGGTTTCGCTCAGGCGCTCGGCGCTGGCGGTGGGCACGTCCAGCTCGACGTCGACGACGAGGGGCTGGGACTTGCCCTTTTCATGGGAATAGACGCCGATCTGGGCGTCGATCTTCAGTCCGGTGACGAAGATCTTGGTCATGACGATGCGGCCGGCGGCCACGGGCTGGGCTTGAGTTTCGGCGGGAATCTCCTGGATCGGCGAGAGGGCCAAGGTCGCGCTCCTTCAGGCCAGGTGCTGACCGGAATCGACAGCGATCATCTGGCCCGTCACTGACCGGGCGTCAATCAGATAGGCCAGGGCCTGGCCTATCTCCGCCGGGTCGACCGGATGACCCAGGGGTGTGGCGGCGGCCTCGGCGGCGAAGGCCGCCGCGTCCTGGTGGACGGAGGCCAGGGTCGGTCCCGGTCCGATGCCGTTGACGCGGATGCGCGGGGCCAGGGCCTGAGCCAGCATCTGGGTGGCGCTCCACAGGGCGGCCTTTGAGAGCGTGTAGCTGAAGAACTCCGCGCCCGGCGCCAGCACCCGCTGATCCAGCACATTGACGATCAGGCCGTCGCGGTCGGCGGGCAGCCTGCGCGCGAAGGCCTGGGCCAGGACCAGGGGGCTGCGGAGATTGATCTCCATGTGCGCGTCCCAGGAGGCGCGGTTCATGCTGGAGAAGGCGTCTTCCTCGAAGGCCGAGGCGCAGTTCACCAGCAGGGTGACGGGCCCGAGCTCGCCTTCGACGTCGCCGACCATGGGGGCGGTGGCCGCCTCCTGGCGCAGGTCGCAGGGATGGAGATAGGCCTTGCGGCCAAGGCTGCGGACATCGGCCGCGGCGGCCTGGGCGTCGTCGTCGACGGCCCGGCAGTGGATGGCGACGTCATAGCCCGCCCGGGCGCAGGCCAGGACCAGGGTCCGGCCGATACGTCGCGCACCCCCCGTGACGAGGGCCGCGCCGCGAGGAGTCGCCGCCATTCGCGATCGATCAGTCGAAGCGGCCGAATTCGAAGCGGTTCAGGGCGAAGAACACCGCCAGGAAGGCGAGGATGGTGTAGATGGCGACCATGGTCGGGCTCCGGTTTTGCTGGCCCGGTGTTAGCGACCGGGGACGAGGGCTGCAAGCCGGCTTGTCGAACAGCTCGCCGCAGGGCCTAGTTCGGGCAAAATAAGAACGCCCGAGGAAACTCCATGCCCCTGACCTCCATCGCGCCCGCGAGCCTGACCAAGGTCGCGGTCGGCATCGACCGGCCCGAGGACGTTGTCGTAAGCAAGGACGGTCGGGTCTTCGCCTCGGACCACCAATGCGCGGTGGCCGAGATCTTCGCCGACGGCTCCTTCAAGCGGCTGGGGCCCAAGGGCGGCGCCCCCAATGGGATCAACATGGACCTCGAGGGTCGCATCCTGATCGCCAATTTCGGCATCTATGACCGGGAGGAGGGGCCGCTCCAGCGCTTCGACCCCGCCACCGGCAAGCACGAGACCCTGGTGGCGCAGGTGGACGGCCGGCGGCTGACCAGCGCCAACTATCCGGTGATCGACCGCGCCGGAAACATCTGGTGCGCCAACTCCACCCATGCCGAGACCTGGCCCCAGGCCCTGGACGGCCGCGCCGACGGCTTCATCTTCGTGCTGCGCCCCAACGGCGCGACTTCCATCGTCGCCGAGGGGCTGAAGTTTCCCAACGGCTTGGCGCTGTCGGCCGACGAGCAGACCCTCTACTGCGCCCAGACCAGCGCCGCCGACGTCATGGCCTTCCCGGTTCTGCCGGGCGCCACCCTGGGCCCCGGCCGCCGCTACGGCCCGGTGCTGGGCAAGCTGCAGCAGGAGGAACCGCGGCCGCCCGCGGAGGATCTCGGCTACACCGACGGGGTTGGCATGGACGCCGAGGGTAACCTGTGGGTCTGCCTGCCGGCCGCCAACAAGGTGGTGGCCATCACGCCAAGCCTTGAAGTCGTCACCGTGATCCACGATCTGTCGGGCGATATCGTCAACCATCCCACCAACATCACCTGGGGCGGCGCCGACCTGAAGGACCTCTATATCGGCTCCATCCGCGCGGGTTACGTCCTCAAGGGACGCAGCCCGGTGGCCGGCCAGCGGCATATCCACCAGTGACCCAGCTCCTCATGCCGTTGCGGAATACGGCTTTGGGGGCTTCCCCAGTGATCAACGATCACTAAAATGCTTGTTTGAAGTCGGCCCCGCCGGCGAGATCATCAACAAAATCCCGGGAGGACGCCTATGCGCGAGTACCTGAAGTTCTACATCAACGGCGAGTGGGTCGAGCCGACCGAGGCCAAGACCCTCGACGTCATCAACCCGGCCAACGAAGAAGTCTGCGGCAAGATCTCGCTGGGCAACGCCACCGACGTGGACAAGGCCGTCAAGGCCGCCCGCGCCGCGTTCCCTGCCTGGAGCCAGACCACCCGCGAGGAGCGCCTGGAAGTCCTGGGCCGCATCCTGGCCGAGTATCAAAAGCGCTTCGGCGACCTGGCCACCGCCGTGACCGAGGAAATGGGCGCCCCCGCCAACCTCGCCCAGCGCGCCCAGGTTCCGATCGGCATGGGCCACCTGGCCACCGCCGTGGAGGTGCTGAAGACCTTCAAGTTCGAGGAAGACCGCGGCCCGACGATGATCGTCAAGGAGCCGATCGGCGTCTGCGGGTTCATCACCCCCTGGAACTGGCCCCTGAACCAGATCGTCTGCAAGGTGGCCCCGGCCATCGCAACGGGCTGCACCATGGTGCTGAAGCCTTCTGAAGTCGCCCCGTTCTCGGGTCACATCTTCGCTGAGATCATGCATGCCGCGGGCGTTCCCGCCGGCGTGTTCAACATGGTCCAGGGCGACGGCCTCGGCGTCGGCGTCCCGCTCTCCAGCCACCCCGAAGTGGACATGGTCTCCTTCACCGGTTCCACCCGCGCCGGCATCGAAGTGGCCAAGAACGCAGCCCCGACCGTCAAACGCGTCGCCCAGGAACTGGGCGGCAAGAGCCCCAACATTGTCCTCGACGACGGCGCCTTCGCCAAGGGCGTGGGCCGTGGCGTGGCCACCATGATGACCAACTCCGGTCAGTCCTGTAATGCGCCCACCCGCATGCTGGTCCCCAAGGGCCGCATGGACGAAGCCATCGCCGTGGCCCGCGAGGCGATCTCCACCGTCACCGTCGGCGACCCGAACGGCAACAGCCAGCTGGGTCCCGTGGTCTCGGAGATCCAGTTCAACAAGATCCAGAAGCTGATCCAGGCCGGCATCGACGAGGGCGCGACCCTGGTCTCCGGCGGCGTCGGTCGTCCGGACGGCCTGGACAAGGGCTACTATGTGAAGCCCACCGTCTTCGCCAACGTCACCAACGAGATGACTATCGCCAAGGAAGAGATCTTCGGCCCCGTGCTGTCGATCCTCGGCTATGACACCCTGGAACAGGCCATCGAGGTCGGCAACGACACCGAGTACGGCCTGGCCGCCTATGTGCAGGCCGAAGACCTGAACGCCGCCCGCAAGGTCGCGTCCCAGCTCCGCGCCGGCCAGGTGTCCATCAACGGCGGCGGCGGCGACATGATGGCCCCCTTCGGCGGCTACAAGATGAGCGGCAACGGGCGCGAGTGGGGCGATTTCGGCTTCCACGAGTTCCTGGAAACCAAGGCGATCCTCGGCTACGCGCCGAAGCCCGCCGCGGAATAATCCGCGTCACAATCTGATCTTCCAGACCCCCGGAGCCTCGCTCCGGGGGTTTTTGGTTTCAGGCGCCTGCGACGTCCCTCCGGCAGCTCTCCAGGGCGGCGGCCAGGATTTCCTCACCCAGGTCCGACCCTTCCGGCATGGCCCGCGCCAGGGCCAGCGCGCCCACCATGCGCGACAGCAGGGCGATGGCCTCGCCCCGCGCCTCCGGTCCCTCGGGCAGGCGGGCCGTCATCGATTCCACCATCCGCTCGAAGCCCTCGGCGAACACGGTCTTCACAGGCTCGCCCTGCCGCGACACGTCTCCCGCCAGGGCGGCGGCCGGGCACGCCTTGCCCGGCGCGCGGCGGGCGGCCTCCGACAGGTATTGCGCCAGCAGGTCGTCCAGGCTCTCCACGCCGGCGCGGTGGTGGTCCATCTGGCGGAAGGCCTGGTCCAGGGCCTCGGCAGCCAGCGCCTCCTTGGAATTGAAGTGGTTGTAGAACCCGCCGTGGGTGAAGCCCGCGGCCTTCATCAGGTCGCCAACCGCCACCCCGTCGAAGCCGCGCTCGCGGAACAGCCGGCCCGCCGTGGCCACCACCTTGTCGTGGTTCTCCTGCGCCTGCTCACGACTGATACGCATGGCCGGTTCCTTCTTTGCTTACAAGCATCATCAATAGAACCCCGCCAGGGCTTGATCAATCCGTCGCCCCATCCTTATAATGATGAACATCATCATTGAAAGTCGAGGGACCCATGCCGCTCTGGAAAATCTATCACCCCGAAGACGCCTTCTCCGTCGAGGACAAGCACGCCCTGTCCCAGGCCATCACCGCCCTCTACAGCCGCCTGCCCAAGTTCTATGTCGGCGTGGTCTTCCAGGAGGTGGCCAAGGACTCCTTCTTCGTCGGCGGCGAACCGGCCGACCGATTCGTGCGCATCTGGGTCGATCATATCGCCCGCACCCTGCCGACCCCCGAGGCAAAGGCCTGGTGGATCAAGTCCTGCGACGAGGCGATGGCACCCTATATCCGCGACCGCGGTTTCGACTGGGAATTCCACATCGACGAAACTCCCTTCGACCTCTGGTCCATCCAGGGCCTGCGTCCGCCGCCGCCCAACTCCGAGGCTGAGGCCCGCTGGATCGCCGAGAACAAGGCCACCCCCTACGAGCTGCCGCCTGCCGCCGCCAGCTGACGCGGCGGCGCCCGTTGCCATCCCGGCCATCTGGTGCGAATTCAGATGGCAGGGCCCCCGTCTCGAGGGGCCGGCGAGGCGGGAGGAACGATGTCCCAGGACATCTCGTGCGTGGCCGACGTGGCGCGTCATCATGGGCGCGTTCGCCCTGACGCCCAGGCCCTGTGGTTCGAGGGCCGCGCCACCACCTATGCCCAGCTCGACACCCTGTCCTCCCAATGCGCCCAGGCCCTGATCGCCGCCGGCGCCCAGCCCGGCGACCGCATCGGCACGCTGTCGAAGGGCAATGACGACTTTTTCGTCCTCTGGTTCGGCTGCCTCAAGGCGCGGGTCTGCCTGACCCCGGTGAACTGGCGCCTCGCCGCCCCGGAGGTGGAGTTCATCCTCAAGGACGCCGGGTGCCGCCTCGTCGTGGTGGGCCAGGACTATGCCGACCTGCTGGCCGGTCTGGACCTGCCGGACCTGGAGACCACCGTGGTGTTCGGCGAGGCCTTTCGCAACTGGCTGGCGGACCAGCCGGCTGCCGATCCGAACCTGACGGCCCTGCCCGATGACGACGTCATCCAGCTCTACACCTCGGGCACCACCGGCCTTCCCAAGGGCGTGCAACTCACCGAGACCAACTACGCCCACTGCTTTGATGGGGCCACCAAGGTCTGGGCGCGGTTCGAGCCCGGCGACGGGGTTCTGGTGGCCATGCCCCTGTTCCATGTGGCCGGCGCCAATCTCGGCATGCTGGCCCTGCTACAGGGCGCGCGCACGGTGGTCATGCGCGAGGTCGATCCGGCCCTGCTGCTGCGCCTGACCGGTGAGCACAGGGTCCGTCACGCCTTCCTGGCGCCCGCCCTGATCAACATGCTGCTGCAGCATCCGGCCATGGCCGAGGCCGACCTCACCACGCTTGAGCACGTCTACTACGGCGCCTCGCCGATCTCCGAGGAGGTGCTCAAGCGCGCCCAGGACCGCTTCGGCTCGGAATTCTCCCAGCTCTACGGCCTGACCGAAACCATCGGCGGCGGCGCCTACCTGCCGCCCGCCGATCATGATCCCAAGCTCGACAAGCTGCGCGCCTGCGGCAAGCCCTCGCCAGGCTATGAGGTCCGGATCCGCCTGGACGGCCGCGACGCCGAAACCGGCGAAGTCGGCGAGATCGAGATCCGCTCGCCCGGTATCATGAAGGGCTACTGGAACCTCCCCGAGGCCACCGCCCAGGCCATCGACGCGCAGGGGTGGTTCCGCTCGGGTGACGCCGGCTTCTTCGACGCCGACGGCTACCTCTTCATCCACGACCGGGTGAAGGACATGATCGTCACCGGTGGCGAGAACGTCTATCCGGCCGAGGTCGAAAACGCCCTTTTCGCCCATCCCGATGTCGCCGACGCAGCCGTCGTCGGCGTGCCCGACGACCGCTGGGGCGAGGCGGTGAAGGCCATGGTGGTCCTGCGGCCGGGCGCGACCGGAAACCCCGCCGATATCATCGCCCACTGCCGCCCGCTGATCGCTGGCTACAAGGTTCCCAAAAGCGTCGACTTCGTCGATGTCCTGCCCCGAAACCCCTCCGGCAAGGTGCTGCGCCGCGAACTGCGCGCACCCTACTGGGAAGGCCGCGACCGCCAGGTCGGCTAGCTCAAGGAAAGACCCCATGGATCCGCACATCAAAGCCATGCTCGACGCCGCCGAGGTCGCCTCGGCTGGGCAAGCCGCGCCGCCTCTGGACGCCATTCCGCCGGAGATGATCCGCGCCGGCTACCGCATGCAGCGCCAGGCCCAGAACCTCAACGCGCCGAAGGACGTCACCGCCAGCGACATCATGGTCGACGGCGCCGACGGGCAGGTTCCGGCCCGCCTCTACGTGCCGGCGAACGCGCCCGCCGTCACGCCGCTGCTGGTCTATTATCACGGCGGCGGCTTCGCCATCGGCGACCTGGAGACCCATGACGGCCACTGCCGCCGCATGGCCGCCTATGCGGGCGTCCGGGTCCTGGCCATCGACTACCGCCTCGCGCCCGAGCATCCCTTCCCGGCGGGGCATGACGACTGCCTGGCCGCCACGAAATGGGCCTTCGACCACGCCTCTGAGATCGGCGTCGATCCGGCCCGCATCGCCGTGGGCGGCTGCTCGGCCGGCGGCAACCTGGCGGCTTCCATCTGCGTGGACATGAAGAACGATCCGCAGCGGAAGATCGCCTTCCAGCTCCTGCTCTATCCGGGCATCTGGCCGGATGAGGAAACCCAGTCGCGCAAGGACCTCGACGGCCCGGTCCTCACCAAGGCCGCCATCGCCTGGTTCGACAAGTGCCTGGCCGCGCTCGGCCACCCCCAGGCCCACCGCGCCATGCTTGGAGCGGCCGACGTCGCTGGCGCCCCGCCCGCCCTGGTGATCACCGCCGGCTACGACCCCCTCAAGGACGAGGGCCGCGACTTCGCCGCCAAGCTGAACGCCGCGGGCGTGAAGGCGACCCACAAGGAATACCCCGACATGGTCCACGACTTCCTGATCATGGGCGACGTCTCCCCGGCCATCGACACCGCCGCCCACGAGATCGCCGCGCAGCTGAAGACGGCGCTGGCCCAATAAACCCGCTCATCCCGGCGAAGGCCGGGACCCAGATCGTAGGTCACGATCTGAGCCAGTCATCCGGAATGAGGTGGATGCATCTGGGCCCCGGCCTTCGCCGGGGTGAGTGGTGATTACGCCCCCACCACCGCCCGGATCGCCCCGGTCAGCCGCGCCATCTCTGCGTCGGAGGTGACGAAGGGCGGGGTCAGGTAGACGACCTTGCCCATCGGCCGGATCCAGCAGCCCAGTTCGGCGAACTTCGCGCAGAGGCCGCCGGCGTCCACGGCCTGGTCGAACTCCACGACCCCGATGGCGCCCAGGGTCCGGACATCGACGACGCCGGGCGCGCCGCGGCAGGGCTCCAGGCCGTCGGCCAGGGCTGCGTTGATCCGCGCCACATCGGCCTTCCAGCTTCCGCTCTCGAACAGGTCCAGCGAGGCGCCTGCCGCCGCGCAGGCCAGGGGGTTGGCCATGTAGGTGGGCCCGTGCATCAGGGCCGCGCCGGCGTCATCGGACCAGAAGGCCTCGAACACCTTGCGGCTGGCGATGGCCGCCGACAGGGGCAGGGTGCCCCCGGTCAGGGCCTTGGACAGGGTCACGATGTCGGGGATCACCCCGGAGCCCGAGCAGGCGAACAGGTCCCCGGTCCGCCCGAAGCCGGTGAAGATCTCGTCGAAGATCAGCAGCAGGCCGTGCTTGTCGGCCAGCCGGCGCAGGGTCGCCAGCACGCTGTCGTCGTGCAGCAACATGCCCCCCGCCCCCTGCACCCGGGGCTCGACGATCAGGGCGGCGATCTCATGGCCCTTCTCCGCCAGCAGGGCGTCCAGCTCCGCCTCGCTGTCGGCGTCGCGGGGCAGGCCCACCACGTGCTGGGCGGGCATGACCCCGGAAAACAGGCCGTGCATGCCTTCCTCCGGGTCGCAGATGGTCATCGTGGCCAGTGTGTCGCCGTGATAGCCGCCCAGGAAGCTGACGAACTTGGTCCGCCCGGCCACCCCCCGGTTGATCCAGTACTGCAGGGCCATCTTCATGGAGATCTCGACGGCCACCGATCCGCTCTCGGCGAAGAACACATGGTCCAGCTCGCCCGGCAGCAGGGCCGCCAGGCGCGAGGCCAGCCGATAGGCCGGCTCGTGCGCCAGCCCGCCGAACATCACGTGCGGCGCCCGCTCCAGCTGCGCGGTGACCGCGGCGGCAATGTGGGGATGGTTGTAGCCGTGGCAGGCGGTCCACCAGGAGGCGATGCCGTCCACCAGGTCGCGCCCGTCCTCCAGGATGATCCGCGCCCCCCGGGTGCGCGCCACGGCCAGGGGCGCAGGCGCGGTCTTCATCTGGCAATAGGGCCGCCAGACATGCGGCGCGCCGTCGGTGAGCCACTGGGGCATGGGGGTGTCCTCCGCGGGTGTCGGGTGGTGGTAGTGAGCGCCGCCCGGTGCTGGCAAGCCGCCATAGTCGCAGGTCCCGATCCCCATATTGTGTACCCGGTCGGCGAGGCGGCATAAGCTTCGCCGATGATTCCCCCGGCTCAAGATTCGGTGTCCCCGGCGATCGACAGTCGCCGGCTCACCGCCCGGCAGAGCGCGGAGTACTTCCTAAACATCGTGCGCCTGCTCGACCGGGCCGTGGACCGCGACCTGGTCACCACGCTCACCTTCCTGTCGATCGCGCGCGCCAACATGCGCCAGTTCACCAAGGACCCCGACCGGTCCATGCGCTACGCCGCGATGGACGCCGTCCCGCCCGACATCGAGCGCGTGCCCGTCACGGTCTACGCCGTCGCCAAGGAACTGGGCATTCCCTACGAGACGGTCCGCCGGCACGCCGCCAAGCTGCGCAAGGAGGACCTCTGCGAGGCCGTTCCCGGCGGCCTGATCATCCCCAATCGCGCCTTCTTCAGCGCCGCCATGCTGGAGGCGGTCACCGCCCACTGGGCCCTCATCCAGGACCTCGTGAACGGCGCAGGGGGTTCTCCCACGCCTGTCTCTAATCCGCCGCCGGGCGATGTGAGCCGGCAGGTGGTGCGGCTGGGGGTCGACTACTTCCTCGACGTCATCGCCCTGATCGGCCGCGCCCTGGAGGTCGACGCCCTGGGCGCCCTGGTCATGCGCGCCGTCTCCTTCGTCAATGTCGAGCAGCACGCCTACGCGCCCGACGCCTATCCCGATGTGCCCGTGGGTCCCGGCGACAGCGAACGCGAGCCGGTCTCGGTCTATGCCGTCGCCAAGACCCTCAGCCTGCCCTACGAGACCACGCGGCGCCACGTCCGCCGGCTGATGGAGCTGGGCCTGCTGGAGAAGTCCGGCGCGGGCGTCATCGTCCCTGCGCGGGTGAGCGCGCGGCCCCAGGTGCTGATGGGCATCGGCGAACTGATGGCGCGCACGGAAACCTACCTCACCCGCCTGGCCGAACTCGGTGTCCGCCCCGTCCCCGCGGCTCCGGAGGCCTAGGCCGTGGGGTCGGGAACCTCCCCCAGCCCTGGTCGTTAGGCGCAGGTTGAGGGGGCCGCCAGATGGGTGAGACAGTCGAGAAGGGGGCGTCCATCGGCGAGGGCGACCGCTACCGCCTGCTGATCGACGCCATCACCGACTACGCCATCTACATGCTGGACCCCGAGGGGCGGGTCACCAGCTGGAACCCGGGCGCCCAGCGCTTCAAGGGCTACGCCGCCGGCGAGATCATCGGCCAGCACTTCTCCCGCTTCTATTCGGAGCAGGACCGCGCCAAGGGCGCGCCCGCCAACGCCCTGCGCATCGCCAGCGAGGAAGGGCGGTTCGAGCGGGAGGGGTGGCGCATCCGCAAGGACGGCAGCCGCTTCTGGGCCCATGTGATCATCGATCCGATCCGGACCCCGCAGGGGGACCTCATCGGCTTTGCGAAGATCACCCGCGACCTCACCGAACGAAAGATCGCCGAGACCGCCCTGCGCGCCAGCCAGGAGCAGTTCCGGATCCTGGTCCAGGGCGTCACCGACTACGCCATCTACATGCTGGACCCCTCGGGCATGGTGTCCAACTGGAACGCCGGCGCCGAGCGGATCAAGGGCTATGCGCCGACCGAGGTGATCGGCAGCCACTTCTCCCGCTTCTATACGCCGGAGGATCGGGCGGCCGGCGCCCCCGGGCTCGCCCTGGCCATCGCCGCCGCTGAGGGCCGCTACGAGCAGGAGGGCTGGCGGGTCCGCAAGGACGGCAGCCGATTCTTCGCCCACGTGATCATCGACCCCATCCGCGACGACTGCGGCGAGCTCATCGGCTTCGCGAAGATCACCCGCGACGTCACCGAGCGCCGCGCCGCCCAGAAGGCTCTGGACGACGCCCGCGAGGCCCTGCTGCAGTCCCAGAAGCTGGAGGCCATCGGCCAGCTCACCGGCGGCGTGGCCCACGACTTTAACAACCTGCTGATGGCCGTCCAGGGCAGTCTGGAACTGGTGCGCAAGCGCCTGCCGCACGATCCGCGTATCACCCCCCTCATCGACAACGCCATGCAGGGCGCCCAGCGCGGCGCGGCCCTGACCCAGCGCATGCTGGCCTTCGCCCGCAAGCAGGACCTCAAGCTCGACCCCGTGGACGTCCCCACCCTGGTTCGTGGCATGACCGGCCTGCTGCAGCGCGCCCTCGGCCCCACCATGCGCATCGAGACCGACTTCCCGCGTGGGTTGTCCCTGGTGCTCACAGACCCTAACCAGCTGGAGAACGCCCTGCTCAACCTGGCGGTCAACGCCCGCGACGCCATGCCTGACGGCGGCGCGATCCGGATCGAGGCGCGGCCCGAGACCCTGGGCGAGGCCACCGAGATCGGCCTGCCGCCCGGCGACTATGTCCGGCTGACCATCGCCGACACCGGCCATGGGATGAACGCCGCCACCCTTGCGCGCGCCACCGAGCCCTTCTTCACCACCAAGGGGATCGGCAAGGGCACGGGCCTGGGCCTGTCCATGGTCCACGGCCTGGCCGAGCAGTCGGGCGGCCGGATGACCGTGCGCAGCCGGGTGGGCGAGGGGACGACGGTGGAGCTCTGGCTGCCCCAGGTCACCGCCGGTGACGAGCGCCAGGTCTTCGTCGGCGCCGACGCCGCCGAGACCATCCAGCCCCTGCGGTCCCTCACGGTGCTGGCCGTCGACGACGACAGCCTGGTGCTGCTCAACACCGTGGCCATGCTGGAGGATCTCGGCCACACGGTCTTCCCGGCCATCTCGGCCCGCGACGGCCTGGCTGTGCTGAAGCGCGAGAAGATCGACCTGGTGATCACCGACTTCGCCATGCCCCAGGTCACCGGCCTGCAACTCGCCGACGAGATCCGGGCCAGCCACATGAACGTTCCGGTGATCCTGGCCACCGGCTATGCCGAACTGCCCCCGGGCGCCGACCCGACCCTGCCCAGGCTCGCCAAGCCCTTCCTGCAGAACGACCTGGCCCGGGCCCTCCAGGACGTGCTGGGTCGCGACTAGGCCGGGGCCAGCTCGATCCAGGTCGGCGCATGGTCGCTGGCCTTCACCTCAGCCCGGGCGAAACTGTCCACCTCGGCGGCCAGCAACCGCGCATCGGCGGCCGGGCTCAGCAGCAGGTGATCGATCCTCAGGCCCGCGTCCCGGCCCCAGGCGTTGCGGAAATAGTCCCAGAAGGTGAAGATCCGTTCGTCGGGATGCAGCTTGCGCAGGGCGTCGGTCCAGCCCGCCGCCAGGAGCTGTGCATAGACCGCCTTCACCTCGGCGCGGAACAGGGCGCCGTCGGTCCAGCGCTCGGGCTTATAGACGTCGGCGTCGGTGGGAATGATGTTGAAGTCCCCGGCGATCACCACCGGCTGGCCGCTGGCCATCAGGGTCTGGGCATGGGCCGCCAGCTGCGCCAGCCAGGCCAGCTTGTAGTCAAACTTCGGCCCCGGATAAGGATTGCCGTTGGGGGCGTACAGCCCCGCCACCAGGATCCCGTTCACCGCGGCCTCGATATAGCGGCTCTGGCTCGGATCGGGATCGCCGGGCAGGCCGCGCCGCGTCTCGATCGGCTCGCAGCCCCGGGCCAGGATCGCCACCCCGTTCCAGCTCTTCTGGCCCTGCCAGATGGCGCCGTAGCCCCCGGCCTCCAGCGCGGCTTGCGGGAACTTCTCCTGCGGCGCCTTCAGCTCCTGCAGGCAGACCACGTCGGGCTGGGTCG
>NZ_JANPJP010000249.1:0-3360 GCF_031425575.1 Phenylobacterium sp.
GACCTGGCCCGCCGCTATGGCCTTGGCGCAGGCGGCGGCGAAGGCGGCCACGCCGCTCTTCATGTCCACCGAGCCCCGACCAAACAGCACCCCGTCGATGATCTCAGCGGCGAAGGCCTCGGAACTCCAGGCGCCGGCGTCCCCCACCGGCACCACGTCCGTATGACCGGCGAAGCAGAGGTTGGGCTGGGCGGTCCCGTAGCGGGCGTAGAGGTTCTCGATCTCGCCAAACTTCATGCGCCGGCAGGTAAAGCCCAGGCCCTGAAGGGTCTGCTGGACGATATCCATGGCGCCGGCGTCGGCCGGGGTCACCGAGGGGCGGCGGATCAGGTCCTGGGTCAGGGCGACGGCGTCGAGCATGGGCCTAGTCGCGCAGCAGTTCGTTGATGGAGGTCTTGGAGCGGGTGCGTTCGTCCACGGTCTTGACGATGACCGCGCAGTTGATGGACGGCAGGGCGGGGTCCACCGGGTTGGGCATGGAGCCGGGCATGATCACCGAATAGGCCGGCACTTCGCCCTGGAAGACCTCGCCGGTCTTGCGGTCGACGATGCGGGTGGTCGACGTGATGAAGGTGCCCATGGAGAGCACGCTGCCCTTGCGCACGATCACGCCCTCGGCGACCTCTGAGCGGGCGCCGATGAAGCAGTCGTCCTCGATGATGGTGGGGTTGGCCTGCAGGGGCTCCAGCACCCCACCGATCCCGGCGCCGCCCGACAGATGGACGTTCTTGCCGATCTGGGCGCAGGAGCCGACCGTGGCCCAGGTGTCGACCATGGTGCCCTCATCGACATAGGCGCCGATGTTCACGAAGGACGGGGTCATGATGACGTTGCGGGCGATATAGGCGCCGCGCCGCACGATGCAGCCGGGCACCGCACGGAAGCCGGCGGCCTCGAAGCGGGCGGCGTCCCAGCCGGTGAACTTGAGCGGAATCTTGTCCCAATAGGGGTGCGGCGCGCCGGCGTCGATCAGCTGGTTGGCGCTGAGCCGGAACGACAGCAGGATCGCCTGCTTGGCCCACTGGTGGGTGGTCCAGACGCCATCATCGCCGCGGCTGGCGACCCGCAGGGTCCCGGCGTCGAGCTGGTTCAGGGTTTCCTCGACGGCCTCGCGGACCTCGCCGGTGGTGCCGGTGTTGACGCCGTCGCGGGCTTCCCAGGCAGCTTCGATCACGGACTTCAGGTCTAGGGACATCAAGTGGTTTCCTTCAGACGCGCGCCCGTGAGGAACGGCGTGAGCTTGGTGGTGCGGTGGTTCACGAAAGGTGCGGTGGAGTGCTGCGCCTGCGGTCCCACGAGCACCGTGGTCATGCCCAGGTCGAAGGCGGGCTTCAGGTTGCGCTCGGAGTCCTCGAAGAAGCTCGTCGCGCGGGGATCCAGGCCGTGGGCGTCGAGCATCCGCTGGAACCCCACCGGGTCCGGCTTGGGCGTGAAGCCGAAGGAATGGATGTGGAAGACGTCGTCGAACAGGTCGGCGAGGCCGAGATGGGCCAGGACCCGCTCGGCGTGCTTGTCGTCGGCGTTCGTGAAGATGAAGCGCCGGCCGGGCAGCTGGGAGAGCGCGCCCACCAGGTCGGGATCCTGGGCCAGCAGCTCCAGGGACAGGTCGTGGAACAGGGCGTGGAAGTCGGCCGGGTCGACGCCGTGGTTCAGCATCAGGCCGCGCAGGGTCAGGCCGTGCTCGGCCAAGTATTTCTTCTGCAGGATGTAGGCCTGGTCGCGCGGCAGGTCGGTGACCCTGGCCACGAAGTCGGTCATCCGACCCTCGACCTGACTCATGAAGCCCGACTCCTCCGGATAGAGGGTGTTGTCGAGATCAAACAGCCAGGTGTCGATGTGGGTCAGGTCGGCGGTCATCGGGTGATGAGGGTGCCGGCCCCGTGCTCGGTGAACAGCTCCACCAGCATGGCGTGGGGACGGCGGCCGTCCAGGATGACCACGGCCTCGACGCCGGACTCCACCGCGGCGATGGCGGTCTCCAGCTTGGGGATCATGCCCCCCGAGGCGACGCCGGTGGCGATGGCGTCCCGGGCCTGCGTGATGCTCATCTCACGGATCAGTTCGCCGTCGGCGCCCAGGACGCCGGTGACGTCGGTGAGCAGCAGCATGCGCTTGGCCTTCAGCGCGCCGGCCAGGGCGCCGGCCACGGTGTCGGCGTTGATGTTGAAGGTCTGGCCTTCTTCCGAGACGCCGATGGGGGCGATCACCGGGATGTAGTCATGATCGGCCGAGATCAGCCCCTGAATCAGCTGCGGATCGATGCGGGTGGGCTCCCCCACAAAGCCCAGGTCGACGGCCTTTTCGATATTGCTGTCGGGATCGATCTTGCTGCGCTCGACCTTGCGGACGGTGATCAGCCGGGCGTCCTTGCCCGACAGGCCCACGCCGCGCACATCGGCCTCGGCGCCGGCGAGCGTGATCCAGTTGGCGATCTCCTTGTTGATGGCGCCCGACAGCACCATCTCGGCGACCTCCATGGTGGCCTCGTCGGTCACCCGCAGGCCGTCGATGAAGGTCGACTTCACCCCGGCCTTGTTGAGCATGCGGGAGATCTGCGGGCCGCCGCCGTGCACGACGACAGGGTGCAGGCCCAACAACTTCAGCAGCACGGCGTCGGCGGCGAACAGGCGGGCGACGGACTCCTCTCCCATGGCGTGGCCGCCGTATTTGATCACCACGGTCTCGCGGTCGTAGCGCTGGATGTAGGGCAGGGCCTCGGCCAGGGTCTTCGCGGTGGCCCAGCCTTGCTCTTCAGGGGTCTCGGTCACGGCGCTACGCGCTCCATCAACTTGGAGGGGGTCGATTAGCCGACGAGAGCTCCCCTGTCACGTCAGGCGAAGAGGGCGCTCACCGACTCGCCGTTGTGGATTCGGCGGATCGCCTCGGCCAGGGCCGGCGCCACCGACAGCACCTTCAGGCCGGAGGCCCGGTCCTTCTCCGAGATCGGGGCGGTGTTGGTGGTGATCAACTCTTCCACGCCGGGCTCCGCGAGGATGCGGCGGGCCGCGTCATTGGCGAACAGACCGTGGGTGCAGGCGACCCGGATCGACCGGACGTTCTCGCGGCGCAGGTGGGCGATGAGTTCAATGACGGTGGTGCCCTTGGCGATCTCGTCATCCAGGACGATGACGTCGCGGCCGCTGACCTCGCCGATTGATGGCTCTGATCTCCACCCGATCGCCGGAGAAGCGCTGCTTGGCCGCGGCGGCGACGCCAGCTCCCAGCAGGCGGGCGAAGGCCGCGGCCTCCTTGGCGTTGCCGAGATCGGGCGAGACCACGACGGTGTTGGAGTGATCCTCGGCGGCGAAGTGGCGCGCCAATTCCTGCAGGGCGTGCAGGTGGTCGACGGGCATGGAGAAG
>NZ_JANPJP010000250.1:0-41957 GCF_031425575.1 Phenylobacterium sp.
CCGGTGGGCGCGATGGAGGTCAGGCACCCGTTGCGCAGGCCATGCTCGGCGATCATGGCTCGGGTCTCCCCGTCCAGGCTCAGCAGGTTCGGGCGCTCCAGGATCTGCGGATCATAGAGCGGGAAGCTACCCTTCTCGGCAGCCAGCGCCGCCGAGGCGCGGTAGGCCTCGCGCTTGATCACCTGCAGCCAGCGCTGGGTCAGGGTCACAGCCTCATCCCCGCCATAGCGGGCGCCGCAGAACAGCAGGGCGTCGGCCAGGCCGGTGACGCCGATGCCGATCCGACGCTTGGCCCTGGCCTCCGCCGCCTGGGCCTCCAGAGGAAAGCGCGAGATGTCGATGACATTGTCCAGCATGCGGACCGCCGTACGGGTCAATCCGGCCAGCAGCGCCTCGTCCAGGACCGCGCCCTCAGAGAACGGCGCCTCCACCAGGCGCGCCAGGTTAAGCGATCCGAGCAGGCAGGCGCCGTAGGCCGGCAGCATCTGCTCGCCGCAGGGATTGCTGGCCAGGATCTCCTCGCAATAGGCTAGGTTGTTGTTGGCGTTGACCCGGTCGATGAAGATCACCCCCGGCTCGGCGGCGTCGTAGGTGGCGGTCATCAGCCGCGCCCACAGGTCGGCCGCGCGAACATTGCGGTGGACCTTGCCGTCGAACACCAGCGGCCACTCCCCATCCGAGGCCAGGGCCTGCATGAACGCGTCGGTCACCAACACTGAGAGGTTGAAGTTGCGCAGACGTCCGGGTTCGCGCTTGGCGTCAATGAAGGCCTCGATGTCGGGGTGGTCGATGCGCAGGCAACCCATCATCGCCCCCCGCCGCTGACCGGCCGACAGGATGGTGCGACACATGGAGTCCCAGACGTCCATGAAGCTGAGCGGTCCCGAGGCGTCGGCCCCGACACCGCGGACTAGGGCACCGTTGGGTCGCACGGAGGAGAAGTCCATGCCGACCCCGCCGCCTTGCTGCAGGGTGACGGCGGCCTCGCGGACATGCTCGAAGATGGCGCCCAGGTCGTCCGGAATCTTTCCCATGACGAAGCAGTTGAACAGGGTGACCGTGCGCTGCGTGCCGGCGCCGGCCAGGATGCGGCCGGCGGGCAGGAAGCGGCAGTCGGTGAGCGCGTCCATCACCTCGGCGCGGAAGGCTTCACGACGGTCGGGCGCCTCGGGCTCGCTCACCGCGCGGGCGACGCGGGCCCAGGTCTCGGCGAGACTAGCGTCCCCGCCCCCGCCGGCAGGGGCGAAACGGTACTTGCTGGACCAGATTTCTCCGGCGAAGGGATTGTCGAAGGCCATGGCGCTCTCTCTGCGTGGGAGAACGAGGCTGTCCGATTCCCTGCGGCGCCCGGCGCGCGCATTGGGTGTCGCGGGCCACCAAAACAGCCAGGCGGCCACTTGGCCAAGATCAAGCCGGAGTCAGGCCCGGCTCAAGGCGCGGGGAACGCAGGCGGTCTAGTCTGTCCTCATTGAGGAGGCCGCCATGATCCCGATCCCCACCCCTGGACTCGATCTCTGGGCCCGCGAGTTGGTCAAGCGATCCCCAGAGGCCAGCGACATCTTCCGTGTCAGGGGTCCCCTGACGAAGTTGGAGAAGCTTGAGCGTGACCTGACCGCAGCCACCCGTGGAGGAAAGACCGCCGAGCGCGCGGCCGGAGAGCTGATCGATCATATCCTGGAGCGCTTTCACGAAACCCACCGCCGGGAGTTTCCTGAAGCCATCGAGCTGGCGCGCACGGTGGAGCGGGTTCACGCCGGCGACCCCGAGTGCCCCCGCGGCCTGGCCGACCACCTGGCGGTCATGGCCGACGACCTGGAGGGCCACCAGCTCAAGGAGGAGAACATCCTCTTCCCCACCATGCTGGCCGGCTCCTGCGGGGTCCTGAAATTCCCCATCTCGCGGATGATGGCTGAACATGACGACGTCTATGAGCAGCTCGACCGTCTGGCGGCCCTGACCCGGGACTTCACCCCACCCCAGGACGCCTGCAAGACCTGGCGCGCGCTTTCCCAGGCCTGCCGCAAGCTCGACCGCGACCTGCGCGAGCACATGCGCCTGGAGAACGACGTCCTCTTCCCCCACTTCCTGTAGTCGAGGTCCTCAGAACTCGAGGACCTCGACTCGGTCTCCGATCGCCGCGGCTGGGTCACCCGGTCGCCGACGGATAAGCACATCGGCCAGGGCCAGGGCCTTTTGGGACGAGGAATCCTGGTCCGACAACGGCGCGACGCCCGCTGTAAGGCATTGCCCGCGCACGAAGGTCTCCCGATCGCCGCAGGCCTCCAACGCCTGCGTCAGCGGCGCCCAGCGCCAGGCGAGGGCGCGGTCCGTGGCCTGCCCGCCCAGGCCAGCCACCAGCGGCGCCAGCAGCAGGCGCGCGGTCACAAGGGCCGCGGTGGGATTGCCCGGCAGGCCCACCACCAGCTTGCCCCCGGCCCGCCCCAGCCAGACGGGTTTTCCGGGCTTGATGGCCACCTTTGCGAACACGCAGTCCAGGCCGAACGGCGCAAACATCGCCTTGGCGTAGTCGCGTTGGCCGACGGAGGCCCCGCCGGTGACCACCACCAGGTCGGCGGCCTGCAGCGCTTCGCCGGCGGCTTCCTGCAGCAGGGACAGGTCATCCCCAAGCCGCCGTCGGCCGATGACCTCTCCGCCCCAGGCCCGCACCAGGGCAGCCAGGCCGAAGGAGACGCTTTCGGGGATCGACGCCCCACCGCCGAGACCCTGGCCCGGCTCATGCAGTTCGTCGCCCGTGCTGAGGATCATCACCCTTGGCCGGGCCACGACCGCCAATTCGGACTGGTCGGCCGCGGCGGCCGCAATCAGCCTCTGCGGTGTGAGCCGCAGGCCCGCAGCCAACAGTTCGTCGCCGGCCCGGAAGTCGCAGCCGGCCGCGCGGACATGCCGCCCACCGCAGGGGGCTTCGGCGAAGTAGGCGACGCCGCCTTCATCGCGCACCGCTTCCTGCATCACCACGCGGTCGGTCCCCGCAGGGGCCGGAGCGCCGGTGAAGATGCGCACGCAGGCGCCCGGCGCCAGGGGCTGGTCAAAACCCTTGCCAGCATAGGCGACCCCCACCACCGGAAGGCTGACCGCGCCGCGCGACAGGTCGGCCTCTCGCACGGCGTAGCCGTCCATGGCGGAGACCGCGACGGCAGGTGACGCCCCCCTCGCCACGAGGGGAACCGCGAGCACGCGGCCGTCGGCCTGGTCGAGCCCGACGCGCTCGGTAGCCAGGGGCCGGGCGAGCCCGGAGACCAGGGCCACAGCGTCGTCGAAGCTGATCAATTGCAGACGCCCCGATAGCGCGGGATCTGACCCACCAGCGAACAGGGGCGGAAGCGGCTGTCGAATTCCTCGGCCAGCACCAGGTCCCAGGCGTCCTTGCAGGCGCCGGTGGAGCCGGGGATGCAGAAGATGAAGGTCTCGCCGATCTGGCCGGCCAGGGCGCGCGACTGCAGGGTCGAGACACCGACGGTGCCCTGACTCGCCTGGTGAAAGACCACAGAGAAGCCGTCCATGCTCCTGTCCAGCAGGGGCGCAACCGCCTCAGGCGTCACGTCGCGCGGCGAGAACCCGGTGCCGCCCGTGGTCAGGATCACGTCCACCTCGGCCGCCGCCGCCCAGGCGCGGACCTGGCTCGCGATGGCGCCCGCCTCGTCGGGGACGATGACCCGGGCGGCCAGGACGTGGCCGGCGCTGGTCAGTCGGTCCGCCAACAGGCCGCCGGAGGTGTCGGTGACCTCCGTCCGAGTGTCGGAGATGGTCAGGACCGCGATGTTCAAAGGGTGAAAGGGCAGCCGTTCGTCGATGCCGGTCTTCATGGGGTGTCGGGTTCCAGGATTTTCGATCTAGGCCGGGGTCGGAATCTGTCCGCCCTCCAGCGGCGCGCCGTCGCGCCAAGCCCGCAGGCGGGCGCCGTGGCGGCCGATCTCCAGCTTGGCGATGGCCCGCCTGTGCACCTCGTCGGGGCCATCGGCGATCCGCAGGGCGCGCATGCCGGCATAGGCGCGCGCCAGGCCGAAGTCCTCCGACAGGCCCGCGCCGCCGTGGGCCTGCATGGCGTCGTCCAGCACCTTCAGGGCGGTGCGGGGCGCGGCCACCTTGATCATCGCGATCTCGAGCTGGGCGGCCTTGTTGCCCACCTTGTCCATCATATCGGCGGCCTTCAGGCACAGCAGGCGGGTCATCTCGATCTCCAATCGCGCGTCGCCGATCCGCTCCTCCCAGACCGACTGGTCCGCCAGCCGCTTGCCGAAGGCCACCCGGGAGAGCAGGCGGTCGACCATCTTCTCCAAGGCCACCTCGGTGGCCCCGAGCGCGCGCATGCAGTGATGGATGCGGCCGGGGCCGAGACGGCCCTGGGCGATCTCAAAACCTCGCCCCTCCCCCAGGATCAGGTTCTCCACCGGCACCCGGACGTCTCGCAGCATCACCTCGGCGTGGCCATGAGGGGCGTCGTCATAGCCGAAGACCGGCAGCATGCGGACCACCTCGAACCCGGGGGCGTCGGTGGGGATCAGGATCTGGGACTGTTGGGAATGGCGGGCGCCCTCAGGATCGGTCTTGCCCATCAGGATGGCGACCTTGCAGCGCGGATCGCCAATGCCCGAAGACCACCACTTGCGGCCGTTGATGACGTAACTGTCGCCGTCGCGGCGGATCGAGGTCTGGATGTTGGTGGCGTCGGAGGAGGCCACGTCGGGCTCGGTCATCAGGAAGGCCGAGCGGATCTCGCCGTCCATCAGCGGCCGCAGCCACTGGGCCTTTTGCGCGGCCGAGCCATACTGGCGCAGCACCTCCATGTTACCGGTGTCGGGCGCCGAGCAGTTGAACACCTCCGAAGCGAAGGCGACCCGGCCCATCTCCTCGGCGCACAGCGCGTATTCGAGATTGCTCAACCCCGGCCCCGTATAGGCGTCGTCGTCCTGTTCCGATGGGTTCAGGAACAGGTTCCAAAGCCCCTCGGAATAGGCCCGCGCCTTCAGCTCCTCCACGATCGGAATGACCTGCCAGCGCGCTGCGCCCACCTGGTTGGCTTGCTGCTGATAGAGCGGAATCGAGGGGTAGATATGCGCCGCCATGAAGGCCCGCACGCGATCGCGCCACAGCGCCTGGCGTTCAGACAGGTCAAAATTCATGTGCGGCCTCCACCAACTCGACGGCGAGCCTTAGCCCCCTGGGGCGCCGCACACCTTGATGGGGGTCAACTCGGCTGTCGAAGATCATCACTCCGTCTGCGCGCCCACCTCGTAGGCTGAGCGAGGAGTTAGGCGCCGAGGCTCGCGAAAAGCCCGAGAGGGCTGTGGGCCCGCGCCACGCTGACAATGAAGCCGAAGACACAGAGCGCGGCCACCCAGAAGCCGATGCGGACCGAGCGGGAGCGTCTCTGGGAGAAAGCCATGGCGCCAAGGCCGATATAGACCACGAGCAACACCACCTTTGTCGTGAGCCAAGCATCGGCGAACGGATACTGCTGGATAAGGGTCGTCAGGATGAGCGCCGCGGAGAGCAACGCGGAGTCGATCACCCAGGACAGGATCCGCACGGGCAGGACCTTGGGCCAGCGCGCCTCCAGCAGGTTCCAGGCCCCACCGCGCAAGGCGAACAGCAGGCCGCTGGCCACGACCGCCCATATGTGGATCGTCCGAATTACGGGATAGAATTCCTCCACGAGTCCTTCCTGATCACTGGCGCTTCACGGCGACGTTTGAAGCGAGATCATAGGCCCGCCAACGCTTGGTCGAGGTCGGCGATGATGTCCTCGATGTGCTCGAGACCCACCGACAGACGCACCACGTCTGGACCGGCGCCGGCTGTGATCTGGTCAGCCTCTTCCAGCTGACGGTGGGTCGTGGAGGAGGGGTGGATGATGAGGCTGCGTGTGTCGCCGATATTGGCCAGGTGCGAGAATAGCTTCACCGAACTCACCAGCTTCACACCGGCGGCGTAGCCATCCTTGAGTCCGAAGGTGAAGACAGCGCCCGCGCCCTTGGGCGCGTAGCGCTGGGCCAGGGCGTGATAGCGATCCCCCGGCAAACCGGCATAGGAGACCCAGGCCACCTTGGGATGAGCCTGCAGCCATTGGGCGACGGCCAGGGCATTCTGACAGTGCCGCTCCATCCGCAACGGCAGGGTCTCGATCCCGGTCAGGATCATGAAGGCGTTGAAGGGGGAGATCGCGGGCCCGAGGTCGCGCAGACCGAGCGCGCGGCAGGCGACGATGAAGGCGGCCGGGCCAAAGGCCTCGGTGAAGACCTTGCCGTGATAGCTGGGATTGGGCGTCGAGAGGTAGGGGTACTTGCCGCCGGCCGCCCAGTCGAAGCGGCCGCTGTCGACGATCATGCCGCCGATGGAATTGCCGTGGCCTCCGAGGAACTTGGTCAGGGAGTGGACCACGATGTCGGCCCCATGGGCGAAGGGCTGGCAGAGGTAGGGAGAGGCCAGGGTGTTGTCGACCACCAGGGGGACGCCCGCCGCATGGGCCGCCTGCGCGATGGCGGCGATGTCGGAGATCACTCCCCCGGGGTTGGCGATGGACTCGATGAACACCGCGCGGGTCTTGTCATTGATCGCCTTGGCGTAGTCGGCGGCGTCGTCGGTGTCGATGAAGGTGACGCCCCAGCCCATCTTCTTGAAGCTCTGGGAGAGCTGGTTGATGGAGCCGCCGTAGAGTTTGCGGGAGGCGACGATGTTGCAGCCGGGTTCCAGCAGGGTGTGGAACACCAGGAACTGGGCCGCATGGCCGCTGGCGACCGCCAGGCCGGCGATCCCGCCCTCCAGGGCGCTGACCCGGGCCTCAAGCACGCTCTGGGTGGGATTGCCCAGCCGAGTGTAGATGTTGCCGCCGGCCTCCAGGTTGAACAGGGCCGCGGCGTGATCGCTGTCTTCGAACACATAGGAAGCCGTCTGATAGATCGGCGTGATGCGGGCCTTGGTGGTGGGATCTGGCGTGGCCCCAGCGTGAATGGCCAGGGTCTCAGGGCGCTGGGCGCTGGATTCGCTCATTGTGGTCTCTATGTCAGGGGCGGACGGCGTCCGCCTCTCATAGAGGTCAGACACCGCTCGGTCACCCGATCCCTATCAACCCCCGTGGGCTCAAGGCGCTTTCGGTCAAGGGCGTGGGCGCCGACGACGCGTCGGACCGAGCCCGGACGGCGGAGATCGCGGGCGCACGCCCCGCGCGGCGACCGGCTTCACCATGTGCAGGAGGGTCAAGCCGGCGCGCGCCCGGGCGCAAGCAAGCGCGGCCATATTCACTCCAAAGAATATTCGTGGCGAAATATTGTTCGTTTTTGTCGCCCGATTCAGAATTGGAAACCCCAAATGCAGAGCCACAGAAAATCTAAGCGCTGCAATACAATTGCATTGCTGAACTGAAACGCGTCATTTATCTCGAGTCGGGTCGGTTGCCTCAGGGGCGGGAAGCGGCGTTAACTTTTCTGCAATCAGAACGCGTGAGAGCAACGTCCAATGGGATATGCAAACTACTCCGGTACCGTTTTGTCTGAAACGTCGCCTTGGTCTATTGACTGGCTAAGCAATCCAAATCAGCAAATTTCTCAAAATTATGGAACTGGCCCACATACTGTACAGATATGGCAGTCCTATACGCTTCCAGATTCTGTAGAAAATCTGACGAACTTCGGCGACAATCAATATGCGGCCGGAAATTCCCAGAACAACATCATCAAATCTCTCGGTAATGATGCGCAACTGTACGGCGGGGCCGGACAGGACGTCTTCATTGGGAGCCACTCTCGAGACACCTTCATCATTGCTCTCGGCGAGGGCGACAAGGTCATCCAGAATTTTGGCCACGGACAGGACGCCGTTCGCCTGATCGGCGGGCCTTTGGTCAGCTTTCAGGCGGTGCAGGCGGCGATGACCCAGCAGGGCGCTGACGTCATTCTGAATAACGGCGGCACGATGATCGCCTTCCGCAACGCCGCCGTGGGTCAGTTCACCGCCAACGACTTCAAGCTGCCGTTGAACCCGGCCAGCCTGGGCGGAGCCACCTTCAGCGAAGAGTTCAACAGCTCGCAGACCATCCCGGCGAACTGGACCACGAACTTTGGCTATGCCGGAACCGGGCTGAACAGCTTCACCCTTCCCCGCAACGGCGAACAGCAAATCTACACCAGTTCAGCCTTCCAGGGGACGGCCGGCTCGCCGCTAGGTCTGAACCCCTTTTCCTTCAACAATGGTGTACTGACGATCACCGCCCAGCCGGTGACGCAGGCGCAGTCGGACCAGATGTGGGGCTATGACTATTCGTCGGGTCTCCTCGTCTCCAACTTCACCCAGACCTATGGCTATTTTGAAATCCGCGCCGAGTTGCCGGAGGGCCAGGGACTGTGGCCGGCCTTCTGGCTGCTCGGCCCCGAGAACAAGGAGATCGATGTTCTCGAAGGGCTCGGAAGCGACACGAAGGCGGCGCACAACGCCATCCACAGCAACAGCGTCCCGACCCTGGGGAACGCCGCCTTCAACCCCTATGGCGACGGCTTCCACACCTACGGGGTGAAGTGGACCGCGCAGACCATCACCTTCTATGTGGACCGCGCCGAGGTCTGGCAGACCGCCACGCCGGTGGACATGCATTCCCCCATGCGGATGCTCGTAAACCTCGCGGTCGGCGGCAACTGGGCAGGTTCGCCAGACGCCTCCACGCCATTCCCGGCCGACCTGCGCGTGGACTACATCCATGCCTTCAGCCTGGCGCAGGCCGACGGCGGGGCGCCGGCCACTCCGGCCCCTCCCCCGGCCCCCGCTCCGGCGGTGGGCGGCGCGGGCCAGGTGCTGACCTCAGCCTATGCCGGCGCGACGCTGACGGGCGGAACGGGCGCCGACACCCTGATGGCGAGCCAAGGGTCGGACCGGCTCACCGGCGGCGCCGGGGCGGATATCTTTGTGTTCAAGGCGATCCCCTGGAACGCCGGTCGCATCACCGACTTCCAGGTGGGAACCGACCAGCTCGACCTCTCCAGCCTCTATGCCAATGGCTATAACGGCTCCAATCCTGTCGCTGACGGCTATGTGAGCTTTGTCTCCGACGGCGGCGGCGGGACCAAAGTCCTGCTGGACACCGATGGTCCGGGCGGCGCCAACAGCCTGAAGTTCCAGATCGCCACCCTGGAGGGGGTGTCGGCCAGCAGCCTGACCAGCGCAAGTCTCGTCGGCGGCGGGGCCGGGACGGCGGCCCCCGCTCCGGGCGGCGGCGGACAGGTGCTGACCTCGCCCTATCCCGGGGCGACTCTGACAGGGGGATCTGGCGCCGACACCCTCAACGCCAGCCAGGGCTCCGACCGGCTCACCGGCGGCGGCGGCGCCGACACCTTCGTCTTCAAGGGCCTGCCCTGGAACGCCGGCCACATCACCGATTTCCAGGTGGGGACCGACAAGCTGAACATTTCCGCCCTCTACGCCAACGGCTATTCGGGTGCGAACCCGGTGGCGGATGGCTATGTGAGCCTGGCGTCAGACGGCGCCGGGGGGACGAGGGTCCTGCTCGACTCCGATGGCCCGGGCGGCGCGAACAGCTTGAAGTTCGTCATCACCACACTGGACGGCGTCGCGCCGTCGTCCCTGACCAGCGCCACCCTGATAGGGGGTGCGCCCGCCACCGCGCCGGGCGCCGCCGGACAGGTGCAGACATCGCCCTATCCCGGCGCAACACTGACCGGTGGATCCGGAGCCGACACCCTGAACGCCAGCCAGGGGGCGGACTGGCTCACCGGCGGCGGCGGCGCTGACAGCTTCGTATTCAAGGCTCCGCCCTGGAGCGCGGGACATGTCACGGACTTCACGCCGGGCGTCGATGTGCTGGATCTGCGCGCCCTGTTCGCCGCCAGCCGGTACAGCGGCTCGAACCCCGTCGCGGAGGGATACCTCAGCTTCGTGGCCGATGGCGCGGGCGGAACCAGGGTGATGTTCGACTCAGACGGTCCAGGCGGTGCGAACCCCTGGCCGATCACGATCACGACCCTAGACCGTGTCCTGCCCGGCGCCCTGCATCCGACCGACTGGCTTCACTAGACGCTGACGAGCTCAGCTAGACCACCTGACGCGAGATGAGTCAGGGGCAAGACATCAGAGCATGGACGTGGCGGCCACGGCGCGGCACGGCTCCAGGCACAAGAAAGCCCCCGACCCATGCGCCGGGTCGGGGGCGCCCTTCACGACGGCGTGAGGCGTAGCCTCCCGCAACGCCGCCGCGCGGCAAAAAGGCTCGGGCGGCTTGGACAAATTGCCACATCTGCGTCCCGCAGACCTTCGTTATCCGAACCCATGTAACTCTGCACGTCTCGCAATCAGCGGCAGGCCTAAGGTGACGCTTGATCTTGTGTTAGATCAAACCCCTATCGATATTGATTATGCATCAGGCTCCTCACGAATAACGTCTGAAGCCGCCTAAGGCTAAGCTTGTTTGCGTCGCACAACGACTGCATTTGGGCCCTCCCGAGCCGCGCGGAAACTATTTGTGCGGCATCTTGGGTCATGTGTTGGAAAGGCGGTAAGCGCTAGCTTTGTCGGACCGCGAGAGGCGCCTGGTGTGTCGGGTGTCGGCTCCGGATCGGGGAAACTGAATGTCCTTGCTCAAATATGACGGCTCAGTCGCCGTCGGAACAAACACGCCTGTCTCCGACCTATACGGGACCGACGGCAGAGATACCCTGACGGGAAACGCCGACGCCAATTCCCTGTGGGGCGGCCAGGGCGATCGGATGGTGGGCGGCGCCGGGGGCGATACCTATTATCTGAAATCGTCATCCGACCAGGTGGTCGAGCAGGCCAACGGCGGGGTCGATAAGATCGTCGCCTGGTCGAACGTTTACCTCCCGAAGTACTCCGAAGTTGAGAACCTCGAGGTCAATGGCGACCGCACCTACGGCGCCGGGGGCGCCGGCGACAACATTATCCAGGGCGGGGCCGGCTCCCAGCAGCTCTATGGCGGCGGCGGTCAGGACATCCTGATTGGCGGCGCCGGGGCGGACGTCTTCCTGGTGGTCAAGGGTGAAGGCAGCGACGTCATCCAGGACTTCTCCCCGGGCGAGGACGTTATCCGCCTCACCGGCGGATACACGAACTTCACGCAGTTGCACTCCCACCTGACCCAGGTGGGCGGCGACGTGAAGCTCGACCTCGGCGGCGGTGACGGCGTCATGCTGAGAAATCTCAACATCTCACAGCTCAGCGCCCAGGACTTCGAACTGCAGCTGGACCCCAGCCAACTGGGCGCGATGACGTTCCGTGACGAGTTCGACCAGCCGTTGTCGCTGTGGGATGCGCAAAGCAATCCGAACGGCGTCTGGCGTCCCGACTACGGGTACCAGGGCGAGCAGGGTCTGGGCTCCTACACCCTCGCCACCAACAATGAGAAACAGGTCTACGTCTCCCCCTACTTCCGAGGTCACGCGGGGGACTTCGCGGTGACGCCGTTCACCTCCAACGCGGACGGCACCCTGTCCATCCAGGCGCGGCCGACCTCCAACCCGGAGACCTACGGCTACGAATACACCTCTGGAATGATCTCGACCCGGCCGACCTTCACCCAGACCTACGGCTATTTCGAAATGCGCGCCGACCTGCCCGAGGCCGCCGGAGCCTGGCCCGCCTTCTGGCTGCTGCCGGCCGACGGATCCTGGCCGCCGGAACTCGACGTCATGGAGACCCTCTCGTCGGATCCCCGGGCGGCCTGGACCACCGCCCACTCGGGGCTGAACGGCGACCACGTCTCCTCGGGTCAGGCCGCCTTCGTGCCTGACACGGCCGACGGCTTCCACACCTATGGCGTGCTTTGGACCGCCACGAGCCTGAAATGGTACGTCGATGGCGTGGAGGTGTTCCAGGCCGCGACTCCAGCCGACATGAACAAGCCCATGTACATGATCGCCAACCTGGCGCTCGGCGGCTGGGGTGGCGAGATTGACCGGGGCGCCCTGCCGACCGAGCTGAAGATCGACTACATCCGGGCCTATGCGCTCCCGGGCACGGTCGCAACCGGCGCCCCCGCAGCTGAGGCCTCGGGCCTCCGCCTCACGGCCTCCGGCTACGCCGACACCCTCACGGGCGGCGCGGGCGCGGATTCGGTTACGGCGGGCCAGGGCCCCGACAGGCTCACGGGAGGGGGCGGCGCCGATGTCTTCGTCTTCAAGAACCTGCCATGGAACGCGGGCTACATCACCGACTTCCAAGTCGGCGTCGACAGGATCGACCTCTCCGCCCTCTACGCGGCTGGCTACAGTGGTGCGGACCCGGTGGCCGACGGCTATGTCTCGTTCGTCTCCGACGGACTGGGCGGGACGAAGGTCATGCTCGACATCGACGGCCCCGCGAGCGGCAACCCCTGGGCCTTCACCATCGCTACTCTCGACGGCGTGTCGCCACTGGGTCTGACTGCAGCCAAGGTGTTCGGAGGAACAGCGGCGCCATCGGGCGACCCGCCAAACAGTCAGCCGGCGGCCTCAGGCGGCGTCGTGCTGCAGTCGGAAACTTACTCCGACATCCTGACAGGCGGCGCGGGCTCGGACACGCTCAATGCCGGCCAAGGCCCGGACGTCCTCACCGGTGGGGCGGGCGCTGACAGCTTCGCCTTCGCCAACCTGCCCTGGAACGCTGGTCACATCACCGATTTCGTTTTGGGGGTTGATCGTCTGGATCTCTCAGCGTTCATCGCACAATCCAACTACACCGGGACCGACCCGATCGCTGACGGCTACCTGGTCCTGCGCGACGATGGCGCCGGCGGAAGCCAAGTGCTCTGGGACGTCGACGGCCGGGGCATCGGCAATCCCTGGCCAATCACCATCACGACTCTGGACGCCGTTCGCCCTGGGGATCTTACCGCGGCCAACCTGATGACCCCTGCGGGGACGCAGCAGCCGACCGGCGTCCTGGTGGCGTCAAATGGGCCCGTCGCGCAACTCAGTGGAACAGTGGGGGCCGACACCCTCATGGCCGGGAGGTATGCCGATGTGCTCACCGGGGGCGCGGGCGCCGACCGTTTCGTGTTCCAGGAGACACCCTGGAACGCCGGTCACATCACCGACTTTGCGCCCGGTTCCGATGTCCTGGATCTTAGGGCCATCTTCGCCGCCGCCCAGTATCGAGGATCTGATCCCTTGATGGACGGCTACTTCAGCCTGCAGTCAGATGGCTCCGGAGGCGTCCGGGTCTTCGTGGACATCGACGGTCCGCAGGGTCCAGAGTGGCCTTTCTTGATTACGACCCTCGACCGGGTCGAACTCAACAGCATCCGCGCTGGTGACTGGCTGTTCCACTAGTGGATCACCCAGTCCTGAGCCGAGATTAGGGCCGGCCTCACGTGATCAAGGGTGGTGACCAGCGTCGGCCACTGCGACCCCGAGGGACCGTCAAGGTCAACATAGACCTGGGTTCCGCCTGAGCCATCAGCGCGGAGTTCCAGCCAGCGGTCTGCGAGCGGATCACCACCGCTATAGGCCGTTGCGGCCGCCAGCTGGCTCAGGTCGATCACGTCCACACCTGGCGTGAAGTCAGTGATGTGTCCGGCATTCCAGGGCGCGTTTGCAAAGACAAAAATGTCTGGGCCGCCCGCGCCGGTCAGGACGTCGGGTCCCTGCCCGGCGTTGAGCGTGTCTGCCCCGGCCCCTCCCGCAAGCACGTCACCATATTTGGACGAGGTGAGAACCCGACCCGCTGTCTCGTCGCCGCCAGGCGGAGGAGGTGGCGGCGGCGGAGGTGGCGGCGTGGCGGAGCTGGATGTCAGCTGGGCGTAGGTCAGGCCGGTGCTGGCCACACCATTGAGCGTAGTGATTGTCGTCGGCCAGGGGTTCGCGGCGCCGGGGCCATCGGTGTCGAAGGCGATCCGCACGCCGCCCGCGCCATCCGACGACAGGTTTAGATACCCGTCGCCGACCGGGTCTGAGCCCACATAGCCGCTGGCGCTCAACAGCGCGTTGAGATCGAGCCTGTCGGTCCCCACCACGAAGTCGGTGACGTGGCCAGCATTCCAGGGCAGCACACGGAAGGCGAAGACGTCGGCGCCTGCGCCGCCGCTGAGGATGTCCGCGCCGTGCCCAGCCACCAGGGTGTCGGCGCCGTCCAGCCCGTTGAGGCTGGAGCCATAGTCATTGGAGATCAGGGTATTGTCGAGCCCGCTGCCGGTGCCGCTTTGGGCGACGGAGCCGACCAGCTCCAGATTGTGATCCGATCCGGATAGGGTGTAGGCGGCCGCTGACGTCCGAACTGTCGTGTCGGGCGCGGGTGCGGAGTCATCGTCAAGGATGGTCCCGCTGGCGGTCTTGACCCCCAGCGTGGCGCCTGTCGCGTTGCTGAGGGTGACCGTGAATCTCTCGTCGGGTTCGGCGGTGGCGTCTCCCGCGACCTGGACGACAATCGACTTGCTCGCCTCGCCGGCCGCGAAGGCTACGCTGCCAGCCGGGAGCGCCGCGCCCTGGAAGTCGGAGGCCATTGCGGGCGCCGAGCCGGACCCGCTGATTGACCAGGACGCGCTGGCGGTTCCGCTGAGGTCGCCGGTACGGCTTAGGTTGAAGACCAGGGCCGTGGATCCGTTGTCGCCTTCGTTGATGCTGACCGCTGAGGAGGAGAAGGCCAGCTGGGGGGATTGGGCAGGCGGAGGGTTTGTCGCGCCGCCGCCGGTAAGGGCCGACCAGGTCAGGCCGGCGGCCGACACTTGGTCAAGCTTGAGGATATAGTTGGCCCATTGCGGGCTGGGGCCGGCGCCGTCCCGATCGAACAGCACCTGAGCGCCGCCGGCTCCATCGTCCAGCAGCGTGATGTAGTGGTCGGCGACCGGATCAGCCCCCGCATAGCCCGCCTTCTGGAACAGCGCCGAAAGATCCAGCCGGTCCACGCCGACCGTGAAGTCGGTGATCCGGTTGGGTGACCAGGGTTCGGCCGGGAACGAGAACACGTCGGCGCCGGCGCCGCCCGTCAGGACTTCATCGCCACGGCCGCCGATCAAGGTGTCGTCGCCTGCGCCGCCCGCCAAGGTCGAACCCGGGCCCGCGGAGATGAATACATCGCCGCCAGGGCCTGTTGAGCCGTCCGCCCAGCTTTGGAAGATCTGGAAGAAGTTGTCGCCAGATGTGTTGACGCCCTCGGCCGCAAGATGCAGGCCATCAGCCTGCAGCGGTAGGCCGGCGGCGTCGAAGCTCAGGGCGTTCGCGTCAGCCTGATCGACGCTCAGCTGACCAGCCCGGACATCGGCCGCATAGAGCGGAGAGGTTCCGATTGCGAAGAAGCCGATCTTGCCATTGGGGTCCTGAAGCCAGTCGGCCCGAACCGCCGAGAAGAAGGCCGTCAGATTGCCGCCATAGGCCTGAGCCGTCGCCTGGTAGTTGGCGTCTTCCTCTCCCTGACCAAAGAACACGGCCGCGGGCCGCAGGCCGCCGGCCGCGGCGCTAGCCTGGCTGATCATCTGGGTGGTCTGATCAAAGAGCTCACCGCTGCTCATGGGTGACCAGTCGGCGTGATACAGCCCCGTGTCCTGCGCCAGTTGGGTGCCACCGGCCACGGACTTGACGATGTAGAGGGTCTCCCCCGGATGCACAGCGCGCATGTCGATTGCAAACGCGACCTCGGGGCCCCAACCATTGGGCGCACCGGCGTAGCCGGTGTTGACGCCCGGGCGCAGCTCTTCGAAAGTCTGCGTCGTCTGGTTCCAGATCTGGGTCAGAGGACTCTGCGACCAGAGACTCGAGATGTTTGACGCATCGGTCCCGTAGACGCCCATGTTTGACTGGCCCGCGAACACGACTAGCGTTCCGCCTCCAGACGGCGGCGGCGGGGAACCAGCGCCCTGGGTGAGTCCCGACCAGGTGAGACCTGAACTCGACACCTTATCCAGCTGGATGACGTAGTTCCCCCACTGCGGGCTCGTCCCCTCTCCGTCGCGGTCGAACAGCAGTCTCGTCCCCCCCGCCCCGTCGTCGAGCAGGGTGACGTACCGGTCGGCGATGGGGTCCGACCCTGTATAGCCCGCCTTCTGCATCAGGGCCGAAAGGTCGAGCTTGTCCGAGCCGACGGTGAAGTCGGTGATGCGAATGGGAGACCAGGGCTCATTGCCGAATACAAACTGGTCGGCGCCCGAGCCCCCGGTCAGGACATCGTCCCCCTGGCTGGCGTAGATCGTGTCGTCGCCTGCGCCGCCCGAAAGGGTGGCGCCCGTACCAGAGGCGGTGAGGACTTGACCAGCGCCGCCAGGCTCCGCCGGACCGGCGCCGGTGTCGTCATTCTGAATGACGCCGCTGGCCGTGGCGTTCCGCAGCTCGACGCCCGCGCCGGTCGGGTTGGAAATCGTCACGACAAAACGCTCGTCCGACTCCACCGTGGCGTCTCCGGCCACATTGACGGTGAGGGTCTTGCTCAGCTCGCCGGCGCTAAACCTCAGGAGTCCGGTCGGCAGGACGCCGCCCTGGAAGTCGGCGCCGAGCGCCGGGTTGGCCCCCGCGCCGGAGACGCTCCAGGAGACGTCGCCCGCCGCCGAGGTGTCGCCTGATCGCATGACCGTATAGGTGAAGGCGGTGACGCCCGTGTCGTCCTCGAGCTGGGTGACCGGCGCCGACTGGATCGAGACGGTCGAGGGGGTGTAGGTCGATGCGTCGGCCAGGGTGTAAAGTTCCTGCCCAGCGCCATTGCTCGCGATGATCTGACCGTCCGCCGTGACCCCGACGAGATCGCCGGTCACTTGGCGCGCGGGGCCATACCATCCGGGCACGTCGCCGCCGTAGGCATATTCATCGTATCCCCGCGCCACCACCATGCCGTCAGGGGTGTGCCAGCTGACCGCGAAGCCACCGTGGCCGGTAGCGATAAAGGTGGCGTCCGGGGTGGCGCTCGCCGCGCCCAGGTCCTGGCGGACGAAGGTCTTGCGCACCGGATCAAACACGATGTCCCAGAGGTGCTGACCGCCGTCGCTGCTGGATTGCAGATAGGCGAAGACGACCTTGCCGCTGGTGAGCCAGGTTCCAGCTCCAGTGAACTGGCTGATCGAACCAGCCATTAGCGCGGTAGGCATCGCAAGATTAGACCCATCCGAAACCGCGCCGAACACCGCGCCGGCGTCCTCCCAGATCATCATGGTCTGGCCCGGCGGCAGTGTCGTCGGAGGCGACAGTGAGAGCTGGATGTGGGAGGTGGTGACCGCCGCTCCGTCCGCCTCGAAGGTGACAGGCTTATTCACCTGCCCACTGGCGGGTCCGTTGTCCTGCAAGGTGGCCACCGGCAGCGGAGTCGTGAGGTTGAGCACCTCAGTCGACCCGTCGGAGAGCGCGTAGGCGCGGACATAATCCACGTTCAATTTCGCCGGGAAGGCCGCCGGATCCGGCGCGCCACCCCACCCGCCAACCGCGAGGTTGACGATCAGCGACATCGGGCTTGTCCAGGTGGATGGCGTCGCGCCGTGCAGCACGGTGAGACCATCGTAGAAGAAGGTCACGGTCTGGGGCGTCCACAACATCCCGTAGGTGTGGAAGCCCTCGGGGTCGACGGTCAGGACGTTGTCGTATTGTGTCTCCGACCCATCAACGCCGCCATAGGCCCGCCGGTAGTCAACATTGGGCGTCGCAGCCAACCCTTCCATGATGTCGGCTTCTGCGTTCGGCTTGTAGGGGCTGGGGATCATCCAGAAAGCTGGCCAGGAACCGACCGCCGTGGGGACCTCCGCCCGCATCTCGAAATACCCGTACTTCTGCGCGAAGCTGCCGAGGGTGTTGAGCATGCCCGAGGTGTGGGTGGCGCCCCATGCGGCATAGACATCGTCGGCCGCCACTGGCGCCGCGGTGATCGTCAGCACACCGTTTTCGATCGTGAACGGATTGACCCCGATGTCGTGGTCACCGCGGCCCTGGAACCCGGGTGCGACATAGGACTGTTGCTCCCCGTTCTGGACCAGGGCGTAGGCGTATTGGTCCTTCAGATTGCCGCCGAAATTGGTGTTCCACTGGCCCACGCCGAGCGAAGGGTCGCGAATCTGAAGGGTGTCGAACTCGTCGCTGAAGGTCATGGCGCCGAGCTTGGTGGTGTCCAGCGCGCCCAGCAGCTGTCGGTCGGTGAAGGCGGCCGGCGTCATGTCGCGGAACGTGAGGGTTTCGGTCTGCGAAAGCCGCAGGATGCTGTCGGCGCCCGACTGGGTCATCTGGGCGCGGACGTCCGCCGCGGTCTCGAAGCCCGCTGCGTTCAGAAGCTGCAGCTGGGAGTTGCCGTTCCAGTTGTAGATGACGTCGTTGCCGTCGCCGATCCTGACCTGGAACGTGGTGCGCTGGGTTACCGACCCGACCAGGACATCATCGCCGGCGAGGCCGTTGATCCACTGGCTACCATCCACGATGATGAGGTTGTTCAGTTCGTTGCCCACGGCGAAGTTGAAGTCGAAGTGGACCGTCAAATTCTCGACGTTGGGGGCGAGGATCACCGAGGTGTAGGCGATCTGTGTGTCGACACCCCCGCCGGGCGACTCCTGGACGCGGTCGTGGCTGTCCTTGATGTAGAAGGTGGTGTCGCCGGAGGAGCCGATCAACAGATCACCACCGCCGCCGCCGGAGATGGACGAGCTTCCGGCCGAAGCCTGAAGGGTTTCATCGCCCGCCGGGGAGCCATCGATGCTCGACTGTCCCGGGGCCGATTGCACCATCGCCTGGCCGAGATAGTTGTAATAGGTCATGAACTACGCCCGGAAAATGGCGACGCTGCCGGCGTGGAAACGATCCGCACCGAGCCGCCTATGGTTGGGTTACTCGAAGTGGGAATTCGAAGAGATGGTGTTAGCCAGGCGCGGGTCAGCACCGGCTAGTAGGACCCGCGTCTCAGCAGCACGGCGGGTACGGTGTTGAACATGATGGCAAGATCCAGGGCGGCCGTGCGGCGCTTGGCGTAGATGCAGTCCAGGGCGACGCGGGCGCGGTAGGTCGTGTCATTGCGGCCGCTGACTTGCCACAGGCCCGTGATGCCAGGCTTGACCGCGCAGTATTGCTGAAAGCGCCGGCCGTACTTCTGGATTTCGGCGTCGACGATCGGCCGCGGACCGACGAGGCTCATATCGCCCGCCAAGACGTTGAATAGCTGCGGAAGCTCGTCCAGGCTCGTACGCCGGAGGAAGGCACCTAGTTTGGTGACACGCGGGTCATTGCGTAGTTTGTGATCCTTTTCCCATTCCGCGCGGGCGTCGGGATCACAGGCCAGAACCTCGGCCAGGCGCGCCTCGGCGTCCACAGCCATGCTCCGAAACTTGAGACAGGGAAAACTCGCGCCCCCCCGACCGATCCGGCGGTGGGCGAACACGATCGGCCCCCCATCATGGGAGAAGATCGCCAGCGCCACGAACAGCATCAGGGGCGCGACGAAAACCAGCGCCACGAGCGCTATGATGAAATGCATCGCCTCGGACGCGACATCGTCCATCAAAGCGAGTGTCTGCGGAAAGGCTTGCGCCTCGGGGGCCGTGCGAAGAGAGTCTGACATGATCGCTACTAGAAAATTCCTGACGAACCAAATGCACGCCTGATTTGCCGCAACAACGTCCATGCCTAAGGATGTGGTTCCAAGCTTAAGTGGAGAATTTAACGCCGGCTTCCAACCGCAAAGCTTGCCTTCTGGTCAAGCTAAGGGGGCTTTTCATGCTCCAGGGAACGCAAGCGACAGTTTATCGTTTGGGATGCTCTCACGGGGGTCGGTCATGAGCGCATCGGTCGTCAGTGTCGCGGTTTGCACCTATCGCCGGCCCGAGGTGGTCGCCACCCTTGCTTCCATCGCCCGGCAGCAGCTGCCTGAGGACGTGACCATCCAGGTTGTTGTCGCTGACAACGATACGAGCCGTGAAGCAGAGGCGCGTGTCCTCGCGGCGGCTGACCTGAATTGCCTTCCGGTCACCTATGTCCACGCGCCGGAGCGAAACATCTGCGTGGCGCGCAACGCCTGTCTCGATGCGGCTTCCGGAGATTGGCTGGCGTTTCTAGACGATGACGAAACCGCAGGGCCCGGCTGGCTGGCCGCCCTTCTCTCGCAAGCTCAGCAATCGGGTTTCGACGCCGTTCTTGGCCCGGTGAAGGCGACCTACCCCCCACAGGCTCCAAGTTGGCTGGTCGCGGCCGACCTTCATTCAACGGCGCCAACCTTTACCAATGGACAGATCCTCAAGGGCTACGCTGGAAACGTTCTGATCCGGCGAAGCGCGATAGACCGATACAGTCTGCGGTTCGACCCGGCTCTTGGGCGGATGGGGGGAGAGGACGACGCCTTCTTCTATCGTCTCACCGACGGGGGCGGATCCATCGGCTTTGCGCCTGACGCTGTGGCCTACGAGCCGGTCGCCCCTGCGCGCCTGAGCCTGGGCTGGCTGCTGCAACGCAGCTTCCGGACGGGTCAGACTCATGGATCGAGACTGCTGGGGCGGCAAGGCTGGTTGGGGCGAGTCGTCCAAATCGCCATGGCGGGCGCCAAGGTCATCCTGTGCCTTGGGGTGGCGCTGGCCAGGGTCAGGTCGGTCCGGTCGCGCAACCGTTGGCTGGTGCGCGGCGCGCTTCACGCCGGCGCCGTCGCGCGTTTAGCCGGGCTGGGAGTGCTTAAGCTGTACTGATGAAATCTGAAGAGGGCCGACGGAACACCTTGGCAATGTCGGCGTTGGTTGGACCAGTGAGTTGTGGCCAGCCCCTTCCAAGCTGCGCCGTCGCCCCCGGAGTTTCGCCAAATGCGTCTGTACCTTTCCGTCATTTCCGCTGCGTTCGTGTTGCTGACGCTCGGTCAACCCGCCTTCGCCGCGCCGCTGCCTCCGCCCGACAGTGCGCCGACGCGTGTGGGTGCCAGCGGCTATCGTATCGGCCCCGACGACAAGCTCGACATCAATGTCTTCCAGATCGCCGAGCTGAGCCGGACGGTCACCGTCGACTCCGGGGGGAAAGTCTTGCTGCCCCTGCTAGGCTCGCTTCAAGCGAGCGGCCGGACGCCAGGTGAACTCTCCGACGATATCGCCACCGCCCTGAAGAAGTCCTTCATGAAAGATCCGCAGGTGACGGTGTCGGTGAAGGAGGCGCAGAGCGAGCGCGTCACAGTCGATGGGGCGGTTGTCCAACCTGGCGTCTATCCTCTCACCGGCCGGACGAGCCTGTTGCAGGCCGTCTCGCTGGCCAAGGGCCCTGATCCACGCTTGGCGAACATCAAGCGTGTGGCGATTTTCCGCACCGTCGGCGGATCGCGCCGCAGCGCCTTCTATGATCTCGGGCAGGTGCGGAGCGGCAAGGCCGAGGATCCGGAAATATACGGCAACGATATCGTCGTGGTCGACACCTCCGGCTCAAAGTCCTTCTTCCAGAATTTCCAGGGGTCGTTTGGCCTGTTGGGGATGCTCGTCCGCCCCTGGTGACCCATACGCGAAGCTTGGCCTCGTCCGCCAAGCTTGGCCTCGTCCGGCGCACGTCCCGCCTGCGAGCTCGACGAAGACTGACACACCAAGCCGTCCGGCGTGGCCGCTCGCCTGTTCTTGCTTGGTGGGTTTGACGCGCCAACCCGATTGCTGACCTCGAATTTGCGAAACACAGGCTTCCCATGAACGCTATGATCCCGGTCGCCGGCGACGAACTGCCCGCCCATCCCGGTCCCTCGTCGTTTCGTCCGGCTGAACCCGAGCGCATGCACTTGCGCCAATTGCTCGGCATCGTGCTGCAGCGCGCGCCCTTGGGTCTGGCGGTGGCCACGGTCATCTTCGTCCTCGTGCTGGGCCTATTCGCCCTGCAGACGCCCGCCTATACGGCGGTCGGCTCGGTCGTGATCGACCCGAAACAGCAGAATCTCACCGACACCTCGTTCCAGCAGGGCGGCCTGCCCCCGGACACCAGCGCGGTGGACACTCAGGTGGAGATACTGCGCTCGCCCGCCCTGGCTCAGGACGTGGTCAAGCGCCTGCGCCTGTACAACGACCCAGAGTTCAATCCGGCCATGGAACCTCGGTTCTTCGGCGCGATCCCGGGCCAAGAGCCGATCAACCAACCGGACGCGCGCACCCTGGCCAAGGTGACCAACAACATGATGGCGCGAACCTGGGCGCGTCGGGCCGGTTTGACCTATGTGGTCCAGGTGGGAGTTAGCGCGGCGTCGCCTCAGAAGGCGGCGTTGATCACCAACACGATCCTCGAAACCTATCTGTCCCGCCAGCTCGACGAGAAGGTCGTCGCCGTCACCCGCGCCAACACCCAGTTGGGCGCCAGCCTGGAAAAGATGCGCCAGGAAGCGGAATCCGCAGAGGCGCGGGTGCAACAGTACAAGAACGCCAACGGCCTGCTGAGCGCCGAAGGCGCCACCATGGCCGAGCAGGAGGTTTCCACGCTCAACCAGCAAGTGGCGATTTCAAAGGCCGATCACGCTGAGAAGGCCGCCCGTCTGGCGGCCGCCCTGGCCCAGCTTCGCAACGGCAGCGGCGGCGCTGACGTGGGCGCCGCGCTCGGGTCGGACACGGTCAAGGAACTCCGCAAGAAGGAGGCCGAGACCAGCATTCGCCTTGCCCAGCTGAAAGCAGACTTCAAACCGGAGTATCCGGAGGTGCTGCGCACCCAGGCCCAGCTCGACGACATCCGCTCGCAGATCCAGGCCGAGATCAACCGCATCCTCTCCAGCATGCGGGCGGAATCCAGCGCCGCAGCGGGCCGCGAGGCCTCGCTGACCGGCAGTCGCGGTGCGGCGCAAGGGGGCTTGGCGTCCAACAGCCGGGCGCAGGTGGGGCTGCTGGCGATCCAGCAGCGATCCGACGCGGCCAAGCAGATCTATGAGGCCTACCTGAACCGCGCCAAACAGGTCGCCGCCGAAGGCAGCCTGCAGGAATCCGACGCGAAGATCAGTTCGCCCGCGACACTCCCCACCTCGCCCTCCTCTCCTAACATGAAGATCGCCGGAGTTCTGGCGCTGCTGGGGGCGCTCATCGCTGGAGCTGGCGCCATGCTGATGGCGGAGTTCTGGGACAAGCAGCTTCGCAGCCGGGCGGACGTCGAACGTGACCTTGGCGTCCCGTTCGCCGGCGTCCTGCCCGACTTCAGGTCGATCCAGCCCAAGGGTCTGCGCGGCCTGGAGGCCACGCCGGCGGAGTTCCTGCTCAACCACCCCTATTCCGGATTCGCCGAGGCTTTCCGCAACCTGCGCGCCTTCCTGATGATCTCGGCCCGCCGAGATGACGCCCGGCTGTTTGCAATCACCTCGGCGGTGCCGCGCGAAGGCAAGAGCCTGACGTCCCTGTGCCTGGCCAGAACCCTGGCCCTGTCAGGCGCGCGCGTGGCGCTTGTGGATTGCGACCTGCGCCAACGCGGCGTCAGCAAGCTGGTGGGGGATCGCGACATCGGCATCGTCGAAGTCGTTGAAAACGGTGTCCCGGTGCGCGAGGCGCTGATCCACGACCCTAAGACCAACCTCTTCATCCTGCCCGCGAGCGGCAAATCGGTGCCTCACGATCTGTTCTCCGACCCGAGGACCGACGCCGTCCTGCGCAGCCTAGCCAACCAATTTGATTATGTGATCCTGGACACCCCGCCCATCCTGGGGGTGGCCGACGCGCGGATACTCGCGGCCAAGGCCGACTTGGTGCTCTACATCGTCCAGTGGAACAAAACCCCCCTGCGCGCCGCGCAATCGGCCGTGGAGATCCTTCACGACTGCGGCGCCAACGTCGCCGGCGCCTTGTTGACCAAGGTCGATGTGAAGGGGCAGGCGCGCTACGGGTACGGGGACTCCAGCGATTACTACGGCTACTTCAAGAACTACTACATCGCGGCGGCCTAGGCGCAGACGCGATGCTGCTCCGTTCCGCTTCTCTCTCGCGCGCACGCCTCGACGCCAGAATCCTGGCCTGTTTCGTGGCGGGTGCGATCATGGCGGCCTGCGCGCCGGCTCGCAGCGCGCCTCTTGAGGCGACACCTGACGGTCGCCGACTGACGCTCGCCTTTTTCGACGATTTCGACAGCTTCCGGCCGTGGAGTGGCGGGTCGGGCGTATGGCGGACCACGTTTCGGGACGGCCAGGCGGAGGACGACTACGACCTGCGCACCTTGAAATGGAACAAGGAACTGCAGCTATATGTCGACCCCGGCATGCGCGCCCACCCCGGTGAGCACAACACTGTGTCCGACCAGGCCAACGGGGCCTCGGCCCTCGCCGGCCGGCCCTTAGGGCTGAACCCGTTCAGTGTCCGTGGAGGCGCGTTGCATATCACCACGGACCGCACTCCGGCGCGCCTGCAGGACCAGATCGGAGGCTTCAAGTATACCTCCGGCCTGATCACCACTCAGCCGACCTTCAGTCAGACCTATGGGTACTTCGAGATGCGAGCTCTCCTGCCCGCAGGCAAGGGGATCTGGCCGGCCTTCTGGCTGTTGCCGAGTGACTTCGACTGGCCGCCTGAAATTGATGTCATGGAAAGTGTGGGCGACCCTGCGAAGGTCTTTGTCACGTCCCATTCCAAGGCCGCCAAAAGCACCGGGACAGAGGTGTCGGTTACGCCAGGCGAGTTCCACACCTACGCAGTCAGTTGGGACCGTGAGCTTCTGATCTGGTATGTCGATGGCCGCGAGGTCCGTCGCCAGCCCACCCCGATAGATATGCACAAGCCGATGTACCTTCTGGCCAACACGGCCATCGGAGGCGATTGGGCTGGCGCTCCTGACACAACCACGCCGTTCCCCGCTCACTTTGTAATCGACTACATCCGCGCTTACAGGTTCGCGCCGTGAGCGGCTGGGGAAACGACACCCGGGCGCCCGTTCTGTACGGGCGCCTTCGGCCAGGTGTGGGGCCGGCGGCAGATCCTGAATGGCGCCGCCGCCGCGGGGCGTCGCAGGCCGTGATCGACCAGGACGCGCCCGAGCGCCCATCCGGCCCCCGCGTCGGTCGGCTCACGCTTGACGCCAACGGCTTGTTCGCTCTGGCCATCTTCCTGCCACTGCTCTTCATCGTGCAGCTGGCGACCCTGGGCGCGGCTTTTGTCGCCGCCCTGACGCCAATCTACCTCTTCGTCCGTCGCAGGGGGCTGGTTCGCGCGCTGCTGCCGCGCGCCTTTCTATTGATCGTCCCGGCGTTCGCCATGTTGTCGGTGCTCTGGTCGGAAGCGCCGCGGGAGACCTTCCGCTTCGCCGCTCAACTCGGGCTGACCGCGCTCGCGGGCCTATTGCTGTCGTCGGCCCCGCGCCAGGAGACGGTAGTCCGCGGGATGACTCTGGCCTTCTTGACCTACGTCGCGGTGGCGGTCGTGGCGGGTGGCAAGGTGGGCATCGGCGTCGGCGCCGGGGGCGAGGCGTTGGCCGGCCTGACCGAAAGCAAGAACCTGCTTGGGGACATCGCCTCCACCGGCCTGCTGATATCTATGGCGGCGGTGATGATGGCGATCCGAAGTCGCAGCTGGATTTGGGTCACTATCGGTGGTCTCGCCATGGCCCTCGACCTCTATGCGGTGGTCGCGGCGCGTTCGGCCGGCGCGCTTCTCGGCCTCGGCATGGGGGTTGCGGCCATGTGCGCCCTGACGCCGCTTACAAAGGTCGGGCCGCTCCTGCGTGGCTGGCTCACCGGGGCGGTAGCGCTTTGCCTGCTCGCTGGCGGCCTCGGTTACCGAACGCTTGTGACCGGAATGATCAACCTGGGAGCCGATCTCTTCGACAAGGACCCAACGCTCACAGGGAGAACCTACCTGTGGTACCGGGCCGCCGACCTGATCCGTGAGAAGCCCCTGCTGGGTCGCGGCTACTATGCCTTCTGGCGCCAGGGAAACACCGACGCCGAGGGCCTCTGGCGCTATTTCGGGATCGAGAGCCGCGGAGGCTTCACCTTCCACAACACCCTCATCGACATCCTGGTCACGCTGGGATGGCTAGGGGTCGTGGTGATCGCCGTGGTGGTGCTGATCGCGATGGGGGCCATGCTGCGCCGCTTCGTGGAGCGCCCCGACCTGTCGCTGGTGTTCTGGATCAGCATCCTCCTCTACCAGATGGCGCGTACGCCGATCGAGACGATCGGGATCGCGCCCTTCTACTTCTCGACCGTCCTGACGTTCGGCGCGCTTGGCGCGGCGTTCGGCCGGGTTCGACAGGTCACGGTGGCCCGACAGCGCCCGGTCGTGAGACGCCCGGTGCTGCAACTTCGCGCCTGGGAGGTGGACCGCAAGGGCCCTGGTCGGCGCGATGCCGACAGCGCCGCTGGCCGCTCGATCTGGCGGCCGTCTCAACCCACGCCATGAGCCCGCCGGTCGGGACCGAACCCGCGCCCCCGGCGGCGCGCGGGCCCCGCCTTCACCGCACCTCCTTCGGCGCACTCGCCCTGACCGCGGCCAGCAGCTTGCGACTGATGTTGCAACTCGCCCTGCTGCCAATCCTCGCGCGTCTGGTGGGACCCGCCGAATATGGGCTGGTGGCCCTGGCGATGCCGTTCATTCTGCTGGCCAACGTGCTGTCGGATGGCGGCATGGGCTACGCGCTCGGCCGGCGCGCCCAGGCCAGCCGGGAGCTGGAGTCGACGGTCTTCTGGCTCACCGCGGGTTTCGGGGCCACGCTCGCCGTCGCCTGCTGCCTGGCCGCCCTGCCCATGGGCGCGATCCTGCAGCAGCCGCGCCTGCCGGCGCTGATCATGGCGCTCAGCCCGATCCTCTTCATGAACGGGCTCACGGCGGTCTCCAACGGGCGGATCATCCGTGAGGGTCGCTTTGCGGTGTTTGCGGTCGGGGACGTAATCTCCACGGTCCTGGGGGCGGCGACCGCCTTGACCGCCGCAATGAACGGCTGGGGCGCCTGGAGCCTGGTCGCCCAACAGCTTGTGCTGTGGAGCGCCAAACTCGTCTGGGTGACCCTGAACGGCCGGGCGGAGATCGGCTTTCATTGCCGGTTCGAGGAGGCCCGCGAGCTCCTGGCGTTCGGCGGCAGCACAATCGGGGCGATCCTGGCCGACTTCGTGGCGCGGAATCTCGACAGCCTGATCGTCGGGGGTGTGCTCGGCGTCTCCGCCTTGGGCTACTACGCCATGGCCTACCAGATCGTCCGGACGCCGGACATGCTGATCTCGGGGCCGCTGTATCTGTACATTTTCACCGCAGTGGCCCGCGCGGCTGCCGACCCCAGCGGCCATGCGGCGCGGAGCCTGGCCATCGCCGGCCTGAGGCTGGGCGCAGTCGCTCTTGCGCCCCTGTTCTGCGGGCTCGCCCTGGTGGCGGACCTGGCGGTCGCCCTGGTGCTCGGCCCGAAGTGGCTAGGCTCGGTCGGGGCGCTGCAATACCTGGCGATAGCGGGCTTCTTCTTCTGCATGTTCTCCATCCTCAGCACAACGGCGATGGGACTGGGGCGTTCAAGCCTGCAGCTGAGCATGTCGATCATCCTGGCCGTCGTCTGCGTGCTTGTGGTCGCGGTCAGTGTCAGGTTCGGCCTGCCAGCCGTGGCGGCGGCCCTGGCGGCCGGGATCGCGGCTGTGTGGGCGCTCTATGTTGTTCGCCTCGCCCGCGATCTGACCCTCCCCGCCCCAGCACTTCTGGCGGCCCTGGCGCCCGCGGCGACGGCGACCGGGGTGATGGCCGCAGTCGCTTTGGCCACGCGCATGCTGCTTGGTCAGGAGCTCCCGCTGGTGGTGTTCGGGGCGACGGTCGCCACCGCTGCGACAAGCTATTGTGCGGTCATATTCGTCTTCCGCGGCCAGCTTCTTCAGGACGCCAAGGCCTTCGCAAGCGCTCAGTCCGACAGCCCGCCAGAGCCTGACGTCGCAGGGCGCCTCGAGGGCGTGGCCTAACGCGACAGGGGTTTCATCCCCAGGGCGCGGCAGGCGGTCGAGAGGCGTGCCCAGAGCCGCTGGAAGCGGACCCTTACGGGCAGGGTCAGCAGAGGCCATGCCCGGGGCTGACGAAGACTAAGGACAAACCCTGCGCGCAGATCCCGACGCTTGAGGGCGCAGATGATCGTGTCGTAGGCCAGCGCGGTTTCCAGAGAGCGCCGCCGCCGCTGCTGGGCGCGTCGAACCTGAGGTGGGTGGGCCTCAAGGCCCGCTTCAAACTCCGCGTCTGCGGCCATCATCTGCACGAGATGATCGGCCCGCATCACCGCGGAAATCGAGGCGCCGTGCTTGCGGTACCCATAGAGCGCGGGCGGCGTAAGCCGTAGCCGCGCGCCGCGGGCCATCAAGTTGAGCACCAGGTCATAGTCCTCGCCGATCTTCAGGTTCTCGCGATAGCGCAGCGGCCCGAGCTTCTCGGAGTTGAACATCGGCTTGAGGTAGCCGAGGCCGGGTCGGGGCGCATACATTCGGCTGCTGGCGATGTAGTCGGCCAGGGAGACCCAGCGCGGGCTCGCATAGGCCTGACCTGTCAGGAGAGGTTGGCCGGTCGGGTCAGTCGCACTGAACACGCGCACGTTGTCGACCACGATGTCGGCGCCGCTGGACCGCGCCTCGGCGAGCAGCCGCTCCAAGCGATCGGGCTCCATCAGGTCGTCGCTGTCGAAGACGGCGAGCCAGGCGCCACGGGCCGCGGCCAGGGCTCGATTGCGCGCGACCGCGGGGCCGCCGTTGACTGTCGCCGGCATGACCCGAACGCGAGGGTCGCCGGCGCACGCCGCGGCGATCACCGCAAGGCTGTCGTCCGTGGAGGCGTCGTCGGCAATGATCCACTCGAATGCGGTGAGCGACTGGCTGAGCACCGAACGCGCCGCGGCGGCGAGGAACTCGGCGCCGTTGTGGTTTGCGGTGATGATCGAGACCAGCGGCCGCTCGTCTGCCATGAAGACGCCTAGACGCCCGGACGCGCAGCGGTCAGGCGCGCGCGCAGCACCGCGACCCAGAACCCGGCCGACCAGGCCAAGTGCATGATCATGGCGGGCAGTCCGGACAGGGCCGACGCGGCGTCGCGGCGGCGAAGGCCAAGCACCAATCCATAGGTCAGGGATAGGCCTGCCCAGCCGATTGCGGGCAGGGCCGCGGGCCAGGCCCAGGGCGCGGCGACGGCCAGGATGATCGCCGGCGCGACGGCGAGTGGCAGCGCCTGACGGAGTTTGAGTCGGGTGCGATGCTTCAGGACGGTGCGCGCGCGCCCTTTCCCATAGTTGAGGTATTGGCGCCAGAGGGCCAGCGGGCTGCTGCGGGGATGATAGACGATCTGCGCCTTGTCGGTCAGCCAGATGCGCCCGCCCTCGCGGACGAGGCGGAAGTCCAGTTCCGCATCCTCGTTGTGACTAAAGCTTTCGTCGTAGCCCTCCGCAGCGTGGAACGCGGCCAGGCTGAACAAGGCATGGTGGCCGTGATCGACCCAGGCTGCGGCGCCCCCGTTTCGGTGGGCCGACCCGCCGGCGCCCAGGCGCGAATTCTGCGCGGCCGCGACAGCTCGCTGGAAGAAGCCGGTCCCTTGAGTGTCCATGCCCACAACCACCGAGGTCGCGTCCGTGCGGCGCGCCTCGGCGATCAGCGTCGATACATAGTTCGGAGGATACTCTGCATGGGCGTCAACTCGGACCAGCCAGGCTGTCCCGGGCTCGGCGCCCAAGGCCGCCAGGTTGACACCAGCACCTTGCAGGCGCTTTGGATTTGGCAGAAGGCGGATGCGGTCATCCTGTGCCGCGAGGCGTCTAACAATATCCAGGCAGCCATCTGTAGATCCGCCATCGGCCACCACCACAAGCGGGTCCTGCAACCCATCGTCCTCGAGAATCCGCGCGATGACGTCTGCGATGATCGCGGCCTCGTTCAGACAAGGGATAACGATCAGCGCCCGATCCGCCATGGTCGTGATCGAGCCTGGCCACGAGCCACTATCCAACCGACGGCCCTCGGAGGCCCGCCCCCGTTGGCTTGACGGACGTTTGGTCAGGATATCCGCTCTGCGGTCAGGGCGCGCGGTAACGTCTGGATTGGCGTTCTGCATTCGAAAAACACTCACCGTCGCCGTGGCCCGAGAAGGGCTGGCACGTCCCGACAGGGGAAGCCCTGGATCGCCCTAAGGTTCCGCTTGCTGGCGGGATTTCAGCCCGTCGAAGGCCTCGCTTTCACCCGTCCGCCGGGAGGCGCTGCGCGGCCGACAGGTTTTCCACCAGCGCGAGGCAGTCTGAACGATCAGCGTAGAAATCGTGGCTTGGCGCGGCCTCCAGCCTGGCCCGAAGAGCGGCGTACGCCTCGGGAGTCAGCTGATCCAGGAACCCCTCGATGTCGAGGCCGTCCGCCAGGCGGACGCCGAACCCACGGGCCTTCAGGAAGCGCCCGGTTTCCACGCCCTCGAGCGCGATGGGTGTGGCGCCGAAACGCGAGCTCTCATAGACGCGGTTCGGCAACAACCAGGCGGAGTTCTGCCCCTCTTCCATGTAGTCTATCGCCCAGCAAAAATCGGCTTCGCCGTACAGCCGCGGCAAGTCATCGGCCACATAGGCGCCCCCGAACATCAGGTTCGGCGTCTGGGACGTCTGTGCGGCGAAATCAGCGAATTCCGAGTAGGCGGGCCGGCCATGGATGCGGACCTCCACGAGGTCTGGCCGTCGATGGGCCAGGTCGGCGAGAATGTCGAGACTGCGGTGGCACCGGATGGCGCCAAGCCAGGCGATCCGCCAGGGCCGAGCCGCCGATCGCCCCTGCGCCGGCGACGGCGCTGGCCCGTCGAGCTCGAGGACCTTGTTCTCCAGCAGCAGGACAGGCGGCCTTTCGTCTGGGCCGAGGCCCTGCAGTCCTTCGAAATACTCGCGCGTGAACGCGGGAGAACTCACAACAAGCAGGCTGCAGCGCCGCAGCAAGGCGCGCTCCAGGGCGCGCATGGCGCGGGACACCAGATTGCGCCCCAGCATCACGCGGTGGATGTCGAGACACTCATAGACGACCCCTGCGCTAGTATCGCATAGCCGCCGGGCCGCGACCGCCACCAGCAGCATCTCGAGGCTGCGCGCGAGAATCACCTCGGCTCCAGCGAGGATGTCGCGCAGTCGCCCAACGCCTAACGCGGCGCGCAGCGTTGCGTGCGCGCGATGGCCGAGGCGTCCGTCATAGGTTCGGCCCAGGTCGATGGCCCGGGCCCCGGCGATCGTGTCGGGCGGCGCGTCACCTCGATGGAACCCAAGAACCACGGGCTCGCCACCACCGGCACGCAGCATGCGCACCCGGCGCGCCACGGCCGGGTCGTTGAGATCGTGAACGAAATAGGCGAGCTTCAAGGGGCGTTCCACGGTCATGCTGGCGCGATGCGAACCAAACGCGCGACGGGCCGTTTGGCCCCAGGCGCGACAAGCAGGCGCGGAAACGGACTGCAGATGACCTCAGCTCCACCGGCCGAAGCGGCGATCCGGCCGTCAGCGCCCAACCTGGTCCGCTCCATCCAATACCTGCGCGGCCTCGCGGCACTTGCGGTCGTAGTCTTCCACGGCGCCGAGCGTGCGGGGAGTTCATTCGGGGTGGGCGCAGCGGGCGTCGACGTCTTCTTCGTGATCTCAGGGTTCATCATGTGGGTCGTGACATGCGGCCGGCCGCCCCACCCGGGCGTGTTCCTGCTGCGCCGCATCGAGCGCATCGTGCCCCTTTACTGGCTCGTCACACTGGCCACGGCGGCGCTGGCCATCGCGGCGCCCATGGCCTTTCCAGCGATGCGTCCCACCCTCGCGCACGTCGGTCAGTCGTTGTTGTTCATCCCGCACGTCGCGCCCGACGGGCTCATCGCCCCGCTCATCGTGCCAGGCTGGACCCTAAGCTACGAGTTCTTCTTCTACCTCATATTCGCCGCCCTGCTGTTCGCGCCGCTGCGGTTGCGGGCGTGGCTGGTGAGCGCCTGCCTCTTGGCGCTGGTGCTCGCGCGCCCGCTCGGTGACGCTGACAACGCGGTGTGGGCGACCTTCACCGATCCCATCCTCCTGGAGTTCGCGGCCGGCGTCTGGCTGGGCTGGGCCTGGTCGAAGGACCGCCTCCCAGGGCCTGCCTTGGCGGGGCTGCTGATCGTCGGCGGGCTCGGGGCCTTGGCCTGGACAGCGGCCTCCGGCGTGGATGTGGCGCCGGCCCGATTGCTGTTGTGGGGAGCGCCCGCCGCCATGCTCGTGACCGGCTGCGTCGCCATAGAGCGTCACCGCGGCGTTCCGGCTTGGCCCGCGATGCAGCGTCTGGGGGACGCTTCTTACTCGATCTACCTCGTTCACGGCCTGGCGATCTCGGCTGTCGTGCGACTGCTGCGCCCGCTCGCTGACCTGCCTCCGCCGGTGATTTTCGGAGCATCCCTGGTGGTGGGCGTCGCCAGCGGCCTAGCGGTCTATGTGTTGGTCGAAAGGCCGCTTTCCGAGTGGCTCAGTCGCAAGACGCCCCGCGTTTCCCTCGCGCCTCAGCCCTGACTCCAATCGCGCGGTTGCAGAGGGGAATTTTGCAAGCCTGATCGCTTTGAGGTGTGGTAGATTCTCGGGACAAGCCTGGAAATGGCATGCTGGCTCGACCGCATGTCGCAAGCTGTGGAGGATCTATGAGACCGGCAGCCGAGAAATCGCTGCAGCGGACGATGGATGCGGTTTCCGCAGACACCGCGCCGCCCCACGCTCAGGCGCCGCTCGTTGCGCCCTATCCTTCCGTTGAGCGGACGACCATGAAGCCCGACGCCGGGCCGCTGGCGCCGCGCAAGCTCTTCATCCTCGTGGCCGCCTCGCTCGCCTGGATGCTGGTCGCCTCGCTCGCCTGGGCGGTGGTCACTTTCATCATCTGATTTTCCGGCTGACCTCCCGCTAGGCCGCGGCCTCGCGCGGAGGCCCGCGGGAACTTACCGACGGAACCGGCGCCTGAATCAGGGCTGAGCTGACCGCGCTTTCTTCCCTGACACCGTCGCCGGGATCAATCCTCCCCCTTTCCCGTTATCTCCACATGCTGGCGGCCAGACGGGTCGCAGGCCCTGGAGAGCCCGAGCCCAATGTCATACGAAACGGTTGGACGGCCGGGACACGGTGCGTCGACCAACCCATCGGGCCACACGGCAGCCACTCACCATCATCCGCGGGCCCTCGGTCACGTCGCCCGCGACATGGCGTCCATCTTCGGCACGCAGGTCCTGCTCCGGCCCGGAGACCCGTCGGCCCCGCAAGCACCGGAAACCCCGCCTGACACCACGCGATCGGGGACCGGAGTTCGGACAATCCTCGGGGCCCTTGTCGTGGCCATGACCGCCGGCGCCCTGTTCGCCTTCATGCTTTATGGACCGCCCCAAAGTTCGCCAACCCAGGGGGTGGTGCTGGATGCAGGGACGCCCGCGGCGCCAAGGATCGTGGCGAGCGCGCCGGCGCCCACAACTGCGGACCTGGTCTCTGGACAGGCTCCCGATATCGAGGAGTCCACAGTCGCGCCTGTCGAGGCCTCGCCTGTAGCGTCAGCGCCGAGCCCTCGTGCAGAGCCGCAGCCGCCCGCCCCGGTCGCCTTGCGCCCCGCCCTTGCCAGCCGCGCCCGCGATCCCGTGGGACGCGGCGCCCCTGCGGGCGACTGCGCTGGGGGGTCTGGCTATGAGAAGGCGCAATGCGGTCATGAGGCGGTGCTGAACGCCCATCGCGGTCTGCGGCGCGCCTACGCCCAAGCGCGCCGCGCCGGCGTCCCAAGCGCTGTGCTGGCGAACTACAATGACCGATGGTTCGATCTCCTGCACAGCACCGAAACCCCGCCCCTAGAGGTGGCGGCGGGATATTGGGCGCTGGCGGCGGAACTCGACCAGTACGCTGCGGTCGTCGAGACAGATCGCGCCGAATATCTCCCTCAATACTAGGCGGTGGCGTATGGCCCGTTTCGGCATCGATAAGGTCCGACCCACCTCCACCGCCGACCGGCGCTCAGGGCGAGGCACAGCGGGGGAACTCGTCTTCGCCATTGGCGACATTCACGGACGCTACGATCTGCTGAAAGCCCTGCTTCACACCTTCGCAGAAGACTATTCGACACGCGCGAAGGGGCGCCGGCCGATGCTGATCTTCTGCGGGGACTACATAGACCGGGGCCCGCAGTCCGCAGCCGTCCTGGAAGCCCTGATCTGGCTGCAGCGTCATGCCCATCTGAACGTGAGGCTGCTGATGGGCAATCACGAGCAGGCGTTGCTGACGTTCCTGGAAGACCCCGACGCCGGCCGCGGCTGGCTTGAGTTCGGAGGTCTGGCGACCCTGGCGGCCTACGGAGTTGAGGCGCCGCGTCCGGATGCGGGGATCGTGGACCTGATCCGCGCCCGCGACGACCTCCTAGCGCGTTTGCCCGCTTCGCACCTCAGGCTCCTCGACAGCCTTGAACTGATGGTGGTGGTCGGCGACTACGCGTTCGTCCACGCGGGAATTCGGCCGGGCAAGCCCCTCGCCGCTCAGGAGGCCCGCGACCTGCTGGGCATTCGGGAGGCGTTCACCGATGCGCCTGGGCCGTTCGAAAAGATCATCGTGCATGGGCACAGTTGGCGCAGCGACACGGCCGAGGTTCTGGGTCATCGGGTCGGGCTGGATACGGGCGCCTACGCGACGGGGGTTCTAAGCGCGGTTCGCCTGGATGGCGGCGAGGTTGCCATCCTCACGGCGCGGGATCCGGAGGCCGCCCCCTTCAACCCCTGGGCGATGCCTCCCCGCCACCAGGCGAGCTGACAAGGGCCGGCGCCGGTTCCTCGCGACTCGGACTGCTGACGGTAGGCGCCGCCGGCGCGACAACGCGCCGCGCCCTCCGAGTGGCACGTCCGTGGGCGCGATTTCCGAAACATTAACCGTAGCGGTTCAGACCTGGGGCTGGCGTCGTGCGCGACGGCGCCGCAAGGCCATCCAGCGGGGAAGTTCTGATGCAAGCGACCGGGGGTTTGCCGCACGTCGGCGCCGAGCTGATCTCCATCATGGCCGGCGGGCAGCAGTTCGCCATCGACATCATGTCGGTGCGCGAAATCCGCGGCTGGACCGCCTCGACCCCCCTGCCCCACGCCCCCTCCCATGTGCTGGGCATGATCAATCTGCGCGGCTCCATCCTGCCGGTCGTGGACCTGGCCTCCCGCTTGGGCCTAGGGATGGCGACCCCGAACCAGTCCTCCGTCGTGGTGGTCACCCAGATCCATGACCGCGAGGTCGGCCTGCTGGTGGACGCAGTCTGCGACATCCTAACGGTCACCGAGAACATGCTGCACGAGCCGCCGGATGTCGGCGCCGACCAGGTGCGGGAGTTCGTCGACGCGGTGATGTCCACCGATGAGGGCATCGTCAGCCTGCTCTCTCTGGACAACGTCCTGCCCAAGAGCCTGGCGCTCGCTGCCTAAGTAATTTCTCCCGCCCCGATTGCGGGGACTTCATTTGAACGAAACCCGTGGCCATATAAGCCTAAGCGACTTTCTCGCGCGGGATTCCCATGAAGCAGTTCCTGATCACCGCGGCCGGCGTTTTCGCGGGCCTGGTGCTTTTCCTCGTGGGCGTGCCTTTCCTGCTCATCGCCATGGCAGCCAGCGCCGCGCGGCCCGACGCGACGCCGGCGCGCGCGGTTCTGAGCCTGGACCTGCGCCAGTCGCTGTCCGACCAGGACCCCTCCAATCCCCTGGCCGCCTTCGGCCGCAGGTCGATGTCGGTGATGTCGGTGATCGAGACCCTCCGCCACGCCGAGTCCGACGGCAAGATCAAGGCGGTGCTGGTGCGCCTGCCCGAGGGCGGCATGGAACCGGCCCAGGCCGACGAACTGCGCCTGGCCTTCAAGCACTTCCAGGCGGCCGGCAAGCCGATCCTGGCCCACAGCCAGGGGCTCTATCCCTCAGGCGTGATCACCGCCACCTACATGCTGGGCGCCTCGACCGGGAACCTGTGGATGCAGCCGGGCTCGTCGTTCCAGGTCACCGGCCTGGCCAGCGAGGAGGTCTTCTTCAAGCGGCTGTTCGACAAGTACGGCGTCAAGGCCGACTATGAGCAGCGCTATGAGTACAAGAACGCGGTCAACCCGTTCCTGCACGACGACTATACGGCCGCCCACAAGGAAGGGACCCTGTCCTGGATGAGCTCGGTCTACCGCACCGGCCTGACCACGGCGGCCCTGGACCGCAAGAAGAACCCCGCCGCCCTGCAGGCCTCCATCGAGGCCGGGCCGTATCTCGCCGAGGACGCCGCCCGGCTGGGGCTGATCGACAAGGTCGGCCAGGTCAAGGAGGCGCAGACCGCGATCCTGGCCAAGGCCGGCGAGGGCGCCAAGCTGGTGGATTTCGACGACTACATGCGGGCCACCCACGACCGCAGCACCGGCTCGGGACCCGCCATCGCGGTGATCGAGGGCGAGGGCGCGATCGTCACCGGCCAGGACGGCGCCCGCAACCCGTTCTCCGGCGGCTCGACCATCTTCTCCGACGATCTCTCCAAGGCGATCTACGACGCCGTGGACGACAAAAACGTCAAGGCCATCGTCCTGCGCGTCTCCTCGCCGGGCGGCTCGGACACGGCGTCTGAGCAGATCCTGGCGGCGGTGCGCGCGGCCAAGGCGGCCAAGAAGCCGGTGGTGGTCTCGATGGGGACCTACGCGGCCTCTGGCGGCTACTGGATCTCCTCCGAGGCCTCGGCCATCGTGGCCCAGCCCACGACCCTCACCGGCTCCATCGGCGTCTATGGCGGCAAGTTCGCCCTGGGTCCGGCCTTGGCCAAGTATGGCGTCGACGTGCGCGAAACTACGGTGGGCAGCCCCTATGCCGGCGCCTTCGGGGTAGGCCAGGAGTTCTCCGCCAGCGACCAGGCCGCCTTCGCGGGCTGGATGGACCAGATCTACGCCAACTTCATCACGCGCGTGTCGCAGGGCCGGCGTCTGCCGGAAGCCCGCGTGCGTGAGATCGCCAAGGGCAGGGTCTGGACCGGAGCCCAGGCGCGGCAGCTAGGCCTGGTGGACGAGATCGGCGGCTTCTACCAAGCCGTGGATAAGGCCAAGGCCCTGGCCGACCTCAAGGGTGAGGTGCGGCTGAAGCGGATGGCGCGGCAGACCTCCCCCTTCGAGGCCCTGGAGCACGCGCTGGGCGTGTCGGCGACCTCGCTGCAGACCCTGGCGGCGGCCGCCTGGATCCTGGGGGACCCGCGCGCCCAGAGCACCCTGGACGGGCTGGTGGACGAACGCCTGCGCAGCGGCGGCAAGGCCGCGGTTCTGGCGCCGCAGCCGTTCTGAACTGAACCCCAGTCAGTTCGGGCGGCGCGCCGAGCGCGGCGGCGTATGGAAGCGCACCTGACGGTGGCCGAAGTCGAGCTCGATGGCCTCGAAGTGACGCATCACGTCGATGCCCACCAAGATGGCCGGCCGGTCGTTCAGTTCCCACAGCTTGAAGATGTGCAGGTCGGCGAACACCGCTGTCAGATTGCCCACGCTGAGCCCGCCCATCCGCAGGGGTGGTACGGGAGAGAGCTCGCCGCGCGCCCTCTGACCGGTGGCGCTGATCAGCTCCACCACGGAGATTTGGGGCCTGAAGGCGTCGGAGGCGCCCGCAAGCTGCTCGTGCAGCTTCAGGTTCCCGACGGTGTTCTGAGACCCTGAATCCAGGAAGGCGGTCACCGGAACGCCGCCCATGTCGGCGTCGATGATGATCAGCTGACCAAAACGATAGCGCGCCTCGACGACGACGACGTTGTTTCCCGCCGCGCCGGCCTGCGCGCCCCGGAGCCGGCTGTCGGAGACGTTCTGCAGGGTCTCGATCCGGTCGTCGTCGGCCTTGCTGATCGAGAGGCTGTTGCGGCGGAAGTCCATAGTCACGCGGCGGTTCTTCAGGACATCCACCCCCATCAGGCCATCGGCGCCGAGCCGCTCGCGCGACAGGGTGGGCGCCCGCAGGCGCCGCGAGGTCACCCGTCCGATGTCCAGGCGGGCGACGAGCGCGGTGGGCGCGGGCTCAACGCCCGCAATGCCGTGGATCTGGGCGCGGCCGGCCGAGGGCAGCGCCAGGGCCTGGGCCAGCTCGGTGGAGACCACCGTGCGGTTGGCGCCGGTGTCCACCACGAAGTTGTAGGGCCCCTGCGCGTTGATCATCACCGGGGCGGTGAGTCGATCCGCGATATCGGAGGCGGCCGCCAGCTGGGCGGTGTCGGCGGGCGCCGGGTCGGCCAGGTTCACCAATATGGGCGGTTCGGCCGGAGAGCTCACAACGGCGCAGCCGGCGGCCACCATGCTGGAGGCGATCACCGTCGCCGCGTGCCAGCGTGTCCATAAGTCGACCACTGGCGGGCCCTCCCCTGCCCTATCGATGACGTGCTCCGGGGCAAAGAAAAAGGGCGGCGGATTGCTCCGCCGCCCCCTGTCTTGGTCAGACGAGCTTCGACTTAGAAGCGCATCTTGATCTGAGCGAAGGCGCGGCGGCCGACGACGTCGTAGGTCGACGGATCGGTGCCCGACTGCGTGTTCGGCGCGTAGAGGCGCGGCTGCTGGTCAGCCACGTTGTTCACGCCGACCTTCAGCTCGACGTTGTCGGTGATGCCCCAGGAGGCGTCCAGGTCGACATAGTAGGTCGCCGGAACGTTGGTGCCGACCGACGTAATGCCGAGGAAGGTTTCGCCGGGATACTGGCGGAGCTGACGGTTCTCCATGGCGTCGATGTAACGGACGCGGACGCCGAAGCTGAGGGCCTCGGTTTCATAGCCCATCATGCCGACCTTGCCGAGGTTGAAGCGGGTGTTGAAGGTCCCCTTCCAGTTCGGGAAGCTCGTGCCGAGACCGGCGCCGAAGTAGGAGATGGTCCCGGTGAAGTCCACCGGGGGCAGCTCCGAACGGTCAGCCTGCTCGTAGTTGAGCACGTGGGTCAGCAGCAGGTTGGCTTGAACGCCGCCCATCCAATCGGGCAGGCCCATCCAGTTCCAATCGAACCCGTAGTCGACTTGGAAATCGAGGCCCGAGGTCTTGATGATACCGCCATTGACGCCCGGGAACCGTAGGTCGGCCGTGGTGGGGTCGTTGATGGTGGCGTTGGTCAGGGTTCCGCCCGTACGCGCGATGCCGGAGCAGAACTTATAGGCGTTGCTGTAGGTCGGGTTCGCGCCGTTATAGTTGAAGCAGGACGAGATGGCGGTGTTGGTGTCGATGCCCAGGATAGGATCAGTGATCTCGATGTTGTAGTAGTCGATCGAGGCGCGCAGACGGTCGAGCCATTGGCCCTCCCACGGCGAGGACAGGACGACACCAGCGGTGTAGGTGTCCGCCGTTTCCGGCTTCAGGTTGATGTTGCCGGAAGTCTGGATATTGGCCTGCGACAGCGGGGTCGTCGTGGCGCCGGTGGTGGGAACGCCCTGGGCGACGCAAAGCGCGCGCAGGGTGCCCGGACCGGTGCCGGAGGCTTTCCACGCATTGGTGAAGGCCGAGCAAGGGTCGAAGATCTGCGGCGCCGAGGCGCCACCAGCGAACAGTTCGTTGAAGTTCGGCTCACGAACCGCGCGCTGATAGGACAGGCGGAAGCGGGCCCAATCGGTGGACTTCCAGTTCAAGTCGACCTTGTAGGTCGACGAACCGCGGCCCTGGGTCTTCTGGCCCGTCAGGTTGTTCTCGAACTGGGCGTAGGAGTAGCGGGCGCCGAGGCCGAGTTCCAGGTTCTGGACGAAGGGCATATCCTTCACCAGCGGGATCACGGTTTCGGCGAACAGGTCGTTGAAGCTGCTGCTGCCGGCTTCCGGGTCACCGACGGTGAAGCCGGAGAACGGACCCGGGTTCGACAGGAAGCGGATCGAGTAGTCGAATGAACGGTGCTCGACACCGAACACGATCGGCACCACGCCGGCCGGCAGTTCGAACACATCGCCGGTCAGGAAGGCCTGGCCGATGGTCTGTTCGATCTGCTCACGACGGCTGACCGGGGATTCAAGGTAGGCGCGGCAGGGGCCGGCCAGGCCGCGGTCACCGAAGAAGTTCTGGGTGGCGCAGGCGCTGTTGGAGCCCGAGGGGTTTTGCGCCGGGTCGTTCAGCACATTGGTCAGGCGCTGGGTGTCGATGTTGCCGAACTGGGTGCGATCGATCTCGGTGCGACCCTGGGAGATATAGGCCTCGACCTCGAAGTTGTCGTCGAGGGGGAACTTCACGCCGCCCATGTACTGGACGACGGTGTTCTGGAACGACGAAGCCCGGACGCCGAAGCCCAGAGGGCGGAAGGCGAAGAGGAAGGGCTCGGTCGCGCCGGCGCCAACCAGCAGCGGGTCATCACCGGTCCGGGCGTTGAGCAGGGTGCGCAGGTCGGCCGGGATGAAGGGGTTGCTGGCCGAAACCACCAGGTTGGTGCCGGCCCGGAAGCCGGGGGTGACCAGGGGCGAGGACACCTGCTGGGAGTTCGCCGTGCCCGGAGCGCCCGTCTGCACGGTCGGGATCGGGGTGGGGGCGAGCGCCTGGGCGGCGGTGTATTCGGTCCAGCCGGCCTGGGCGAAGACTTCAACGCCGTTGTCGAACTCATAGCGGAACTTCGTGAGGAACGAATAGCGGTCCAGCGGAAGGGTCAGCAGGTTCGGGGCGTCGAAGTTGTAGCTGTAGAAGTCCGGGAAGAAGCGGGTGTTGACGTTGACGTCGATCGGATACTTGAAGTTCTGGACTTGCAGCGTCGGGTTGTTGGCGAGACCGCCGTAGAACAGCGTGCCGTCCAGGTTGAAGCCGAGCGAGCCCGAGGCGCTGGCAACCGCGGTGGGCGCAACGCCATAGGTGGCGAACAACGCCTGGATCGCCGAAAGCGGGATGGCGTTGCCGGCGTTGAAGCGGATCGCGCCGGCCGGCGGTGTGCCGGTGGTCGAGGTGGCGAGGGCGGAGAAACCGCGCTGGCCCTTGGTGATCGGCTCACGGAAGGAACGGTCGAAGCCGAAGATGGCGTTGCCCTTGCCGTCGGCGAAGTTGCCGCCGACCACGGCCGAGAAGTTGTATTCCTTGGAGTCCTGGAAGTCGGTGGAGTCCATGTAGCTGGCGCGCAGATCAACGCCTTCGAAGTTGCGCTTGATCTTCAGGTTCACGACACCGGCCACGGCGTCGGCGCCGTAGGTGGCGCCCGCGCCGCCGGTGATGACTTCGATCGTCTCGACCATCGCTTGCGGGATGGTGTTGAGGTCGACGGTCAGGGTGTTGGCCGAGACCATCGGGCGGCGGCCGTCCACGAGAACCAGGTTGCGGTTGGAGCCGAGGCCGCGAAGGTCGACGTTCGACTGGCCGGCGTTGCCGGGGTTGTTCGAGGTCGTCGAGCCCGCCGGGTTCACCTGGGGCAGGGTGTTCAGATAGGTGTCCAGGGTGATGTCGGCGTTCGCGACGGCCTGTTCGCCGGTGACGGTGGCGATCGGACTGGTGGCGACATAGTCCTGACGGACGATGCGCGAGCCGGTGACGACCACTTCGGTCACTTCAGCGTCCTGAGCGAAAGCCGAGGTGGAGCTGAACGCCGCGAAGGCCGCGCCGCAGATCATCGAAGACGCCAGAAGGCGCGATCGCATGGATTTGATTTTCAAGGTCTAGATCCTCCAGCGGCTCGCGGTCTTTCGATCCAGCGACGCCTGCTCCCCATAAATAGATCAGTCCCAGGGCCGCATGCGGACCCGGTTACGTGGGAGTTACGAAGGTTACGCGGTACCGGTCAACGACCATTACCGACAGGCAATGTGAAGGGCCCGGACTGTCGCATTCTGGTCACAGATTACGCCAAGCCGCAACGTCAGCGCAAGATTCGACCTTTCGAGAGCGTTTTTCGCCGACTTTTTCCCCGCAACTTCAAGTTATAGCGGCGCTCTGGGGCACAGGCGACCTCATTTGCGGGTCCATCGCACGCTGAAGGCCGCGCTTATGGCGAGTTTTCGCCTCATTCGCCTCATGCGATGTGACGCCGGGCCGCGTTTGTGGGCCCCGCCGACGCCAAGCCAATCCCTGAGGTCAGCCTGCCGTCCGCGGCATGCACAGCCAGCGCGACCGGTGGTGGTCCACCAGGTTGGCCTTCCAGCCGGTGATCTTCGGCGAGACCAGGTTCTTGTTCACGTAGAAGAAGATCGGCGCGACGGTGGCGTCATTCAGCATGATCTGCTCGGCCTGGGCGAGGTAGCCCGCGCGCGCGTTCACGTCCGGCTCGTTATCTGCCCGGG
>NZ_JANPJP010000251.1:0-4480 GCF_031425575.1 Phenylobacterium sp.
ACGCGCCCTGGTCCCCGACGGCCTGCTGGTGGTGGAGGATGTGGAGTTCTCCGCCCATCTCTGCGAGCCGACTCGTCTCAGCTTCCGCCACTTCGTGCAGTGGTATGTCGCCTGCGCTCACAAGCGCGGCGCGGACGCCGAAATCGGCCCCAAGCTGCCGGGCATCCTCGGCCGCGCTGGCTTCATCGGCATCGAGGCCCGGATGGTCCAGCCGGCCGGCCTTACCGGTCCGCCCAAGGCCATGGCGGCCCTCACCCTGGCGGGGATCTCTGAAGCCGTTGAATCCATGGGTGTTTCACGTGAAACCCTGGTGGATTACATCTCCGACCTGGTGAAGGCGCGCGATGACCCCTCGGTGTTCATGAGTCTGCCCCGCATCACCCAGGCCTGGGGGTGGAAGCGCGAGGTTTAGAACCACCTCTTCCGCTCATCCCCGCGAAAGCGGGGACCCAGGCTTTTTCTCCCGGCTCAAGTCCTGGCACGCACCAAGCTGAAAAAGACAGCAAACCAAAAACACCTGGGTCCCCGCTTTCGCGGGGATGAGCGGGAATAGGGTCAGGGGATGAGCAAACTGGCCCCGACCGTGTCCCGGCCCTCCATCGCCTCATGCGCCTTGCGCGACTCCGCGAGCGGGAAGGTCTGGCCGATATCGATCTTGACCTGGCCTGATGCGATCACCGCAAACAACGCTGCGGCCGAGGCGTCCAGTTCCTCGGTGGTCAGCAGATAGTCGCCCATGGTCGGTCGGGTGAGGAAGACCGAGCCGGCCAGCATCAGCCGTGCGGGTGCGACGGGGGGTGGCGGCCCCGAGGCATTGCCGAAGCTGACGAACAGGCCACGCTTGGCCAGACTGCCAAGGGTGCCCTCAAAGGTCGCCGCGCCGACCGAGTCATAGGCCACCGGCACGCCCTTGCCATGGGTGATCGCTCGCACCTCGGCGGCCACATCGGCGTCGCGGTAGAGGATCACATGGTCTGCGCCCAGCGCCTTGGCCCGGTCGGCCTTGTCCTGCGACCCGGCGGTGGCGATCACCACGGCCCCCAGCGCCTTGCCCCACTGCACCAGGATCGAGCCCACCCCGCCGGCCGCGGCGTGAACAAGGATGTGGTCGCCGGGCTTCACCTCGTAGCAGCGCCGCAGCAGGAACTCCGCCGTCATCCCCTTCAGCAAGGCGCCCGCCGCGACCTGTGCGTCGATCCCCGCCGGCGGCTTGACCGCCCGCTCGGCGTTGACCGCGTGCAGCTCGGCATAGGCGCCGATGGGCCCCGAGGCGTAGGCGGCGAGATCGCCGACCGAGAAGCGGGTCACCCCCTCCCCCACCACCTCGACGACGCCGGCCCCCTCCATTCCCAGGCCCGAGGGCAGCTTCAGGGGATAGAGGCCCGAGCGGTGGTAGGTGTCGATGAAGTTCAGTCCGATGGCCTGGTTGCGCACCAGGATCTGCCCCGGCTTGGGCTCGGGGGCGGGGATGTCCACCAGCTTGAGGACTTCGGGACCGCCGGTGGCGTCGATCTGAATGGCGCGCATGGTCAGGACCTAGAGAAGGTGTTGCTGGAAGAAGGCGAGGCTGCGGCCATTGGCATGGCGGGCGGCGTCGGCGTCATAGTGCTCGCCGCCATGGCGGGCGAAGGCGTGGTCACAGCCGGGATAGGTATGGACGGTAACCTGCGGGTGGTTCTTCAGGGCCTGCAGGATGATGGCCTGGGCCTCCTTGGGGACGAACTGGTCGTCCTCGGCGATGTGCAGCATCAGGGGCCGTTCCAGCTTTTCGGCTCCTTCCAGCCGGTTCTCGATGCCGACCCCATAATAGCCGACGCTGGCGTCGGCGTCGGTGTTGGTGGCGGTGAGGTAGGCCAGCAGGCCGCCCAGGCAGTAGCCCACGGCGCCCACCTTGCCCGAACAGCCGGGATCGGCGCGGATATGGTCGATCACCGCGGCGATGTCCTTGACGCCTAGGTCGGGGTCAAAGGCGTTGAACAGTTCGAAGGCCTTTTTCCACTCGGCTTCCGACTTGTCGGTGATGTCGATCCCGGGCTCGATGCGCCAGAACAGGTCAGGACAGATGGCGATATAGCCCTGGTCGGCCAGGCCGTCGGCGATCTCCCGCATCACCGCGTTGACCCCGAAGATCTCCTGGATCACCACGATGGCGGGGGCCTTGGCGTTGGACGGCCGCGCCACATAGGCGTTGAAGTCGCCCTCCTCGGTCTTGAGAGTGATTGTTTCGCTCGGCATGGAGCCTCCGTTTGGCTTGTTCTGCGTTCGCTACTAGCGCGCGGCCGCCAGTCGCGGTCATAACTAATGCTTGAGGAAGGGCCCCGCCATGAAGATGACCATCGAGATCGACTGCACCCCCATCGAAGCCCGCACCTTCATGGGCCTGCCGGACGTCACCGCCTTGAACGACAAGCTGGTGGAGGAGATGCAGAACCGCATGTCGGCCAATATCAACATGCTCTCCCCCGATGAGCTCATGAAGAACTGGACCGCCTTCGGGGTCGGGGCCCAGGAGCAGTTCCGCAAGCTGATGTCCACCGCGGTCGACATGGGCATGGGCTCCGCCAACCGCCCGAAATGACCGACACTATCTATGCCGCCGCCACCGCCGCTGGGCGCGCGGCCGTGGCGGTCGTCCGGGTGTCTGGCCCTGCGGCGCGGGCGGCCGTGAAGGCCCTGGCTGGCAAGGCCCCGCGCCCCCGCTTGGCGGCGCTGCGCACCCTGAGCTCCGACAGCGGGCCCATCGACCAGGCCCTGGTGCTCTGGTTCCCCGGCCCGGCCAGCTATACCGGCGAGGATAGCGCCGAGTTTCACGTGCACGGCGGTCCGGCCGTGGTTTCCTCGCTGCTTGAAGCCTTGAGCGGCCTTGGCCACCGTCTGGCCGAGCCCGGCGAGTTCACCCGCCGCGCCTTTGAAAACGGCAAGCTGGACCTGGCCCAGGCCGAAGGCGTCGCCGATCTCATCGAGGCCGAGACCGAGGCGCAACGCCGCCAGGCCCTGGCCCAGGTGGAGGGCGCGCTGGGCCGCGCACACCAGCGCTGGCGGGGCGATCTGATCGAGGCCCTGGCCAATTTCGAGGCCGCCGTGGACTTTCCCGACGAGGAGGTCCCGGTCGAGGTGGCCGACCGCGCCCGGCCCCACCTGCAGCGCCTGATCGGCGAGCTTCACCTGGCCCTGGCGGACGTGGACCGCGGCGAGGCCATCCGTGAGGGCTTCCGTATTGCCCTGGTGGGCGCGCCTAACGCCGGCAAGTCCACCTTGCTCAATGGCCTCGCCGGTCGCGAGGCCGCCATCGTCACGGCGACTCCTGGCACCACCCGCGACGTCATCGAGGTTCCGCTGCGGCTGGCCGGCTACAAGGTGCTGCTGGCCGATACCGCCGGCCTGCGCGACACCCACGACGAGATCGAGGCCGAAGGCGTCCGCCGCGCCCGGGCCTGGGCCGCCGCCGCTGACCTGCGGATCTGGGTGGTGGATGGGGCGTCCTCGGCCATCGACCCGCCGCCGGAGGAGCTGAGCGCCGGCGACCTCTGCGTGATCAACAAGTCTGACTTGGGTCCCGGCGACGACACGGGTCGGGCGGTGGTGGAGTCCCGCGCCCTGGAGCTTGAACTGCACCGGATCAGCGCCCGCGACACCACCCATGTCGGCGTCATCCTGGCGGCCCTCACCGACCAGGTGCTCCAGCGTCTCTCCGGCGACGAGCTCCCGACTGCCACCCGCCTGCGTCACAAGGACCTGCTGACCGAGGCCCTGGCCCGGCTGGAGCACGCCCTGGCCGTTGAGGGCTCTCCCGAACTGGCCGCGGAGGACGTTCGCCTCGCCGGCCGCGCCCTGGACCGGATCACCGGTAGGATCGACCCCGAGGACGTGTTGGACCGGGTGTTCGCCACCTTCTGCATTGGAAAATAAGGTGTTTCACGTGGAACACTGCTGAGGGCCCGACTAGCTCCTCCTCTCCCGCTTGCGGGAGAGGGTGGCGTGAGGGCGCTTTCTGCAGCTCAGTTATAACTTCGAGGCCGAGACGCGCAGCCTTGCTGCGCGCGCCCTCACCCTACCCTCGCCCCCTGAACGGGGAGAGGAGGAGCTCACCCGGCGCCTCGGTAAGACTCTTTCACGTGAAACCCCCCGCCCCTTCCGCTATAGGAACCCCCCGCCCATATGGCGCGGATGCGGAGCTTGGCGTGACCTCCTGGGACGTGATCATCATCGGCGGCGGCCATGCGGGCTGTGAGGCCGCGGCGGCTTCGGCGCGGTTCGGCGCCCGGACCCTGCTGCTGACCCACAAGCTTGAGACCATCGGTGAAATGTCCTGCAACCCGGCCATCGGCGGCCTGGGCAAGGGGCATCTTGTGCGCGAGATCGACGCCCTCGACGGGGTCATGGGCCGCCTGGCCGACGTGGCCGGCATCCAGTTTCGGCTGCTGAACCGCTCCAAGGGCGCCGCCGTGCGCGGCCCCCGGGCCCAGATCGACCGCAAGCT
>NZ_JANPJP010000252.1:0-11556 GCF_031425575.1 Phenylobacterium sp.
CGGCCCATCTTCACCCCCATTCCGCCGGGCACCTTGGCGGGCTGGAAGACTGGCGCCTGGCGGCGGTAGGGGTCGCCACCTGCGACCTTCGAGGTCGAGTTCGCGTTGGCGATGTTCTCGGCGATGACCCGCATGCGGCCCTGCTGGGCCCTGAGCGCGGAGGCGGCGATCGCTTGAGCGACGCCGGCCGTGGGTTTGATCTCGGGCACCTAGGCCCTCCTTATCCGGAACCGGGACGGCGGGCCGCCATGCGCATGAGGCCCAGGGACTTCTGGTAGAAGCCGATGGCGGCGTCGTAGTTGGTGCGCGCGTCGCCCATCTTGATCATCTCCTCCTCCAGCACGACGGTGTTGCCGTTGAGCGTGGTCTCGGAGGTAGGGGTCTTTACGGGCTTGTAGGCCGCGCCCAGCCCGCGCCGTTCGTTCGGCGGCCGCAGATGCCCGGCCGAGGTCGCCGCCATGGTCGTGGCGCCCCCCCCGGCCTGCACCTTGGACGAGAAGCTGAAGGCTTTCAGGTCCTGGGCGACGTAGCCGGCGGTGGAGGTATTGGCGACGTTCTGGGCGATGACCTTCTGCCGCTCGCCCAGATAGCCGAGGCGGCCTTTCAGCATCTGGAACAGCGGGATTTCGGCCAGGTTCATGGGTCAACATGGTGAAGAGACAGGGTTAATCCGCAATTAAGGGACTCGCATGCGAATGGGCGCACCCTCCTCCCGCCGCAGAAGCGCCGTCCCATGGAACCTACCGACTTTCTGAGAGGCGTCTTCGCCCTGGCCATCACGCTGGGCCTCATCGGCGCGGCTGCCGTGGCGCTGCGGAAATGGGGGCCGGAGGCGCTGGCGCGCTACGCCACCCAGAAGAAGGACCGCCGGCTGAGGCTGGTGGAAACCCTGGTGATCGACCCGGCGCGGCGGCTGGTGATCTTCGAATGCGATGGGCGCGAACAGTTGCTGCTGCTGGGCGAAGGCCGCTTGCTGGGCGACGTGACGCAGAAGGACGCCAAGCGGTGAGCGGGCTCCTGAAGGCGATCCGGACCCTGCCGGCGCAGGACTGGCGCAGGGCCGCGGGGATCGCGGCGCTGACCGCCCTGGTCGCCCTGGTGTTCCCCGCCGTGGCCGCCGCCCAGGCGTTGAACATCGACCTCGGAACAGGCGCGGGCCTGACCGAGCGGGTGGTGCAGCTGGTGGGCCTGCTGACGGTGCTGTCGCTGGCCCCGTCGATCGTGATCATGACCACCTCGTTCGTGCGGATCATCGTGGTGCTGTCGCTATTGCGCACCGCGCTGGGCCTCCAGCAGAGCCCCCCCAATGCAGTGTTGATCTCGCTGTCGCTGTTCCTGACCGCCATCATCATGCAGCCCACCTTCGAGAAGTCTTACCAGGACGGGATTAAGCCGCTCCTCGAGCAGCAGATGGAGCTGCCGGCGGCGTTCGACGCGGCGGGCGGGCCGGTGAAAACCTTCATGCTCGCCCAGGTGGACGAGGAGGACCTGGGCCTCTTCATCCGCCTCTCGAAGATCCCCCGTCCGGCCACGGCGCAGGAAACCCCGCTGCGGGTGGTGACGCCGGCCTTCATGATCTCGGAGCTCAAACGCGCCTTCGAGATCGGCTTCCTGCTGTTCGTTCCGTTCCTGGTGATCGACCTCGTCGTGGCCAGCGTGCTGATGAGCATGGGCATGATGATGCTGCCGCCCGTGGTCGTGAGCCTGCCCTTCAAGCTGATCTTCTTCGTCCTGGTGGACGGCTGGCGGCTGGTGGCGGGCTCCCTCGTGGAGAGCTTCCAGCGCGGGGCTGGCGGGGGGTAGGCGACGCTGAGGGCGCTAAGCCCAGAGCCAGTTCGCCACGCGCTGGACGCTTGCGGCGATGGCCTCGGCTCCGGTGTCGATCTCCAGATCGTACTTGCCGGCCAGGCTCCTCGCCGTCATTCCGCGGGCGAGTCCCTGCGAGGCCTCAGACCGTTCAGCCCGTTCGCGGCTCTCCAAGATCGAGAGAGGCGCCGTGAGCCTCACCCAGCAAGTGGGGACGTCCGCAAGCGCAGCGGTCCAATCGCGCCAATCCTCATCGTCATAAACGATGCCTTCGCAGACAACGCTTATCCCCTGCTCGACGACGGCCGCGACCGACCGGTGGAACGCCGACAGGAAACGCCGACCGTCCGGACCGATCGCCAGCTCGACTTGGCCGTTGCCAGTCCTGGCGTAGACGAAGCCTAGCTCAGCGAAGCGGCCGTGATGGTCGCCCCAAGAGAGCCAGCGACGCGGCAATGACCGCGCGAAAGTGTCGAGTTCGATTGTGAGCCACATCTGACCATGCCGTGAGAGCTCAGCCTGCAACGCTCTGACTATAGTCGATTTTCCAACCGCGGCTGGACCGCTGACGACGATCAGTCGGCCGCAGGCCATCCCCGACTAGCCCTTGTTAGGCGCCGCCGGAGCGGCCGCCTGCTTGGCGGGCGCGGGCGCGGCTTTCGCGACCCCGATCGGCGCGGGCTTGGTCTTCAGGCGGCCCTTCATCTTGGCGACCCAGCCGGCGAAGGCCTCATTGTCAGCGGTGATGCGGCCAAAGTCGGCGACGCTGAGCCGGCCGTCCTGCACCCCCGACAGCGCCACCCTCAGGGCGTCCGGATTGCGGGCCTGGTCGGTGAAGCCCTGGTAGCGTTCGCGCAGACGCGACAGCGCCCCATCGTCCCCGGCCAAGCTGTAGGCGACGCCGGCGCGGAGCAGCTTGCCCTCCTCCTCCGCGGCCAGCGGGCCCGGATACTTCCAGCGGTCGGCCAGCGACTTTTCGAACAGGACGCCAGCGCCGCCCCAGTCCTTCTTCTTCCAGACCACCTCGGCCCGCAGGTCGGCCCCTTCGCGAGAGGTGTCGCGCTCAATGACCTCCAGGGCGGCGTCAAGGCGACCAAGCGCCATCAGGGCGCGGGCCTCCACCAGGCGGCGCTCGACATTCAGTGAGGTCGGCAGGATGGTGTTGCGCGAGCTGTTGATGGCCATGAGCGCCTGCTCGGGCTTGCGGTCCATGAGGTAGATCAGGGCCAGATCCGTCGCCACCTGGGCCCGGGGCACGCCGTCGAGGCGATTGTCGGCTTGGTACTTCAGGAGATCGGCGGCCTGGTCCAGGAGGTCGACATCCACCAGCCGGCGGACCAGCTTGCGCACCATCTGGTCGCCGTCGGCGCCCAGGGGGGTCAGTTCCTTGAAGTCGTAGAACAGGGCCAGCGCCTGGATCGGCTCCAGCCCGTCGGCGGTCCCGCTGAGGAACAGGGCGCGGAAGGCGCTGGCCAGGTCGTTCTGCAGCTGCAGGGCTTCTGGAAGGTCGGGCAGCCTCTGACCCGCCGACCTCAACGCCTCCAGGGCCTCGCGGTAACGGCCCTGGTCCAGATAGAGCTGGCCCAGCGCGCGGATCGTCTCCAGCTCGGTTGAGTCACCGCGCCAACGGTACCGCAGTCCGTCGAAGACGTTGGCGGCCTGGACCGGTGTGATCTTCCCCGCCGCCAGGCGAATCTGGGTGGCGCGCAGCAGGGCGGGCGCCGACAGCGACTCCACCGGGGCGCTGGTCACGGCGGCATAGATGCGCAGCGCCCGGTCGGGGTGCCCCTGGGCCTCCACCACGCGAGCCTGCACCAAGCGTGTGGCCAGTTCCTCCAGCGGCTCGGTCTTGTCCATCAGAGCCAACTTGATGCGGGCGTCGGCGCCGTCGATATCCCCAAGCGCCAGGGCGGCCTGGGCGTCGCCGCGGGCGAAGCGGGCCTTCCAGGCCGGGGAGAACTGGTCGAAGGCCTCGGCGCCGGCGGCGAACTGGCTGCGGGCCTCCGGCCACTGGGCCAGCTGCGAGGCGATGTAGGAACGCCACAAGGCCGCAGACGGGTCGTCGGCCAGGATCGGCGCGGAGAAGTCAGCCTCCGCCTCCTTGTAGCGTCGCGCCATCACCCGGGCGATGCCGCGCAGGCCGCGGAACTCCGGGTCGTCCAGCAACTCCTGGTGCGTGCGCGCGGTGTCGTTGAGCAACCCGATGGCTTCGAAGGAGAGCTCCGAGCCCACCAGGAAGCGGGCGAACGCCATGCGCGCGGCCACGGGCGCATCCCGGCCCTTGCCGGCCTCATCCATGGAGGCGTTCAGCAGGGCGTTATGCCGGACCAGGAAGCCGCCCTTGCCGGTCTTGGGCCAGTTGGCGTAGTCAATCAGGGCCGGCATCCCGGCCGGTTGCGGGGCTCCGAGATCGGCCTCGGCCCGTTCGACCCCCGCCGAGATCGGCGACAGGGTCAACCCCGCCGGCCGGCCGATCTGCACCAGATCGCCCTCGTGGCTGAGGTTCAGATCGTCGACATAGGCCTCCAGCGCCAGGCCTTGGGCCGAGGGCAGGACGGCCATCTGGACATATTCACGGCGGCTGGGCACGCCCTTGGCGGGGCTAAGCGCGGTGACCACCGACAGAGTGTCACCAACGATGGGGTCGCCCACCTTCAGGGTGCGGGTCGTGCCGGAGACGACAGCCTTGAGGGCCGCAGGGCCGCCGACATCGTCGCGCACGATACGGACCTGGCTGCTCTGGCTCTGGGCCCCGGGACCGATGGCCACGGTCCAGACCGCCCCCTGGGCCGAGGCGAAGAAGGGAGTGCCCTTCGGCGCGGCGATGCGGACGGCGGAATAGTCAGAGCCCTTGAAGCTCTGCACCTTGGAAAACTGGCGAAGGCCCCGAGGGGCCCTGGAGACGTCGAGATCGGCGGGCGCGTCGAACACCACCCATATGGCGTCACCCCGCCGGAACACCGCCGCCCCGTTCGGATTGGCCCAGGGGAAGGTCAGCATGACCTGTCCGTTGACCAGCTTGGCGTCCATCGCCACCACGCCGCTGGCCGGCACCGGATTGGGGCGCGGCGGCTCTGGCGCGACGATCGGCGCCGAGGTCTCCGCCAGTTCGGGCTCGGGCGGCGGGGGGCGTTCGAAGAGGTTGATATAGGTGGCGCCGTCCGCGTTCCCGACCTTGGCCTCGGCGTTCTCGGTCAGGGTCAGGACCAGTTCCAGCCCGCCGCCGGAATGGCGGGCCTCGGCGGTCTTCAGCCACTTGGGGGGATCGACCCGCAGTCGCGAGATATCGGGATTGGCGTCCCGGTTGAACTTCAGGGTCAGGACCTGGCCGTCGCGCTTGGTGACCGCGCGCGCGCCGCCCGCCCAGTGCAGCTCGATGCGCGAGAAGTCCTTGGCCTGGGCCACGTGCACGTCCAGCGGGCCGCGAGCCGCGACCTGCGCCGGCGCAGCCACGCCGGTGGGCGCGATCACGCCGGCGATGCAGATCGCCGCGACGCTGGAGTGAAGGGCCCGGCGCAGGCTCAATGGACTAGCCGGCCTTCGGCGGCGCCGCCGCCGCGGGGGTGGCGGGTTGGACGGTCGGGGCGGCGGCGGCTGGAGCCGGGGTCGCGGCGGCCTGCTGCACCGGCGCGGCCTTCGGCGCGGGTTTGCGGGCGGCGACCTTTTTCGGGGCGGCCTTGCGGGGCGCCGCCGTGGGGGCCGGAGCCGGTTCGGCGGTGGGATCGATGGAGGCCTGCTTGGGCGCCGCGGTGTTCGCCGCGGCGTTGGAGGCCGCGCTCTCGGCGTTGGCCGCGACCTTGCGGGCGTCGGCGAAGCGGCGTGACAGGCTCTCGGTCAGGCGCTTGGCCTCGGCCGGCGGCATGGCGGCGATGATGGCCGAGAGCGAGCGCTCCTTCATCTTACCGGCGATCGGCAGGCGCACGGAGTCGTCCAGCATGACCATGCGCGGCGCGGCGTCCTTGGCCTTCATGCCCTCGAACACCTTCACCAGGCGGTCCACCTCGCCCTGCTCCTTGCCGTCGGCCTGGTTCAGCAGGGTCTGCATGTCGCCCTTGAGGCCGGTGAGGGTCTTGACCTTGGCGTCGAGCTTGGCCTCGGCGGCGGCCAGCAGGGCCAGCTGCACGTCCAGGTCCTGCTCGCGCTGATCCAGTTGGCCCCGGCGCGAACCCAGGCTCTGCAGGATCTGCAATTCGGCAGGCGAAAGGCCAGCCTCCTTGGCCAGCTCGGCGGCGGTGGGGGCGCAGACGGCCGGAGCCGGCTTGGGGGCCAGCGACAGGGAAGACGCATCCAGGGCCGAACCGAAAGCCGCGCCCTCGGCGCCCACCGTGGCGGCCTCCGCCTTGGCGGCGTCAGCGGCGGCCTTGCCGGTCAGGGGCTTGGCGGCTTCCTCGGCGAAGGCCTTGGCGCCGGAGAACATGTCGGGCAGCGACTTGGCGCCGGCCATGGCGTTCACCGCCAGGACCCCGGCGGCGGCGATGCCCACCAGGGGCAGAATGCGGGGGATGTTTTTCATCGGCGGGCTCCAGCGACGGCCACGCGATCGGTGGGGCCGTCGAACAGGTCGTCTTCAAAACGGGGACGCTGACGCGTAGGGGAGATATCGGGACGCACGAACCGCTCGGGCTCAGGCCGGGCGCGGGGCTCACGCGCCGCCGACAGCAGGGCGCCCAGGCGATGGGTGACGCGCTCGACGTCCTCCTCGTTCACCTCGACGGCCTCGCGGCGGAAGGGGATCGGCGCACCGCGGTCGGCCCGCGCCATGCGCTCGGCGCGGTCCATGCGATCGGCGCGGTCCATGCGCTCGGCGCGGTCCATGCGCTCGGAGCGATCGGAATGGGCCGGGGCGGCGGCGGCGGGCGCGCCCTGCAGGTGGCGGTCCAGCTTGGCGGTCAGGGCGCGCGCCTTCTCGATCCGGTCGGCCAGGGCGTCGGTGGCTTCGTCGGTGGCCGCGCGCAGGTCGGCCAGACCCTGCTCGGCGCGGGCGGCGGCGACATCCAGTTCGGCGACGGCCCGGGCGAAGCCATCATGGCTATCGCGCAGATGCTTCAGCCGGATATTGAGCCGGAACCCCATCATCAGGGCCGCGGCCAGCAGGCCGGCCAGCATCAGGTTCATTCCAAGGGCGATCAGGCTCATTTCAAACTCTGCACGGCGCGCCGGGCGTGGGGCGTAAGCGGCGCCTCCACACGTACGGCGATGTGATGATTGCGGCGGCCCATTCGGCCCCGGGTGAGTGGGATGGTTCCGGCCCGCAGCTCGATGAGACTGTCGGGGGTGGCGTTGAGCATGATGGTCTGGCCGACCTGGAGGTCGAGAACCTCCTTCAGGCTGATCTGCTGCTCGTCCAGGACGGCGCGGACCTCCATCTGGGTGGTCCAGAGTTCGGTGGCCAAGTGGCCTTCCCAGATGTTGTCGCGACCGAACTTCTCACCCATGAACTGCTGCAGGAGCATCTTCCGGATGGGTTCGAGGGTGGCGTAGGGTAGCAGCAGCTCGATGCGGCCGCCGCGATCCTCCATGTCCACCCGCAGCTTGACCAGGATCGCGGCGTTCGGAGGCCGAGCGATGGCGGCGAAGCGCGGGTTGGTCTCCAGGCGGTCCAGGGTGAAGGTCACCGGGGTCAGGGGCTCGAAGGCCAGCTTGGCGTCGGCCAGCACCACCTCGACCATCCGCTGCACCAGCACGCGTTCGATGGTGGTGTAGGGGCGGCCCTCGATGCGCATGGCCGCGGTGCCGCGACGTCCGCCCAGCAGCACGTCGACAATGGAATAGATCAGGTTGGAGTCGACGGTCAGCAGACCGTAGTTCTCCAACTCCTCGGCCTTGAACACCGACAGGATGGCCGGCAGGGGGATCGAGTTCAGATAGTCGCCGAACCGGATCGAGGAGATGTTGTCGAGGCTGACCTCGACGTTGTCAGAGGTGAAATTGCGCAGGCTCGTCGTCATGTACCGCACCAGGCGGTCGAAGACGATTTCCAGCATCGGCAGGCGTTCGTACGAAACGAGCGCGGAGTTGATGATGGCGCGAATGCCCGAGCGCTCGGCCGCCTCCTCGTCGGAGAGATCAAAGCCCAGCAGGCTGTCGATCTCATCCTGATTGAGGATGCGCTCAGAGCCGATCATGCTGTCGGCGGATTGTTCCGCGTCAGCCCAATCCTCGCCCTCGGCGGCGTTCTGGTTTTCGAGTTCTTCGTCCATGGGGATACGCCGACCAGGGATAGGCCCTAGTTGATCAACATCTCCTCAATGAGGACGGCATTTACTTTTGAAGGGGCGATCACGAGGTTCACCCGCCGCAGGATCTCCATCCGCAGCTGGTAGGACCCCTGGCTGCCCTGCAGGTCCTCCGGGCGCAGTTCGCGCAGGAAGGTCTGGAACATGTCCTGCAGCCTGGGCATGTTGGGTTCCAGCAGGTCGACCGTGTCCTGGTCAGGAACCTCGAGGGTGAGCTTCAGCTTCAGGAAAGTGGCGCGGCCGTCGGCCGTCTGCATGTTCACCACGACATTGGGCATGGTGTAGAACAGGACGCCGTCCGGGCCTTCGGCGATCGTGCCGATGGTCTTTTCTTCCTTGCCCTTCTCGCCCTTCTTTTCCTTCTTCTTGTCCTTGCCGTGGTCGTCGGCCTTGCCGTGGGCCTCATCGGGCTTGGGCTTCAGGAAGATCATCGCCGCGGTCCCGCCGCCGCCTAGCACCAGCACCGCGGCCGCGGCGCCGATGATGATCATCTTCATCGGCAGCTTCTTCTTGCCAGAAGCGGCCTCGCCTTCCTCACCCTCGACGGCTTCGCCGGCCGGGGCTTCCTTGACCTTGTCCTTGGCCACGCACGCGGCTCCTTAGATTCTATCCTCTCTGTGTGGGGCCGACATGGTTAAGGACTGGTTTTTTTGGGGGTGTCGGGGACGGTCCAAGCCTGCCCGGCAAATTCGGCCGAAAACACTCCATTAACCTTCTTGTTTGTTGATTTTATTCAACTTTCAGACTGGCCCGAAGCTTGCAGTCTTCCCTCCGACGAAAGTGTCGCAGGTTTAAGGTTCGAGCACGGCGATGGACAACGCTCTCTATGTCGGACTGTCGAGGCAGATGACGCTGCGCCGCGAGCTCGACATCGTGGCCAACAACATCGCCAATGCCGACACCACCGGTTTCAAGGCCGAGAGCCTGATGCTGGAGGCCGCGCCGCGAGCTCCGGCCAGGACCTTCGGCGGCCCCCAGCCGATCAAGTTCGTGCTGGACTCCGGTGTCGCCCGCGACTTCACCCCCGGCTCTCTGCACAAGACCGACGCCCCCTTCGACCTCGGCATCGAGGGCATGGGCTTCTTCAAGGTCACCACCGCGGACGGCGAGCGCTACACTCGCGACGGGCACTTCCGGATGGACGACATCGGCCGGATCACCACCCAGGGCGGCCAGGCCGTGCTGGATGAGGGCGGCGGCGAGGTCACCGTCGATCCCCAGAAGGGGCCAGTCACCATCGCCACGGACGGCACGATCAGCCAGGGCGCCGAGCGGATCGGCAAGGTCGCCGTCGTCCGCTTCGACACCCTCTCGATCCTCGAAAAGGTTGGAGACAACCTCTACCGCAACACCTCGAACGCCCAGCCTCAGGCGGCCCCGGACGCCCGTGTCCACCAGGGGATGCTGGAGAGCTCTAACGTCAAGACCGTCCTTGAGATCACCCGGATGATGGACGTGACGCGGGCCTACGAGTCGATGGCCAAGATGATGGATTCCAACGCCGACCTGTCCCGCCGCTCGATCGAGCGGATGGGCAAGTCGCAGTAAGGAAAGTTTAAGACATGCAAGCACTTCGCACCGCCGCGACCGGCATGGCTGCCCAGCAGCTCAACGTCGAGGTCATCTCCAACAACATCGCCAACATGAACACCATTGGCTTCAAGCGCCAACGGGCCGAGTTCCAGGATCTGCTCTACAACACCCTGGAACGGGCTGGGGCGCAGTCGTCGGACCAGGGGACCATCGTGCCCACCGGCGTCCAGGTGGGTGGCGGCGTGAAGACCGGTTCGGTCTACCGCATCACCGAGCAGGGCGCCTTGACCGCCACCGGTAACCGCTACGACGTGGCCATCGAGGGCCGCGGCTACCTGCAGGTGCTCAAGCCCTCTGGCGAGACCGCCTACACCCGCGCCGGCAATCTCTCGGTCAATGATCAGGGCCAGCTCGTCACCGAGGACGGCTACCAGCTGCAGCCGGCCATCACGATCCCGGGCGACGCCACCGACGTGATCATCTCCAAGTCCGGACAGGTCCAGGTCACCAAGGCCGGGGCCACCACGCCGGAGACAGTCGGCAACCTGGAACTGGCCACCTTCGTCAACGAAGGCGGGCTGGAAGCCATCGGCGACAACCTCTTCATGGAGAGCGGCGCCTCGGGCGCGGCCACCACCGGGGCCCCTGGCTCCACCGGGTTCGGCGGCCTGCTTCAAGGCTATACCGAGGCCTCCAACGTCGACGCCGTCACCGAGATCACCACCCTGATCGTGGCCCAACGCGCCTACGAGATGAACTCCAAGGTCATCACCTCCGCCGACCAGATGCTGCAGGCCGCCAACCAGTTGAAGGGCTAGGCGGATGCGCACCCTGATCCTCGCCGCCGTCCTGTCCCTCGCCGCGGCCCCGGCCCTGGCCGGTCAGGCCGTGACCCTGAAGTCCGAAACCCTCGACGCCGACGGCCTCATCACCCTGTCGGACCTGTTCGACGGCGCGGGCTCAGCCGGCAAGGTCGCCGTAGCGACCCGGCCCGGAACCTCCGCGGTCCTGGACGCAGGGGCCGTGCAGCTCGCCGCCCGCCGCGCAGGCCTCGACTGGGCCAACGCCGAGGGCATCCGCCGCATCGTCGTCCGCGCCGGAGCCGACGGAGGCTTCAGCACGCCGCCCGCCCGGGGCAATGTCGAAGTCCTCACCTATGCCCGCAGCCTATCGGCCGGCGAGATGGTCCACCCGCAAGACGTGGTCTGGGCCAAGGCGGCCGGCGCCCCCGCCGACGCCCCCCGCGACGCCGACGCCGTGATCGGCATGGCCGCCAAGCGCCCACTCCGCGCCGGAGCCGCCGTCTCACTCCGCGACGTCTCCGCGCCGCAGGTGATCAAGGCCGGAGACGCCGTCTCCGTGCTCTATGAGGCGGGCGGAATCAGCCTGTCCCTCGAGGGCAAGGCCATGGGCGCGGCCGGGATCGGCGACACCGTCTCGATCCAGAACACCGCCTCGAAGAAGATCATCCAGGCCACCGCCAGCGGACCCGGCCAGGCCGTGGTCGGCCCAGCCGCCGACCAACTCAGGTCACTGGGCCGCGGCCAGTACGCCCAGCGTTAGAAAGCACCCGTCCCATGCGTCTGTCTGTTCTCGCTCTTGCCGCCCTCCTCCCGCTGGCCGCCTGCTCGACCGTGAAGGAGGCCGTAGTTGGCCCCACCCTTGCCCCCGTCGGCTACCCCGCCGCCCTGGTGGCGCAGGAACAGGTCTATATGGCCAGCAGCCAGGGCCAACCGGCCTCGGCCAATTCCCTGTGGCGCTCTGGCGCACGCGCCTTCTTCATCGATCAACGCGCCGCCCGGACCGGTGACATCCTCACCGTCCAGATCGACATCAATGACAGCGCCCAGACCTCGAACGCCTCGAACAGCCGGCGCGCCTCCGGCATGGAGGCCGCCGCGCCGTCGCTGTTTGGCCTGTCGGGCAGCCTCGGCCGCCTGCTGCCGCCCGGCACGGACCTCGCCGCCGGACTGGAAACCAA
>NZ_JANPJP010000253.1:0-1544 GCF_031425575.1 Phenylobacterium sp.
ACAGATTCCGGCCAAGGACGCCGCCGCGGCCCAGGCCGTGGCCGCACGGCTGGCCAAGGGCGAGGATCCGGGCGCCATCGCCAAGTCCCTGGGCGGCGAGGCCATCACCTATGCCGACAAGCCGCGCACCGCCATCGCCGACCCCAAGGTGGGGCAAGCCGCCTTCACCCTGCCGGTCGGCCAGATCGCGCCGGTTAAGGGTGACCTCGGCTTCGCGGTCATCCGGGTCAGCAAGGTCACCCCGGGCCAAGCCGTAACCCTGGAGCAGATCCGGCCCCAGCTTGAGGCCGAGCTGCGCAAGGACGCCGCCGCCGAGAAGGTCTATGAGATGACCCAGGCCTATGACGACGCCCACGGCGGCGGCGCCAACCTGGCCGAGTCCGCCAAGAAGGCCAACGTGCCCACCTTCACCATCGGCCCCGTCTCGGCCCAGGGCGCGGGACCTCAAGGGCAACCGGTGTCAGGGGTCAATCCCAAGCTGCTGGCGACCGCCTTCAGCCTGCCGCAGGGCGGCGAGAGCGGGGTCGAGGAGACTGGAAACGGCGAGTACTACGCCATCCGTGTCGAGAAGATCACGCCCAAGTCCATGCCGCCCCTGGCCGAGGTGAAGCCGCAGCTGGTCCGCGTCTGGATGATGCGCGAGATGGTCAAGCGCCTGCAGGCCAAGGCCGATGAGCTAGCCGCCCGAGTGCGCAAGGGCGAGACCCTGGAAGCCGTCGCCTCCAGCATCGGCGCCCGCGTGGGCCGCGCCACCGGCCTCGACCGCCGCAACGCCGGCCAGAACCAGGCCCTGTCCCAGGACGCCCTGATCAAGACCTTCGGCGCCAAGACCGGCGAGGTCTACACCGCCGAGGCGCCGACCTTCGGCCTGGTGGTCGCCAAGCTGGAGGCGGTTCGCGCGCCCACCGGCCCGACCCTGGCCCGCATGACCGAGGAGAGCCGCCCGCAGATGACCGAGGCGACCTTCCGCGAGATCCAGGCCGACGCCCAGAAGGCCGCCGGGACCCTGGTGAAGGTGAAGACCTATCCCAACAACGCCCGGGTCGCGATCGGCCTGGAACCCATCGAACCCAAGAAGGACGCCCCGGCGTCCAAGACGGAAAAGGCCAAGTGATGATCGAGCCTGCGTTTGCGGACTTTGAGCAGAAATATGCCCAAGGCGCGCCGCAGGTCGTCTGGACCCGTCTCATCGACGACCTCGAGACCCCGGTCTCGGCCTATCTGAAGATCGCCCACGGCCGGCCCTACGCCGTCCTGTTCGAGAGCGTGGAGGGCGGGGCCTGGAGAGGGCGCTATTCGGTCATCGCCATGAAGCCGGACCTGGTCTGGAAGTGCCGCGGCGACGTGGCCGAGATCGCGCAAGGCTCGGGCATCGAGGCCGGCCAGTTCGTGACCCAGTCGGGCGGCGCCCTGGATTCGCTGCGCGACCTGGTGGCGGCCTCGCGGCTGGACCTGCCGGCCGGCCTGCCGCCGATGTCGGCCGGGGTGTTCGGGGCCATCGGCTACGACATGATCCGGCTGGTGGAGAAGCTGCCGGACATCAA
>NZ_JANPJP010000254.1:0-1514 GCF_031425575.1 Phenylobacterium sp.
GAAGCCCTGAAATGGCTGCGGCCGGACGAGATGGCCGCGTTGCCGATGCCGCCCGCCGACGAGCCTCTGATCCCGATCCTGGAGCGTTTGCTCTGACTTCCCCTCCCTTTCAGGGATCGTTGCGAAATGGCGTCATGGGTAGCTGGGAGGCTGCGACGCGTTTGATAGTGATGGCGGTGGCCGTCTTTGGGTGGCCGGTTTGGCTTTGTGGTTGGGCGCTGGGTGGCGATCAGGCGAGCTTGAGCGCTCGTTTCATGTTGTAGGCGAGCGCGACCAGATACCAATGGCTCTTGTTCTTCGTCAGGCCTCGGTATCGGACCTTGGCCATGCCCATCCATCGTTTGACGGTCGCGAAGACGCCTTCGACCGGGGAGCGCAGGGGGGCGATGAGCTTGTTGTGCCGCTGCTGCCATCGGGTGAGAGGCGGGCCTCCGCCCCAGGTCTTGTGCATGATTCTCGGCTTGATGCCTCGGCTGCGAAGCGAGCGGCTACGCTCGCGCTTGGCATAGGCCTTGTCGGCATAGACGGCTTGCTCGTCGCCGCAGACGAGCTCGTCGGCCGGCACCGTATCGTTGGTGTTTGCACCGGTAAGCTCCAGCCGGCGGATCAGCCGGCTGCCATGATCGACGCCGATGTGGACCTTGTAGCCATAGCGGCCGCCCGGCTTGCCCTGGCGTGCGACGGGCCTGGCGTCCTCGTCAAATGGCGCCCGCTCGCCGCCGGGAGAGCCCGGACGATAGGGGCTGTCCACCAACGAAGCATCGATCATGGTTCCGCGCTTCAGGATCAGGCCGCGCTTCTCCAGCTGGAGCTCGAACTCGCCGAACAGCTTCTCGCTCAGACCATGGTCGCTCAGGCGGTTCCGAAAGCGGCACAGGGTCGTATGATCGGGGGACGGCGCCTCAAGCGAAAGCCCCAGGAACTTGCGGAACGAGACGCGGTCGTTGATCGCCTCCTCCAGATCGGCATCGGACAGCGCATAGACCTGCTGCAAAAGCAGCGCCTTCAGCATCAGCAGCGGCTCGAATGGGGGCCGGCCCGGCCCATCGTGCCGCAACGACTTCAAAAGCTTCTCGAAACGATACCACTTCACCTCACACGACAGCCGTTCAAGGCTCGCGTTCCGACCAAGCTTCGGTGACACCCACTGATCCGCAAATCCCCGCTGGCCCGCCATCACCGCCTCCTTCGATGACTCAGTGAATCAGTCTCCGAAGAATTATGCAACGATCCCTTACAGGGAGGGGAGCTTTGGCGCCCGCTTGCGCCAAGCCGCGGCGAGCGCCGCCTTGAGCAAGTCCTCCGTCACCGCCTCCAGCCGCACCAAAGTGCTCCCGCCGCGCCCCCAGGCCCCCGCCGCCGGCTTGAACGTGCCGGGCGCCAGGGTCATGAAATCCTCCTGCTGCTCCGGCATCAGCGACGCCATCCCCCAGGCCTCGTCCGGTGAGCCGAGCGTAGCGAAGATCTTTCCACCGACCCGGAAATCGGCATGGCCCATGTGGCTGCCCTCCTCG
>NZ_JANPJP010000255.1:0-24207 GCF_031425575.1 Phenylobacterium sp.
AAGAAGTAGGCGGCGCGTGGCGATCGAGACCGTCCACCTGGTCCAGTCCTACATCGCCGGCAAGGGCAAGGCGCTGAAGGCCGAGCCCGTCGTGATCTGCAAGTCGGCGGAAGAGGCGCGGCGCAAGGCCGACCGGCTGTCCGACACCCGGCTGGGGGTGGTGGCCTTCTCCGCCTCGGCCGACGCCGAGCTGGGTGACTATGACGAGAACCCGGTGATCCTGTTCAAGGCGGGGCAGTTGCCGCCGCCGTTTGACGAGGCCTGAGCCTCGTCAAACGCGTCCTTGTGGCGCGGGATGCGGGCGGAAAACCGCTGCGCACTTTTCCTCACCCCGCGCGTGACGAGGCCTGAGCCTCGTCAAACGCGTCCCTGTGGCGCGGGACGCGGGCGGAAAACCGCTGCGCACTTTTCCTCACCCCGCGCGTGACGAAGCCTGAGCCTCGTCAAACGCATCCTTGTGGCGCGGGATGCGGGCGGAAAACCGCTGCGCACTTTTCCTGACCCCGCGCGTGACGAAGCCTGAGCCTCGTCAAACGAGTCCCTGTGGCGCGGCATGCGGAAGGGGTAGCCCTTCCCCATCGCAGGGGAAGGGCGCCTAGGCCTAGCCCTTGACGGGGGGCGGCGGGTCGCAGCGGCCGGCGCGGGCCTGGACGACGAAGAACAGGGCGCGGTTGGCCGCGAAGTTGCGGTGTTCGGCGATGGCGCTGGTGGGTTCGCCGGTCACCAGGCTGATGGCGTCGGAGGGGCCGGCCGGGCCCGACAGCGACGCCTGGTTCCAGGTGGACAGCGCCGAGCTGCAGGCCGCGATCGTGGCCTCGGCCACCACATCGGCGGAGTCCTTGGCCCCGGCCAGGCTGTAGGCCCAGCGATGCAGGCAGTCCTCCACCGGACCCGCGCCATCCGCGACGGCGGCGGGCGCCAGGGCCGGAACGCCGGCCGTGGTGGTGGCGGCCGCTGGTGTGGCGGCGAAGGGGGTGCAGATGCCCTTGGCGACCTTGACGCCGTCTGTGTCGCTGCAGGCGGTGAGCGACAGGGCGGCCATCAGGGCCAGGCCCGCGGCCCTCATTGGCCGCACACGCGGGTCTGATGATAGCTGACCCGGCCACGGTCGTCGTAATAGGGCCGGCTCTCCATCCGGCACTCGGCCGACGCCTGGCGGTAGTTGCTGTTGCGCGCGGTGGCGCGGTTGCTGGCCCGGCTGTAGGTGCGGCCGGTGTCACACTTGACGCGGGCGAGCTGGTTGCCCACCACAGCGCCGCCGACCCCGCCGATGATGGCGCCCTTGCCGTCCGCCACGGCGTTGCCGATGAGGGCGCCGCCGACCGCGCCGAGCACGGTGCCGGTCACCTTGCGGTCATGGGCGCGCTGGTCGCAGGCGCTGCGCGCGCTGGCCAGGGAGGGCGCGGCCGCAGCGGCCACCACCAGTCCCGTAATCAAAAGCAGATGTCTCATAGCCAAGCCTCCTAAGTCCCTAAGCCGACACAACGCGCCGCGGGGAGGATGGATGCGCCCGCCATGCTCAAGCCTTGATCGCCCCCCAGAACCACCGCCAATCCAAGCGGAGAGACCGAGTGCGTAGAGTCTGGATCCTGGCCGCCGCGGCGGTGCTGGCGAGCTGCAGTCCCAAGGCGCAGACCGGCGCGGAGGCGAAGTATGGCGGGCTGGACGCGGCGATCCTGGCCTGGCGCCAGCAGATCGTGAAGACCGACGCCGCCTGCCTGGCCAAGGCCGAGGGCTGCCAGGGCTTCGAGGTGCGCTGCAAGGGCGAGCGGGAGATCACCGCCACCGACCAGGCCAAGGGCGTCACCGCCAAGCTGGTGGTGGCCATGAACTGGCAAGGCTGGGACCCCGTGCGCAGCGAGTATCGGTCGCAGTCGGGGTTCTCGGAGTTCACCAAGGTTGAGGGCGGCTGGCTACGGGCGGCGACGGCCCCGGTCAATATGAGCAGTTGCGTGAGTGGATAGGCGCGCCGCGTTCCGGAACCCGACCGGAGGCCAAGCGTACTCCGGCCATGTTTGGTATCAGACATTTTCGCCGGGATACGGCGTTGCAAGAGAAGCTGAGCCGGTGAACGAGGCGCATAGCAGTGAGGCCCGGGTCCGATCGCTCATGGCGACGGGAATCCTGGACACCGAGGCGGAGATCGCCTTCGACGACGTGGTGCGCCTGGCCGCCCTGGTCTGCAAGGCGCCGATCGCGGTGGTGAGCTTCGTCGACGCCGATCGACAGTGGTTCAAAGCTCGGATCGGGCTGGAAGTCCGCGAGACCCCGGTGCAGATGGCGATCTGCCGTCACGTCCTGAGCTGTGATGACCTCGAGGTGTTTCCAGACCTGACGGCGGACGTGCGGACCGCCGACAATCCCCTGGTGACCGGGGCGCCGTTCCTGCGGTTCTACGCCGGCGCGCGGGTCGACAGCCCCGATGGGGTGCCCATCGGCTCGGTGGCGGTCATCGACACCGTGCCCCGCCCGCAGGGCCTGAGCGCCGACGAGACCGAGACCCTGCTGGCCCTGGCGCGCCAGGTGATGGCGCAGCTGGCCATGCGCGCCCAGACCGCCCGCTTGAAGGACGGGGAGGACCGCTTCCGGGCCATCGCCGACTCCATGCCGCAGATGGTCTGGTCGACCCTGCCGAACGGATATCACGACTACTACAACGCCCGTTGGTACGAGTTCACCGGCACGCCCGCCGGCTCCACGGATGGCGAGGGCTGGAACGACATGTTCCACCCGGACGATCAGGAGCGGGCCCGGGTGCTGTGGAACCACAGCCTGGAAACCGGCGAGCCTTACGAGATCGAGTACCGGTTGCGCCACCACTCCGGCGCCTATCGATGGACCTTGGGGCGCGCCCTGCCGATCCGCGACGAGGCGGGCCAGATCACCCGCTGGTTCGGCACCTGCACGGACATCGACGACGCCAAGCGACTGGCCGAGGAGCGGGAGCTGGTCAGCCAGGAGCTGAGCCACCGGATCAAGAACATCTTCGCGGTGATCTCGGGCTTGATCTCGCTCTCGGCGCGGACCCATCCGGAGTCCAAGGCCTATGCCATGGCGCTGCGCGACCGGGTGATGGCGCTCGGCCGGGCCCATGATTTCGTGCGGCCCCACAGCAAGGTGTCGCAACCCAACGCCCGGGCCGCGACCGCCTTCGCCCTGCTGACCGAGTTGTTCGCGCCCTATGACGGCGCCGGCGGCCTGCGGATCAGCGTGGCCGGAGACGACATCCCCATCGATGACCGCGCGGCCACCCCGCTGGCGCTGATCTTCCACGAACTGGCGACCAATGCGGCCAAGTACGGGGCGCTGTCGGCGCCAGAGGGACGGGTGGCCATCACCGCCGAGCGGGTCGGGGATGATTATCGCCTGATCTGGCGTGAGAGCGGCGGTCCGGTCGTGGCGGGACCGCCCGCCTCTGATGGCTTTGGCTCGACGCTCTCGAAGGTGTCGGTGGAGGGCCAGCTGGGCGGGAGCCTGACCCGGGAGTGGCTGAACGGAGGTCTGGTGGTCACCATGACCGCGCCGGCGAGGTCGTTCACGCGGCCGAGCCGGGTGAACTAGCGCTCTCTACGCAAACAGCAGCAGCTCGCCCGGGGGGGAGAGCATGAGGCTGCGGCGGCCGGCGTATTCGACCACATCGGCGAGGGCCTTGCGGGTGGCGGGCTTGGGCAGGACGCCGATCGTGCCGGCGACGCCTTCGCGCAGCAGGTCGGGGTTGGCGGTGACGAAGACCACCGCGGCGCGGCGGTCGGCCAGGGCGCGCCCGATGTCCACCCCGGTCTCGCCGTCGCGCAGGTTCAGGTCCACCAGGGCGAGGTCGATCTCCTCGGAGGCGAAAGCCTCGAAGGTGCGGCGGTCCGGGGCGATGCCCACGACCGTGTGGCCCAGCTCGTGGAGGGTTTCCTCAAGTTCCAGGGCGACCAGAATCTCGTCTTCGACGATTAGAATCCGCACTATCTGCTCCGTACCCGGCGCCTGGCCGTGACATCAGAATGCGGCGGCCGCCCGATGGTTGCGGCCAGATGTGTCACCTATCCGACTTTTGGAGCGCCGTTGATTTGACGCCACACTGAAGTTCGCAATGGGTGAGGATACCATGACGCCGCGCTGGGACGGCCCGCCGCTGGAAGCCTGGCAGGCCTGGACGCCGGAGCAGACAGCCGCCCGTTTGGCCGGCCTCGCCGCGCCCTGGTGCGTGGTGGGCGGCTGGGCCCTGGACGTCTGGCTGGGTCGCGAGAGCCGGGTCCATGAAGACCTGGAAGTCGCTGTCCCCAAGCCGTTTCTCCCACAGATGCGGGCGCAGCTGGCGGGACTTGATCTCTATTCGATTGGGGACGGCGAGGTTCTCTCCCTGGCGCCGGGCGCCGAGCCGCCGGAGGACAAGTACCAGATCTGGGTGGCGGAGGGTGAGACCTGGCGGCTGGATGTCATGGCCGAGCCCGGCGACGCTGCGACCTGGGTGTTCCGGCGCGACGAAAGCGTGACAGCTCCAAGGGCGCAGATGATGGGGCTGTCGCCGACTGGCGTGCCCTATCTGAAGCCGCAGGGCGCGCTGCTGTACAAGGCCGCCAAGCTTCGGCCCAAGGACGAGGCGGACTTCACGCTGTTCGCGCCGTTGTTGGATGAGGCCGCGACGGTGTGGCTGCGAACGCTGATCTCGCGCCTCTATCCCGGCCACCCGTGGCTCGCGCGCCTGGCCCCATAGAAAAAGAGCTCCGACCGCCTGGAGAGGCGATCAGAGCCCTGATCTAGGTCAACCCGGTGGGACGCCGAACGGCGCCCCGGTCGAGTTCTTACTTCTTGGCTTCGGCGGCCGCTTCGACCTTGTCGTCGGTGGCTTCACCGGCGGCCTTCATGGCGTCTTCGGCCTTATCGCCGGCCTTTTCGGCGGCGTCGGTGGCGGTGTCGGCGGCGTCCACCGCAACGTCGGCGGCGGTGTCGGCGGCGGCGGCGGCCTGATCGGCGGTGGCGTCAGCGGCGACCGGGGCCGGGGCTTCTTCCTTCTTGGTGCAAGCGGCGGCGGCGAGGCCGAGGGCGGCAACAGTCATCAGGGTGGCAAAACGCATGGTGGTCTCCGAATTTTGGGGGGATTTGGCTTGAGCTGAACGCCACCCCCGCGTGGCGCTAAGTGCTCCCGCCAGGGCCGGAGCCTCACCATAACGCTGCGATCACAACCTCGTTCCCGGTTCCATCACAAATTCGTGCCAGGCCTGTGGATAAGCCCAGCCGGGTCTGGCGTGAAGCTGGGCGGCGCGATCCGACAGGCTAGGATGGCGCCTGAGGAGACGCAAAGATGGCCCGGATCCGCGAGATCGTTGTCGACGCCCTGCATCCGGCGTCCCTGGCCCGGTTCTGGGCGGGCGTGCTGGAAGGGTATGAGGTGCGGGCGTATGACTCCGCCGAGATCGCGCGGCTGGCGGAGCTGGGCCTGACGCCGGAGACCGATCCCTCAGTGATGGTGGACGGGCCCGGGCCGGTGCTCTGTTTCCAGCAGGTGGCGGCGCTGGCGCCCGGGCGCAGGATGCACCTGGACATCGTCGGCGGACCTCGGCGCGAGGAGGTGGCGCGGATTGTCGCCCTGGGGGGGACGGTGCGTGATACCCATGACACTCACACGGTGATGCTCGATCCGGAGGGCGCGGCCTTCTGCGTGCAGGACCCTCGGGAGTAGGCATGCTGGACGACACCCCCCGGATCGCGGTGCTGGGCGCCATGGCGAGCGAGCTTGCGGCTTTGCGCAAGGGGCTCACCGACACCACTGAGCATGGGGTGGCCGGCGCGGCCTTCACCACCGGCACGCTGGCGGGCAAGGCGGTGGTGCTGGTCGGCTGTGGGGTGTCGATGGTCAATGCGGCCATGACGTCCCAGCGCACCCTGGACCTGTTCAACGTGACCCATGTGGTGGTGAGCGGCTGCGCGGGCGGGGTCGATCCGGAGCTGAAGGTGGGCGACGTCTTCGTGGCCAGCCAGTGGGGACAGTACCTGGAGGTGGTGATGGGCCGCGAAGGCCCCTCGGGCTTCGAGCCGGCCTCGGGCATCCCCAGCGGCTACGGCAATTTCGGGATGATGTTCCCCAAGCCGGTGACGGTGACCGGCCCCGATGGGGAGACCGAGCGGCGGTTCTGGTTCCCGGCGGCGCCCGCCATGCTGGCGGCGGCGCGCAAGCTTTCGGCGGCGGTGGTGCTGTCGAAGGGCGCCGGCGCGGCGCAGTTGGACAAGGCGCCCAAGGTGGTGGTGGGCGGCAATGGCGTGTCGGGCGCGGCCTTCGTCAACAACACCGAGCTTCGTGACTACGTCTTCGCGACCTTCGAGGCTGGCGTGCTGGACTGTGAGAGCGCGGCGGTGGCCCATGTGGCGTGGTGCAATGCCAAGCCGTTCGTGGCCGTCCGCGGGCTGTCGAGCCTGGCCGGCGCCGGGGACGGGGACAAGCTCTATACGGCCTTCAACCAGCTGGCCTCCGACAATGCGGCCCTGGTGACGATGGGGATCCTGCGGGCGCTATAGTCGCGCTCCCCCGAGGGGGAGGAGGCAAAGCTGCACCTCCTCTCCCCGTTCAGGGGGAGAGGGTAGGGTGAGGGGGCGCGCAGCAGGGCTGCGCGTCTCGGCCTGTCAGCAACAACGGAACTTCAGAAGGAGCCCTCACCTACCCTCTCCCACAAGTGGGAGAGGAGGAGTTCCGGCCAGGCTCAGGCCGTTTGGACCAGCGCCTGTCGCTGAAGGCTGAGTCCCTAGGCGGCTCTATCGAACCGCGCCTCGGCGGCGTCTGCCAGGTCGAGCTGGCCTGGCGAGAGCTGGGCGCCGCGGCAGTCGGCGTAGCTGAAGCGGGCGCCGGTGAGGTCAGTGGGGGTGGTGCGGCCGCCGATCTCCATGTGGGTCAGGATCGCGCCCCGCAGGTCGGCGCGGGCGAGGTTGGCGCCGGTCAGGCGGGCGCCGCGCAGGTCCGCGCCCCGCAGGTTGGCGCCGCGCAGGTCGGCGCCCTCCAGATTGGCCGCCTGCAGGAAGGCGCCTTCCAGGTTCAGTCGGACGAAACAGGCTCCGGCGGCCTGCAGGCCTGTGAGTTGGCCCGCGGCGAGGGCGTCGCCGACGACCCGCAGGTCGGCGCCCTCAACCTTGGCGGCTGAGCCCTGTTTGCCATGGGTGAGGCACCAGACCTGGTGGCCGGCCAGGGCCTCCAGCAGGGCCGGGCGCCTGGCCAGCGCGTCGGGGGAGGGGGCGTGAACCACGCGGTCCATGATGGCGTCATGGGTGGTGGAGCCCATGAGCTGGGCGCCCGACAGCACAGCGTTGGTGAAGTCGGCGTTCTCCAGGTTGGCGCTGGTGAAGTCGGCCTCCTCCAGCAGGGCGCTGGTGAAATTGGCGGACTTCATCTTGGCGCCGTTCATCCTGGCGCCGCGCAGGGTGGCGTCGGAGAAGTCGGTGGCGAAGGCGGTGTTCACGTCGGCGCGGATGCGGCTGGAGATGCCGTCGGGCAGGCCGGCGCGCTGGCGCTGGGAGACCGAGACGAAGCCGAGGGCCGAGTGGGCGGCGATCTGGCCGGGGCGGAAGTCGGCGTCGGTCAGGTCGGCGTCGGAGAGGTCGGCGCCGCAGAGCACGGCCCCGCGCAGGTCGGCGCGGCAGAGGCTGGCGCCGGCCAGGTTGGACCCGCGCAGGTCGCTGCCAAACAGCATGGCGCGGTCGAGGATGGTCCCGGAGAGGTCGCAGCCGCGCATGCTGGCGCCGCTGAGATCGGCGTCGGCCAGGTTGCGGCGGGGCATGGCCAGTCCGGTCAGATCGACCATGGGCAGGATCATACGGCGCCCGCCGGGACTGCCGGCCAGGAACTTCTCATGGCCGAGGACGTGGCCCACCAGCTCGGCCTGGGTGAATCGTTCGACGGCTTTTTTCACCAAGACCCCACGCGCGCTCGGCCCGTGGCCGTTCGTGATGAAACCGCACGTTGCGCGCAGAAGATGAAAAAAACTGAACGGGACTTGGTGAAGACCCTGGGGCGGATTGACGCAGTATGGTCAAGCTTGGGTGGCTAGACCGCCTGGCCGGCGCACCAGCCGGAGGACCAGGCCCATTGGAAGTTGTACCCGCCCAACCAGCCGGTGACGTCCACCACCTCGCCGATGAAATAGAGGCCGGGGACGGCCTGGGCCTGCAGGGTGCCGGGGTCCAGCGCCTGGGTGTCGACGCCGCCCAGGGTGACCTCGGCGGTGCGATAGCCTTCCGAGCCCACCGGCTTGACGGTCCAGCGGTTCACCGCGGCGTCGACGCGGGTCAGCACCTTGTCGGGCAGGTCGGCGATGTTGCCGAGCGCGCCCTCGTCCTCGGCGATCATCTGGGCCAGGCGCTTGGGGAGGTGGTCGGCGAGCACGGTGGCCGTGGCCTGACGGCCGCGGGTGGTCTTGGCGAGCTTCATCGCCGCCATCAGGTCGACGCCGGGCGCCATACTGACCGTGATCTCCTGGCCCTCGCGCCAGTAGGAGGAGATCTGCAGGATGGCGGGGCCCGACAGGCCGCGATGGGTGAAGAGCATGGCCTCAGTAAACTTGGTCTTGCCGCAGCCGACGACCGCATCGACGGCCACGCCCGCCAGGGGCTTCAGCTTTTCCAGGGCGCCGACCTCGAAGGTCAGCGGGACGAGGGCGGGCCGGGTCTCGACCACGGGCAGGCCGAACTGGGCGGCGATCTCGTAGCCCCAGCCGGTGGCGCCCATCTTGGGGATCGACTTGCCGCCCGTGGCCACCACCAGGGACGAGCAGGCCACTGTCCCGCCGGGCAGGGCGAGCTCGAAGCCGGTGGCGGTCTTGGTCACCTTGGCGACGGCGGTGGCGAGCCGGAGCTGGACGTGGGCGGCCTTCATCTCCGCCAGCAGCATCGTGATGATGTCCTTGGCGCTGTCGTCGCAGAACAGCTGGCCCAGGGTCTTCTCGTGCCAGGCGATCCCGTGGCGCTCCACCAGGTCGATGAAGTCGCGGGGCCGGTAGCGGCGCAGCGGCCCCCTGGCGAAGCGCGGGTTGGCCGAGATGAAGTTGGGCGGGGCGGTGTTGATATTGGTGAAGTTGCAGCGGCCGCCGCCGGAGATGCGGATCTTCTCGCCGGCCGCCTTGGCGTGATCGATCACCAGGACCGAGCGGCCGCGCTTGCCCGCCTCGATGGCGCACATCATCCCGGCAGCGCCGGCGCCCACCACCACGACGTCGAAGTTCTGCATGGTTAGTTGAGCGGGCCGGAGAGCCAGGCTTCCAGGGTCGGGATGACGGTCTCGCCTGACTGGAAGCCGCGGGTGACCACGGCGTAGGCGCCGGTCTCCATGGGGCCGGCGATCAGGGTCGGGAAGCCGGTGACGCCGGCCTGCTGGGAGGTGCCGTAGTCGCGCCAGGTCTCGTGCTTGAGGTCATCAGTGTCGAAGATATCGAGGAAGCGCTGGCCGTCCATCTCGCGCTCGGTGATCAGGGCCGCCAGGACCTCGGGATCGGCGATGTTACGGTTCTCGGCGTAAAAGGCCGCCTGCAGGTCGGCGAGGAAGGTGAGGGCCAGCTCGGTGTCGTGGCGGCGCACGAAGACCACGGCGCGGGCCGCCGGGTCGGTGTCGTAGAGGAAGCCCGGGGTGTCCAGCACGGCGGGATCGAAGGGCAGGCCCGAGGCCTCGGTGACGTGGGTCCAGTGACCGGCCAGGCTGGCCTTGGCCTCGTCGGTCATGGGGGTGTCGGTCCCCGGACGCAGGCCCCCCATGATCAACTGGATCGGCAGGGTGCGGCCGAAGGTCTTGCGGATGTCGGCGATCACCGGCGAGAAGCCGTAGCACCACGAGCACATGGCGTCGGCGAAGTAGATCAGGTGCGGGGTCTGCATGGTGGGGCATTCTAACCCAGAGGCGGAGTGGCCGCTTGGGGTTTGTGCCAACCTCAAAACCGCTCATCCCAGCGAAGGCCGGGACCCAGGTGAAGCCCACTACGGTCTCATGAGGCCCCCCGGCTCGACCGAGGGCCAATTCCGGCTGCTCAAGGTGAATCTGGGTCCCGGCCTTCGCCGGGATGAGCGGAGTGGATGGCTAGCCCGGCCGCGCGCCCTTGGCCTTGGCGAGCTTGAGAGCTTCGTCGAGAGCCTGGTCGGTGTGGACGGCGACGTCGGGGGCGACACCCTGGCCTTCCCAGCCCCAGTTGGTGTCGGGGTCGTAGGAGCGGCCGACGGGGACGAAGGCGGCGAATCGGTCGCCGACGTCCAGCAGGCCGCCATAGTGGCCGGCGCCGCGGGTGGTCTCCCCCACCAGGGTGGCGCGATGGGTGCGCTTGAAGGCCAGGGCCAGGTGCTCGGCGGCCGAGGCGCTTCGCCGGGAGGTCAGGTAGTAGACGGGCGCGGTCTGCAGGCGCGTCTCGGTGGTGTCGGGGATCACGACATGGTCGTGGCTGACCAGGGTCGGCGCCGAGGTCTGGCGCACCAGGGTGGGGCCATCTGCAAAGGGACCCTCGTCTTCGATGCCGGCCCGGGTGTCCATTCGGACCAGATGTGTGGCCCTGGCGTAGAACAGCGGCAGGATGGCGTCCATCTCGGCGAGGCCGCCGCCCCGGTGCGGACGCGCGTCGATGATCACCGCCTTGGCGTCGGCGTGGGCCAGCAGGAAGGCGCGGGCCTTGCGAACCGTCTCCGGATCGCCGGTGAACTGGTTGAAGCGCAGATAGGCGACATCGCCGATCATCGCGGTCTCCTCCAGGCCAGGCGCGCCCACGGGCCGGGCGCTGGCCGGCACATCGGCGGGCGGCGGGCGGCGCGCCTGGAAGGCGGTCCGGGTCGCCAGGCGCAGGTGGCCGTCCGGGGCCACGGCCTGCAAGTCGGCGGTGACCTTGGCGCTGAAGGCGTCGGGATCGGTCAGGCCGTCATAGGCGCCGCCGGCCAGGTTGGCGCGCAGCATGGCGGCGTATTTCGCGGCGGTTTCCGGGAAGACGAAGTTGGCGTCCAGGGTCTTGGCCAGCTTCTCGACGACGTCGCGGCGCTCCTTGGCGTCGAGCGGTTTGACGGTGGCGGTGACGGCCGGAGCGGGCGCGGGGGCGGGCTGGGCCTGGGCGGCGGCGCAGAGGCCCGTGGCGAGGATGAGGGCCGCGCCGGCGGCCAGCAGATGACGACGCATGAGGTTCTCCCTGACTGCGCCGCTGATAGGCAAGACGCCGGAGGAGGGCAAATTAAGCTCCGGTAAGCTTGGCCGCACCTTCGTTTCAGCTTGATTGCGGGCGCCCGACCGCCACACTCCGCGCCCTGGGATCGGGAGTGACGTTATGCGTACGAGTCGGTTTGCGATGGCGGCGGTGGCCGCCCTGCTGGTGAGCACGGGGCCGGCCCTGGCCGCGGGCAAGGACACCAAGGTGTGGGCCGCCGCCGAGAAGGCCCGCGAGGCCCAGCTCGAGCTGCTGAAGCAGGTGGTGAACATCGATAGCGGCACGGGTGACATCGAGGGTGGGCGCAAGGTCACGGCCCTGCTGGTCCCCCGGCTCAAGGCGCTGGGCATGACCATCGAGACCGTGCCGGCCGAGATCCCTGGCCTGCCCGAGAACACGGTGGCGACCCTGACCGGAACCGGCAAGGCCAGGATCCTGATGATCGGCCACATCGACACGGTGTTCGGACCGGGCACGGTGGCCAAGTGGCCCTATTCCGTCGAGGGCGACCATGCCCGCGGCCCCGGCGTGGCCGACGAGAAGGGCGGGGTGATCGAGGGGCTGTACGCGCTGCAGATCCTGCGCGACCTGCGCTTCACGAACTTCGAGCGGATCACCTTCCTGCTCGACACGAGCGAGGAGCGGGGCTCGCCCGGGACCCGCGCCCTGATCGACAGGCTGGTGCGCGCCCACGACGTGGAGCTGAACCTGGAGCCCGGCGACGCGCCGGACGTGATCACGGTCTGGCGAAAGGGCTCGATGACCCTGAACATCGACGTGAAGGGCCGCGCCGCCCATGCGGGCGTCGCGCCCCAGGACGGCCGCAACGCCGCCGTCGAACTGATCCATCAGCTCGCCGCGGTGGAGAGCTTCCCGCGCTCCGGCGACGGGCTGACCGTCAACCTGACCACGATCCAGGCGGGCACGCGCCACAACATCATCCCCGAGGCCGCGCGGGGGCAGGTCAATATCCGGGCCCGCCAGAAGGCCGATCTCGACAGGGTCGAGGCCGCGATCAAGGAGAGCGCCAAGTCCACGATCGTGCCCGACACCACGGTGACCGTCAGCCGTGAGAACGCCTTCCCGCCGTTGGCCAACAACCCGGCGACCGACGCCCTGGCCGTGCGCGCCCAGGCGATCTATGCGGGCCTGGGCCTGAAGCTCGCCACGGGCGGCAACGGCGGCGCCTCGCAATCGGCGCTGGCCTATGAGGCGGGTACGCCGGCCCTGGACGGGCTGGGTCCGGTGGGCGGCGGCTTCCACTCCGAGAAGGAGTTCATGGACCTGAGGTCGGTGACGCCGCGGCTCTACCTGCTGACCAAGCTGATCATGGACCTGAGCGCCAACCCGCCGAAGAAGTAGGGCGCTTTCCACCATGGCGTGGCCCCGCTAGTCTGACGTCATGATGATCGGTTTCGTCGCGGTCTGACCGCGCCTCCAGCCCGTTCGACCTGACCGCGTGGTCCGCGAGGGCCGCGCCTGAGCGCCTGCGCGCGCGCATCATCTGAAAGACAAGACATGGATCTGATCATTCGCGGGGCCGCGCGCCCCGACGACGCCTACATGCCCATTTGGGCGCCCTTGCTGGCCTTCAACGAGAAGACGGTGGGAGGCGCGCAAGGCGTGCCCTTCGCCCTGACCATCACCGAACCGGACAGCGAGGAGTTGCGGGGCGGGCTGTGGGCTCTCTCGCTCTGGGGATCGTTCTATATCGGCCTGGTGGTGAGCCCTGAAGGCGCGCGCGGCGAGGGGCTGGGAACCGAGCTTATGGTCCAGGCGGAGGCCGAGGCGGTCGCCCGGAATTGCCACAATATGTGGCTCGATACCTACGCCTTCCAGGCGCGGGCCTTCTATGAGCGGCTGGGGTTTACGGTGTTCGGCCAGATCGACGGGCCTGCGCCGATGTTCCCACGCTGGTTCATGCGTAAGGACCTGTAATCGCGCGTAGAACGGGGCGGCCTCCTCGGACGCCGCCCCTAAGACAAGTTCTCGGGGGGGCTCTAGACGCCTTCGTTTACCGGGTCGGGGCGACGGCGCCCGCGGTGTCGGGGGTCGCTTCGACGGGCGCGCTTTCGGGCGCGGGTTCAAGTTCGGCCGGGTCGGTGTTCACCTGGAAGGTCTTGCCCATCAGCTTGGCGCGCTGTTCCAGGGCATGGGCCGTGGGGGTGCAGCGGACCGGCAGGGTCCAGCCCATCCAGTTCTGGGCGACCTGACGCTTGGGCATGTTGGCGGCGGCGGCCCAGGCGTTGCGGCCCTTTTTCACCGCGGCCGAGCCGAGGATGTTGATGGGCTTGAGGCTGGCGCGCTCGGCGGCCTCCATGGCGCGGGCGAACAGCTTCATGTCCTGCTTGGCGCGGACCTGGATGGTTTCATAGGCCGCCAGCTTCTGGGCCAGAGTCGTGTCGGGATTGAAGGGCGGCGACTTTTCGATCTCGGTGACGTCCGGCATCATCTGATCGTGCAGGTCGACGTAGCCGCGCAGGGCGCCGTAGCACCAGCCCACCAGGCCATAGTCGTCGCGGGGCGCGCCGGCCGGATAGGGCATGTCCTCGGTGAGGGTGAGTTCGGCGGACGCGCCGCCGGCGGCGGCGGGCTCGGCGGCGGTGAACAGGGCGAGGGCGGCGATGAGTGCGGACATGAGGCCTTGGAACCTTGAAACTGTGTCGATCAGGTGGCGGGGCGTGATCCGAAGCCTCCGCCCCCGGGGGTTTTGATCTCGATCACGTCGCCAAGCTGGACTGTAACCGAGAAACAGCCGGGAAGTTCCTTTACCGCGCCATCGGCCCCGATCAAACGCTGCTCGCCCGCCAGGGCAGGGCCGCCGCCTTCGATCCCCTGGGGGGCGTGGTCGCGGCGGGTGGAGAGCAGGGCGGCCTCCATGGGGGCCAGGAACCGGATGCGTCGCACCGCGCCGTCGCCACCCTTGCGCCGGCCGTCGCCGCCGGAGCCCCGGCGGATGGCGTAGGTCTCGACCCGCACCGGGAAGCGGCGCTCCAGGATCTCCGGGTCGGTGAGGCGGGAATTGGTCATGTGGGTGTGGACGGCGCTGGCCCCATCGGCGTCGGCCGTGGCGCCGGCGCCCCCGCAGAGGGTCTCGTAGTACTGCCGGGTCTCGTCGCCGAAGGTGAAGTTGTTCATCGACCCCTGGGCGTTGGCCAAGACGCCCAGGGCCGCATAAAGGGCGTCGACCACGTGCTGGCTGGTCTCGACATTGCCGGCCACCACGGCGGCGGGCGGCGCGGGCGCCAGCATGGAGCCGGGCCGGGTGAGGATGTTCAGCGGCGCCAGGCAGCCGGAGTTCAGGGGGATGTCGTCGTCCACCAGGGTGCGGAAGACATAGAGGGCCGCGGCGTCGACGATCGCCGAGGGGGCGTTGAAGTTGGACGGCAACTGGTCGGCGGACTGGCGGAAATCTAGCGTCGCCTCGCCGGCGTCGGCGTCCACCGTGGTGACCACGACGATCTGGCCGCCGCCGTCCATGGGAACCCGGGCCTTGCCGTTCGACAGCTTGCCGATGGCGCGGCGGACGCTGGCCGTGGCGTTCTGCTGCACGAAGGTCATGTAGGCGGCCACCACGTCGCCGCCGAAGCCCTCGATCATCCCGGCGACGGCCGCCGCGCCGGCCTGGCAGGCGGCGATCTGGGCCTTGAGGTCGGCGATGTTGCGGTCCGGCGCGCGGGAGGGCCAGCGTCCAGCCCTCAGGGCTATCCGCGCATCGGCTTCAAGAAAGCCCCCGCCGCGCATGATCGGGAGGGCGTCCAGCATCACGCCCTCCTCATCGATGGTCCTCGAGAACGGCGGCATGGAGCCCGGCTGCACGCCACCGACATCGGCATGGTGGCCGCGGGCGGCGACATAGAAGGCCGCGGTCGCCGCGCCGGGCATGAAGACCGGCATGACCACGGTGATGTCGGGCAGGTGGGTGCCGCCGGCATAGGGATTGTTCAGGGCGAAGGCGTCGCCGGGCTTGAGCGAGGGATGGCGGTCGCGGACAGCGCGGACGCTGGCGCCCATGGAGCCCAGGTGGACCGGCATGTGCGGGGCGTTGGCCACCAGGCCGCCATCCTCGTCGAAGAGAGCGCAGGAGAAGTCCAGCCGCTCCTTGATGTTCACTGAGTGGGCGGTGCGTTCCAGGGCCGCGCCCATGGCCTCGGCGACCCCCATGAAGCGGCGGTTGAACAGCTCGAGCGTGATGGGGTCGGGGCGGTCCAGGGCGATGGCGCGGGTCTGGACGCCGCCGGCGCGGGTCAGGCGGATCAGGCCGTCGGCCTCGGCGACAGCGCGCCAGCCCACGGGCAGGGCGATCTGGGTGTCGGGGCGGACAATGAGCGCCGGGCCGTCCAGCGTGGTCAGGGTCTCGGCGGCGACGATGCGGGCGGGGGAGGATTGGCCGTGGGCGAAGGCGTCAATCCGCTCATCCCCGGTGACCAGAGATGGGCCGCCGCCTTCTTGGCTTCGCGCCGCCGCGTCGCTCTCGCGCGGATGAGCGGTGTTTTGACTGACCTCGGCCTCGACGCTCGCAATCACGATGGTCCGGTCCGGCTCCACAAAGCCGAACAGGCGGCGGTGGGCGGTTTCGAAGGCGGCCTTCACCTCGGCCAGGGGGCCAAGGGCGGTGGGCAGTTCGGCGTCGGCGCCGTCATAGCGCAGGCGCAGGGTGCGGGTGAGCGCGCCGTCCTGCGCGCCCTGGTCGGCCAGGGCCTGGCGGGCCTCGGCCTCCACGCCCTCCAGCAGGGCGGCGGCGCGGGAGAGGCCGGTGTCGTCCAGCGCGGCGTCCAGACCGGCCTGCTTGAGCGCCGTGACCCGCGCCTGGCCGATGCCCCAGGCCGAGAGCACGCTGCCGTGGCGTGGGCACAGGACTTCGTCCACGCCAAGCGCCTGCGCCACCTGGCAACCGACCTGGCCCGCCGCGCCGCCGAAGGCCAACAGGGCGTGGCCGCGTGGGTCGAAGCCACGCTCGGTGGAGATGCGGCGCACGGCCTGGGCGGTCTGTTCCACGGCGATGGCCACGAAGCCCTCGGCGGCGGCTTCCACGCTGTCGGCGTTCATGGCCTGGGCGAGGTCCGTCAGCCGGGCGCGGGCGGCCTCGACGTCCAGGGGCGCGTCGGCGGCGGGGCCGAAGATCGCCGGGAAGAAACGCGGATCGAGGCGGCCCAGCACCAGGTTGGCGTCGGTGACGGTGGCGGGGCCGCCGCGGCCATAGGCGGCGGGACCGGGATCCGCGCCGGCGCTGTGGGGGCCGACCCGCGCGCGCAGGCCGTCGAAGAACAGGATGGAGCCGCCGCCGGCCGCCACGGTCTCCACGTCCAGCATGGGGCTGCGCAGCTTCACCCCGGCGATGCGCGCGGTGTCGCGGCGCTCCAGTCGCCCGGCATAGCGGCAGACATCGGTGGAGGTGCCGCCCATGTCGAAGCCCAGCGCCTGCTCGGCGTGGGCGGCCTGGGCGGTCTGCGCCACCCCCACCACGCCGCCGGCCGGGCCGGAGACCACCGCGTCGCGGCCCCGGAACGCCGCGGCCCGCACCAGCCCGCCCGCCGAGGTCATGAAGTAGAGCGGCGCGCCCGCCACAGCGTCGGCCACCTTCTCCACATAGGCGCGCAGGATCGGGGTCAGATAGGCGTCGGCGACGGTGGTCTCGGCGCGGGGGATGTAGCGGGGCAGGGGCGAGACCTCGTGGCTCAGGGCCACGAATTCGAAACCGGCGGCGCGGGCGAGGTCTCCGGCCGCGATCTCGTGCTCCGGATTGAGGTCGGCGTGCAGGAAGGCTATGGCGGCGGTGGTGTAGCCCTCCGCGACCGCGGCCCTGAGCCTGGCGGCTAGGTCGTCGCGGTCGAGCGCTTCGACCACGGCGCCGTCGGCGGCAAGCCGTTCGTGGGCCTCCACGACACCCGAATAGAGCGGCTCGGGGCGCACGATGTTGAGGGCGAACAGATCGGGCCGCGACTGGTCGCCGATCACCAGGGCGTCGGCGAAGCCCTGGGTGGTCACGAACAGGGTCCTGGCGCCGCTCCGCTCCAGCAGGGCGTTGGTGGCCACGGTGGTGCCCATCTTGATGGCCTCGACCCGGTGGGCCGGGAAGGGGGCGCCTGGGTCCGCCCCCAGCACCCGGCGCATGGCCTCCACGGCGGCGTCCTCATAGGCGGGCGAGCTGGACAGCAGCTTCAGCGAGACCTCTTCGCCGTCATCGGCCTTGCCGATCACATCGGTGAAGGTGCCGCCGCGGTCGATCCAGAAATTCCAGAGTCTGTCCAAAACTTAACCTGCCTCGGGTGCGATGCGCGTTGTGTTCGCCGCAGTGCGGAACTAGGCTTGTCGATACTCCCATGAGTTTCTGGCGCAACATTGCTGGGCTCGCCGTCCGCCGCCCAGATGGTTGCGAAGACTGCGATGAGTGTCCTCCGGGCCTGCCCGGCGAGGATCCCACCTTCACGACTGCTGTCACGGCCCTGGGCGCCAAGCTCGCCAAGGTCGACGGCCGCGCCAGCGTCGGCGAGTTCGACGCCTTCGCCGAGGTGTTCCAGACCGACGCGGCGTCCGAGCGCAACATCCACCGCCTGTACGATCTCGCCCGCCAGACGACCCGGGGCTACGAGAGCTATGCGACCCGCCTGGCCAAGCGCTATCGCAACTGCCCGACCCTGCTGGAAGATGTGCTGGACGGCCTGTTCCACATCGCCGGTTCGGATGGCGCGGTGACCCATGACGAGCTCAGCTATCTGGAGAGCGTCTCGGGCCTGTTCGGCTTTTCGCCCCTGGTGTTCCGCCGGTTGAGGGCGACCCATCTGGGCCTGGGCGCCGACGATCCCTATGGCGTGCTGGGCGTGCCCCACGACGCGCCAGACGATGCGGTCCGCAGCGCCTGGAAGGGCGCCCTGGTGGTGTCTCACCCCGACCGCGCCCGGGCGCGCGGCCTGCCTTCCGAATTCATCGAGGTGGCGGAGGCCAAGGCCGCCTCCATCAACGCCGCCTTCGACACCATCATGCGCGAGCGCCGGGAATTGGCGCTCGAAGGGGCGGCATAGGTCAGATTTCGTTGGTTTTTGAGTTGTGAAGCGTTGACGACGGGCGTCGCCCGAACAACATAATCGTTGCAGCCACCGGAAGAGGTGGCGCCAGAGGAAGTCATGGTCAGGGAATTCGCCCGCAAGCACGGTTCGGCGCTCCGCAGCTTCGCACTGCTGGGCGGCGCTCTCGCCACCACGGCGGCCGTCGTGATCGCCGCGGTCCTGGCCCTGTTCGCCGCCGCCACGGTGGTGGTGATCGCGGTGATGTCCTCGGCCCTGCTGGCCCTGGCCGGCCTGGCCCTGCGCGCCAAGCGCACGGCCCATGCGCAGCGCGACGACGGGATCATCGAGGCCCGCAACCTTGGCGGCCACCACTGGGTCGCCTACGGCTGGAACGAGCGGCGGTAACTGGATCCGCTCATCCCGGCGGAGGCCGGGACCCAGATACATCCACAGCATTCCGGATTCCTGACCCAAGCAGCGCCCTACGACCTGGATCCCGGCCTTCGCCGGGACGAGCGGGGAGGGGAGTGGCCGCCAACCCAAGCTGACGCCGCGTAGGGCTTGCGGCTCTCAATCACCGCCTCTACCGTCGCCTCAAACAAGCGTTGGGAGAGAACGGCATGATTGGTGTGATCGCGGTCCTGAAGGTCGCTGAAGGCAAGAACGCGGAATTCGAGGCGATCTTCACCGACCTCGCCCAGCAGGTGCGGGCCAATGAGCCCGGCAACATCGCCTACCAACTGACCAAGAGCCGTACCGATCCGCAGATCTACAAGGTCCTCGAGCTCTACAAGGACCAGGAGTCCCTGACCGCCCACGGCGGCACCGACTACTTCAAGGCCGCCGGCGCCAAGATGGGCCCGTGCATGGGCGGCCGTCCCGAGATCGAATACCTCGACGGCGTCTAGGGGAAACCGGCATGGACCTCGACTTCTCGCAAGGTGACCTCGCCTTCCGCGACGAGGTGCGCGCCTTCATCGCCCAGGCCTTCGACGATGACATGCGGGCCCACATGGCCCAGGCCAAGAACGCCCATATCGACACGCCCGGCCAGGTCCGCTGGTGGAAGCGGCTGAACGAGAAGGGCTGGATGGCCCCCGACTGGCCCGTCGAATACGGCGGGACCGGTTGGACCCACGCCCAGAAGTACATCTTCGACATGGAGATGGCGCTCGCCGGCGCGCCCGACACCTCCAACATGGGGGTGCGGATGTGCGCACCCGTCGTGATGGCCTTCGGAACCGACGAGCAGAAGAAACAGCACCTGCCCAAGATCCTCTCCAGCGAGGTCTGGTGGTGCCAGGGCTATTCGGAACCGGGCTCAGGATCGGACCTCGCCTCGCTCTCCATGAAGGCCGAGCGCGACGGCGATCATTATGTACTGAACGGCTCAAAAATCTGGACGACCTACGCCCAGCACGCCGACTGGATGTTCTGCCTGGTGCGGACCTCCGTTGAGCCCATCAAGCAGATGGGGATCAGTTTCCTGCTGCTGGACATGACGACGCCGGGGATCACCATCGTGCCCCTGCCGACCCTGGACGGGCCGCCGGACGGGGAGCAGGAGATCAACCAGGTCTTCTTCGAGAACGTCCGGGTCCCGGTGGCCAACCGGATCGGCGAGGAGAACCAGGGCTGGACCTACGCCAAGTACCTACTGCAGTTCGAGCGCGGCAACGCCTATGCGCCGGGCCTGACCAACATGCTGGCCAAGGTGAAGATGATCGCCGGGGCCGAACGGTCCGACGGCGGCCGGCGGATGCTCGATGACACCGATTTCCGCCGCAAGCTGACCGAGACCCAGATCAAGGTCGACGCGCTCAACGCCACCGAGCTGCGGATGTTCGCCGCGCGTACGGCCGGCGAGGCGATGGGGGCGGCGTCGTCGATGTTCAAGCTGGAGGGCAGCCAGGCCCAGCAGGCGATCACCGAACTGGCCCTGGAGGCGGCGGGCGTCTACGCCCAGCCCTTCGTCCAGGACACCTTCGCCGAGATCCGCGGCGAGCGGAACGAACCCCGCGCCGGGCCCGACTATGCGGCGACCGTGGCGCCGATGTACTTCAACTACCGCAAGACCTCGATCTATGCCGGGTCCAACGAGATCCAGCACAACATCATCGCCAAGATGGTGCTGGGGCTGTGAGCTTCGGAGCCTTCGAGGCGGCGCTCGCCAGGGCCGTCGATGAGGGCAAGATCGCCGGGGCCGTGGCCCTGGTCACCGACCGGGACGGGGTGACCTACGAGCACGCGGCGGGGCTCCGGGCGGTCGGGCAACCGGCGGCGATGGACGGCGACACCGTGTTCTGGATCGCCTCGATGACCAAGGCGGTGGTGTCGGTGGCCGCGCTGCAGCTGGTGGAACGGGGCAAGCTGACCCTGGACGGCGACCTGAGCGAGCTGTGCCCGGACCTCAAGGACCTGCAAGTCCTGGAGGGGGTGGCCGAGGGCAAGCCCAGGCTGCGTCCCGCCAAGGGCTTCGTAACCCTGCGCCAGCTGTTGAGCCATACCTCGGGCTTCGCCTACACCTTCACCCACCCGGAGTTCCTGGCCTTCGCCCAGACCGAGGGCGCGCTGGATCCCAACTCCGGCAGCCGCGCCGCCCACCGCCAGCCGCTGATGTTCGACCCCGGCCAGGGCTGGATCTACGGCATCGGCATCGACTGGGCCGGCATCGTCATCGAGGCGGCCAGCGGACAGCGCCTCGACGCCTATCTGGCGGAGAACATCTTTGCGCCCCTGGCGATGTTCGACACCGGCTTCGCCCTGTCCGAGGGCCAGGCGCCGCGCAAGGCCAGCGTCCATGTGCGGGGCCCCGACGGGTCCCTGATCGCCATACCCTTCGGCCTGCCGGCCAACCCCGAGGTGCTGTCAGGCGGCGGCGGGCTCTATTCGACGGCGGCCGACTACGGCAAGTTCCTGCGCATGCTGCTGGGGGACGGCGGCCCGGTGCTGTCGGCCAGGACGCTGCGCAGTCTATCGGAGAGCCACAGTGGGCCCCACAAGGCCGGCTACATCAAGTCGGCCATGGCGACCATGTCCAACGACTTCGACCTCTATCCGCACATGGCCACCGGCCACGGCCTGGCCACCATGATCACGCCCGAGCCCACCGGCGACGGACGCGGCGCGGGCAGCCTGGCCTGGGCGGGCCTGGCCAACACCTACTACTGGGCCGACCCGCAGGCCGGGCAGGGCGGGGTGCTGATGACACAGCTGCTGCCGTTTGCCGATCCCGAGGTGCTGACGCTGTTGCGGGCGCTGGAGCGTGGGGCCTACGGGGTCGGCTAGAGCCTGTTCCGATAAGTGGGAACCGGATATCAGATCGAAACATGCGCTAACTTTTCGAATTAGAGCCGTTTTTTCCCTTTGGACGATTCCGTCTATGGGGAAAGGGCTCCAGGACGACCTCGGGCCTCTGCCAGTATCGCGGCCGCCAGCATCTCGGCCAATTCCTCTCCCGGCGCCCAGGCATAGGCCGAGACGGTGATCTGGTTGTGGGCCACGCCGATCAATGCCGACAGCAGGGCATCGTTGGCGAGCTTCAGCCCGGAGGGGGCGACACCGGCCGCCGCCAGGCTGTCAGCGAACAGCTGATAGCGGTCCAGGATGTCGCCGCCGCCCACGAAGACGCCCACCTGGGCCTGGGTCACCCCCTCGGTCATGAAGACCATGCGGTAGCGGTCGGGGTGGGCCAGCCAGTAGCCGACATAGGCGCGGGAGATGGCCGCAACGCGTGCGCGGGGGTCGGATACTTCCCGCGCGAGACGGTCGAGATCATCGAACAGGCCGGTCAGGAAACGCGCCCAGATCAGCCCCAGGATGTCGGCCTTGCTTTCGAAATAGGCGTAGAGGGTCATGGGCGCGCAGCCGACCTCCTGAGCCAGGCGCCGCATCGAGACCGCGGCGAAACCCTCCGTCTGGAACAACCGCTCGGCCACCCCCGCGATCCGCAGGCGGCCAGCGGAGAGGTCGGCGGGGCTCAGGCCCGGACGTCCACGGCGGGGGCTAGTGGGGGTTTTGCTCACCCGGAAAATCTAAGGGGTCTTGCGCGGGCGAGGCAAGGCATTTAAGTAGAACGCGTTCTAATGAAATAGGTGACCGATGGCTCACGTCCCGCCCTTGACCTCCTCCGGCCCGGATCGCGCCCTCCTGTTGCGGGCCGTCCTGGCCCTCGTCGGCGCCTTCATTCTGTATACCGGGGTCAATGTGGCCCTGGGGGGGATGGCCACCCTGGGGCTTCAGGGTTCGCGGGATTTCTTCACGGTCACCGATGTCGGGGCGTTTCGCGCCCAGGACAGCCACATCCGGTTCTTCGGCGGCCTATGGCTGGCGGTAGGGCTGGTGTTCGCCGCCGGCGCGGCGCGGCCGCACGCCTTGCGCGCGACGCTGATGTTCTGCTGCGGTCTGATCTTCGTGGGCGGATTGGCGCGCTTCAGCGCCTTGCAGCCCGAGGTGATGTTCGGACCGCAGCTGCTGGGATCGGTGGCGGCTGAATTGATTGGCATGCCGCTGCTGGCCCTTTGGCTGCGGGCCCTGAGAGCCTGATCACAGGACCCCACCTCCGCCTGAAAGCCGTCAGTCCGCCGTCCGCGCGATCAGCGCCGCCAACCGCTTCACCCCGTCCTCGATCTCCGCATCCGTCGGCAGGGAATAGCTGAGGCGGATAGCGTTGGCGGTGGGGACTTCGGCGAAGAAGGGCTCGCCCGGCACGAAGGCGACGCGCTCCTCGGCCAGGGACCGCTCCAGCAGGACCTTGCCGTCCATGCCATCGGGCAGCCACAGCCAGACGAACATGCCGCCCTCCGGCCTCGACCAGGTGACCCCGGCCGGCATGTGGCGCTCCAGGGCGGCGAGTGTCGCGGCGGCCTTGGCGCCATAGGCGGTGCGCAGGGCGCCCAGGTGCTGCTCGTAGCCCTCCGACACCGTGGCGTGGATGGCCATCTGGTTGATCGTGGAGACGTGCAGGTCGCAGCCCTGCTTGAGCAGCACCAGCTTCTCGATCACCGCCTTGGGACCGCAGACCCAGCCGATGCGCAGGGCCGGCGAGATGGTCTTGGAGAAGGTGCCGCAGAAGAGGGTGCGGGCCGCCTCGATGGATCCGGCGCGGCCGATGTCGAGGGCCAGCAGGGTGGGCAGAGCCTCGCCGTCGAAGCGCAGCTCGCGATAGGCGGCGTCCTCGATCAGGGTCATGTCCAGCTCGGTGGCCAGGTCCAGCAGGGCCTCGCGTTCAGGGAGCGTCAGGCTCTCGCCGGTTGGGTTGGCGAAGTCGGGGACGAAGTAACCGAGCGGATTGGGCTCGCGACCGGCTATCAGGGCGGCGGCGTCCACGCCGTCGCGCAGGGCGCGTTCGGGCAGGTCGAGATAGGCCGGCTCGTAGGCGTTGAAGGCCTGCAGCGCGCCGAGATAGGTGGGCCTGGCCACCATCACCGTGTCGCCGCGGGTCAGGAACAGCTTGCCGATCAGGTCCAGGGCCTGCTGCGAGCCGGCGGTGAGGAGGATGTTGTGCTCGTCGCATTCGACGCCATCCCGGGCCATGCGTTCGGCGATCCAGCGGCGCAGGGGCAGGTAGCCCTCGCTCACCGAATACTGCAGGGCGGCGCGGGACTGTTCGGGGTCGGCGAGGATGGCGTCATAGGCTGCCTTGATCTGCTCGGCGGGGAACAGGGCGGGGTCGGGGATGCCGCCGGCGAAGGACAGGATGTCGGGCTGATCCAGCAGCTTCAGCAGCTCGCGGATCTCGCTGGCGCGGACGCGGGTCATCCGCTGCGAAAAGCGTGCGGCCCAGTCGGGGGTCGGGGTGGTCATGAGCTTGGTCTCTAGTTCGTATCGCTGACGCCGGGAAGGCGTCCAAGGACCGCGCGGGCGCGCGGCGTCTCACCTGATCAGCTCAGGGGCGTCATACGAGGGGGTGCGAGATCGGGCTCATCGAGAGATGCTTAGTTTGGCCGGTGCGGAATGAAAACCCCCACCCGCTCATCCCCGCGAGAGCGGGGACCCAGGTGTTTTCTCCCCACTCAAGTCCAGGCGCTCTTGAACTGACAAAGCTCAGCAAACAAAAAGAG
>NZ_JANPJP010000256.1:0-35709 GCF_031425575.1 Phenylobacterium sp.
TGGCGGTCCTGAGCACCGCCGCCACCGCCCACGCGCAGGACAGCGACTGGACCGGCGCCTATGTCGGCGCCCACGCGGGCTCGGCCTGGCAGACCCAGAACGACGACGAGACCATCACCTTCGACACCAATCTCGACGGCAACTTCAACAACACGGTGAACACCTCCACCGGCGCCAACGCCTTCTCGCCCGGCTTCTGCGGCGGCTCGGCGGCCACCACGACCCCGGCCGGCGGCTGCTCGGAGGACGACAACCGCTTCGAATTCGGCGGACGGCTCGGCTATGACTGGCAGTTCGGGGCCTTCGTGGTCGGCGCCCTGGTGGACGGCAGCCGCACCAATGTGGAAGACTCCGTCGCGGCCTTCTCCACCACGCCCGCCCAGTACACCTTCACCCGCAAGCTAAAGACCCTGGGCGCCATCCGCGCCCGCGCCGGCTATGCCTTCGGTGACAACCTGATCTACGGCACCGGCGGCGTCGCCCAGGGCGAGGTGAAGCACAGCTTCAACACCACCAACACAGCCAACACCTTCCGCCTGACCGACGACGACAAGGCCTCCGGCTATCAGTGGGGCGGCGGGTTCGAGCGCAAGATCACTCCTGAGGTCACCCTGGGCCTTGAGTATCTCTACACCCAGCTGGAAGACGACGGCTTCGTGGTCCGCGCCGCCGGACCGGCCGCGGCCACCAACCCGTTCCTGATCACCAACACCAACGGGACGGACTTCCGCCGCAGCGAGGAAGACTTCGAGGTCCACAGCGTGCGCGTCACCGCCGCCTATCGCTTCTAAAGCCTTATGGGAGGCCGGCGACCGCCGGCCTCCCACTTGGCTTGGCCACCGGCGCAGCTCTGGCTTCAGAGCTTACGGCCGAGGTGCTTTTCGACCTGACGCCGCTCCCAGCCCCCATCGAGGAACGGGACCACACCGAACACCGTGGCGCCATGGGCCAGGACCCCGAGGCCCCAGCCCAGGGCGGGCCAGACGAACCATAGGTACTGCGGGTAGCCCACCAGATTGATGCCGGCGAGGATCGGGATCACGATCAGATACTGGGTCAGGTGAATATAGAAGTCCTTCACCTTGCGAACGTGGGCGAGGGCGAGAGCTTCGTCGGGTCGAATGTCGGACTGCAGGGCGTCCATGGCAGGCTCCTTGAGGCGGTTAAGGTCGATCTCGAAGACGGCCGCGAGGGCCTTCATCGACTCAAGGCTGCCGGGTTGGCCACGCTCGAGCCGCTGAACGGTGCGCACGCTGAGGCCGGAGACTTCCGCCAGCTGTTCCTGGGACCATCCCCGTTGCAGCCGCAGTTTCTGGATCAACATGTGCGTCCTCCTTCAAGATCGCCCCAAACCTGGACCGACGCGCTATTCCGCCGCCACGTCAGCAACCCGTCAACCTGGCGACAGAAAGCCGACGTTCAGCCGACAGCAAGCCGACGTCCAGGCGACAGTGGGGACCTCGGCGCTCTGCAGACGCACCCGATGAAGGCTTCCCCCGCGAGAACCCTTTCAGCGCCGCGCGCCACGGGCTACGAAACCTCCGTGGCTTATCGACTCGCAATCTTCGACTTCGACGGCACGCTCGCGGACTCATATCCGTGGTTCACCAGCGTCCTCGATCACATGGCGGCCCGACATAACTTCCGCGCCATCGACGCCGAGGAGCGGGAATCGCTGCGCGGCGCGAGCGCGCGGGTGATCATGAAGAGCCTTGGGGTCTCCACCTGGAAGCTGGCCAGGATCGCCAAGGACTTCCGAGCCATGAAGGTGAACGCCTCGTCCGGCATCCCCCTGTTCCCCGGCGTGCCGGAGATGCTGCGGGACCTCCACGCCAGGGGGGTCGTCCTGGCTCTGGTGAGTTCCGACACCGAGGCCAGCGTACGGATCGGCCTGGGCCCAGAACTGGCCGGCCTGTTTGTTCATTTCGACTGCGGGGCTTCGCTGTTCGGGAAGGCGCGGAAGTTCCGCCGGGTGCTGCGCAAGCTGTCCGTGAGCAGGGCCCAGACCCTCTGCATCGGCGACGAGGACCGCGACGCGCGGGCCGCCGACAAGGCCGGGATCGATTTCGGCGCGGTCACCTGGGGCTATTCCACCCCCGAGAGCCTGATCGCCCACAATCCGAAACTGACCTTCGCCAGGGTGCAGGACATTTCCACCATCGCCCGCTAGCGCCGGCGCGCAGCGAGCGCCAGGGCCAGGTCGTAGGGATAGGCGAGCATTTCTCGCCCCACCATCCGCAGCCAGTGCGACCGCGCCCCGGCATACCCCCTATGGATGGGCCCCGGCCGGCTGGACAAGCCCTGCGCGCGAAACAACATTCGGCAGCGGGGTGCGTGATAGCCGTCGGTGCAGACCACCGCGCCTTCCAGACCCTCGGCGCGGATGAAGGCCGCGGCGGCGGCGACGTTCTCCATGGTGTCGCGGCTGTGTTCGTCCAGGGCGATGCGCGCGGGGTCCAGACCCGCCTCGATCAGCAGACTGGCCATCAGGGAGGCTTCCGACGGCCCATGTCGCCCGACGCCGCCGGAACAGAACACCAGGGCGTCAGGGTGCTCCTCCGCCGCCCGGCGGCCATAGGCGACACGCCGACGCAGGGTGGGGCTGGGGTCGCCATCCGGCCAGACCGCCGCCCCGAAGATCACGATCGCCCAGGCCATGGGCCCATGATGGCGGGCCGGGCCGTCCGGGGCTAGCCCGCGTTCATCGGCGGGCTGTGTTCCTCGATGAGGTCCTCACGCTCGGCCTTGCGGACCGCACCGCGCACGTTCAGCCGAGTCAGGACCGCGGTCTCGCCATAGCGGGCATGGGCCTCGGCCAGGGCGGCCTGCCAGACCCGGTCCGACAGGCACTCGGTCTCACCGGCGAAGAGAATGCTGACGCCCTGCGGCGTGACCTGGGCGATCACATAGTTGGCGCCGACCGGTGGCAGGTGCCGCTCCTCCTCAAGGGGGGAATAACGGTAAACCGAGCCGGACTTGCCGGCGAAATCGATCTGGCGGGTCAAGGGAACGCTCCCGGCAGTTGAACCACTGAACATGCCCCCCTGATACCCGACCGAATTGGGCGAAAGATAGGCTGCCGCGACAATAGGCGATCACCAGAGCGGGAAATGGCCACCAGAACCTGTTCATAATGACGGAACAACCGGCGCCATAAGGCGTTCGGCGACTAGGGTGGGCTCTGCTAGGCTCGGCCTTCGACCCGGGCTCGACTCACTTCTCGAGCGGCCCCACCAGGAAGGCGTAGACCACCAGCCTATGGAACGACCGGCTGATTTCACCGTCAGGGGTGCGCACGATCAGGGCGTCATCGAGTTGACCGGCGACTGGACCGCGGCCCAGATCGGCCCGGCGGCCAGTGGCCTGCGCGACGAGATGGCTGCACACGACGCGGTGGAACTCGACCTCACCAAGATCGGCCGCATTGATACGGCGGGAGCGTATGCCGTTATCCAGGCCCACGGCGACCAGTACGACGCCGCACGGGTGAAAGCCCGGCCCGAGACCCAGCGTCTAATCGAACTCGTCAGCCAGGCGGCTGCGCCGAAACCCGCGACGCTCCCCAAGCCGCGCGGTTTCCATGAGCTGACCATCCGCATCGGCAAGGGCGTGGTGGATCTCGCCAAGGAAATCTTCGACACCCTGGTGTTCGCCGGCCACCTGCTGGTCGTGCTGTTCCGGGCGATCCTCAATCCCAGGCGTATCCGCTGGGCCGCATGTGTGTCCCTGGCCGAGCGCGCCGGACTGGACGCCATCCCGATCGTGGCCACCACCACCTTCTTCATCGGTGCGGTGGTGGGCCTGCTGGGCGCCAACATGCTGCGGCAGTTCGGGGCCGAGGTGTTCGCCGTGGAGCTGATCGGCATCGCGGTGCTGCGTGAATTCAACATCCTGATCACCGCCGTCCTGCTGGCCGGCCGCTCGGCCTCGGCCTTCGCCGCCGAGCTTGGTTCGATGAAGATGAACCAGGAGATCGACGCCATGAAGGTGATGGGCGTCGATCCGTTTGAGGCCCTGGTCTTCCCCCGTTTCGCCGCCTTGCTGTTCACCATCCCGCTGCTGACCTTTGTCGCCACCCTGGCGGGCCTGGCCGGGGGCCTGCTCGTCACCTGGACGGTGCTTGACCTCGGGCCATCCTTCTTCCTGCAGCGCATCGTCGACAGCGTGGGCATAAACCAGTTCTGGATCGGCCTGTCGAAGGCGCCGGTGATGGCGGCGGTCATCGCGGGTATCGGCTGCCGCCAAGGCCTGGAAGTGGGCGGGGACGTGGAGTCCCTGGGCCGGCGCGTGACCGCGGCGGTGGTGCACGCCATCTTCGCCATCATCCTGATCGATGCGGTCTTCGCGCTGATCTACATGGAGTTCGACATTTGACCGTCGCGCCCCAGGACGAGGCTCACCTCACCGAGGACGAACTTCCGGAGACCGGTCCCGCCATCATGGTCAAGGACCTGGTGTCCGCGTTCGGCGATAACGTCATCCACAAGGGTCTGGACCTGGTGGTCCAGCGCGGCGACGTGCAGGGGGTGGTCGGGGGATCAGGCACTGGCAAGTCGGTGCTGCTGAACACCATCATCGGCCTGAAGTCGCCGGACGGCGGCACGGTCCAGGTGTTCGGCCAGGACATCCAGAACGCCTCGCGTCGCAAATGGTCGGCCGTCGAGCGCAGCTGGGGCGTGATGTTCCAGCAGGGCGCCCTGTTCTCCAACCTCACCGTGCGCGAGAACGTGGCCGCGCCGATGTACGAGCATACGAACATGCCCAAGCGGGTGATCATGGAGCTGGCCGAGCTGAAAATCGCCCTGGTGGGACTGCAGCCCGAGGCCGCCAACCTGAAGCCTTCCGAACTTTCCGGCGGTATGCGCAAGCGCGCGGGCCTGGCCCGGGCCCTGGCCCTGGATCCTGAACTGCTGTTCCTCGATGAACCCACCGCGGGCCTGGACCCCATCGGCGCCGCAGTCTTCGACGAGCTGATCAAGGACTTATCGGATAGCCTGGACCTGACGGTCTTCATGATCACCCACGACCTGGACAGCCTGTACGCGATCACCGATCGTGTGGCGGTTCTGGCCGACAAAAAGGTGGTCGCCAACGCCCCGGTGCAGGACCTCGAAAAGTCCGAACACCCGTGGATTCGCGAGTATTTCCTGGGACCGCGCGGCCGCGCCGCGACGACCTCGGCGAGCAGAGCCAAGACGGTAGGCTGATGGAAAAAGACGCCAATTACGCCCTTGTGGGCCTTTCGACCCTGATCCTATTCCTGGGCATGGTGATTTTCGGCGTTTGGCTGGCGAAGGTTCAGTTCAGCCGAGACTACCAATTGTACGACATCGTCTTCCAGGGCCCGATCAACGGCCTGACCCAGGGGGGCGAGGTGAGGTTCAACGGCATCAAGGTGGGCGAGGTCACCAAGATCGAGCTGGCCCGCGACAATCCCAAGAATGTCGTCGCCCGCGCCCGCGTCACCTCCGACGTGCCGATCCGCGTCGACTCCGTGGCCACTCTTGAGCCCCAGGGCATCACCGGTGTGAACTATGTGCAGATCAGCGCCGGCGTGCAGTCCAAGCCCCTGCTGCGGGCGGTGACGCCGGATGGCAAGGTGCCGGTGATCCGCAGCCAGCGCAGCACGCTGTCAGACCTGCTGGCCGGCGGCGGCACGGTGCTGAGCCGCACCGTCGAGGCTCTGGACCGGGTCAACAAGGTGCTGTCGGACCAGAACGTGAAGACCTTCTCCGCCGCGCTGAACGACACCCAGGCGGTGACCGCCGAGCTACGGGAGCGCAAGGCGGTGATCGCCGACGCCCAGAAGGCCCTGCAGAGCATCGACGCCGCGGCCCAATCCTTCGCCGAACTCGGGCAGTCGGGCCAGGAACTGGTGGATGGCGACGGCAAGCGCACCATGCGGAATGTCGCCGAGGCCGCCGAGGAGACCAAGGCCGCGGCCAAGGACCTGCGCCAGATCATGAGCAAGCTGGAAGGTCCCACTAGCGACTTCGCCACCACCGGCCTGCCGCAAATCACGGCGGCGACGGTGCAGCTGCAACAGACCGCCGAGGCGCTCGAGCGCCTGGCCAACGAACTCCAGACCAACCCGCGCGGCGCTGTCGGCAAGCCGCCCGCCAAGGAAATCGAGGTGAAGCCATGACCCGTCTGCAGCGCCTGATCCGGCTCTCGGCCGTGGCCCTGACCGCCGTGGCCCTCTCCGGCTGTATTTCACTCTTTCCCAAGAGCAAGCCGGCCAACCTCTACCGCTTCGACTATATCATGCCGGCCGAGGCCGCCTCGCCGCGGGCGGCCAGCGACCGGTTCGGCGTGCTGAAGCTCTCCAACGAGTTCAACAAGGCGGCCAGCGGCGACCGGATCATGACGGTCACGGCCGGCAGCGACGTGGCCTACATCGCCGAGGCCCGCTGGGTCTCGCCCGCCTCGGTGCTGTTCGACGAAGCGGTGAGCCGGGCTTTCGATCAGGACGGCAGGTCCGCCCGCTTGATCAGCCGCGGGGAGATCGGTCAGTCCGACTATGTCCTGAAGCTCGACGTGCGCGACTTCCAGGTCAACTACGCCGCGCCCAAGGGCCGCCCTTCCGTGGTGGTGAATGTGCATGCCGTGTTGACCCGGTCCGCCGACCGTAGCGTGGCGGCCGAGCGCACCTTTTCCCAGACCGTCGCCGCCGACGACGACCGCCAGGCAGCGATCGTGCGCGCCTTCACCGTGGCCGTCAGCGGCGTACTGCGTGACCTGGTGGAATGGACCTCATCACTGGGGAAGGCGGCGAGCTGAGCCGCCGGCGGCCTAAGTCGGCTAACCCTCGATCCCGTGGATTCGCTTGGCGGCGGTGACGGTGTTGGCCAGCAGGCAGGCGACGGTCATCAGGCCGATGCCTCCCGGAACCGGGGTGATGTTGGCCGCGACCTTCTCGGCCTCCTTGAAGGCCACGTCGCCCACCAGCTTGGTCTTGCCCGCCGCGGCCTTGACCGGGTCCCGGAACGGCACGCGGTTGATGCCGACGTCGATCACGGTGGCCCCGGGCTTGATCCAATCGCCCTTGATCATCAGAGGCCGGCCCACGGCGGCGACTAGGATGTCGGCCTCTTGGCAGACGGCGGCCAGGTCGACGGTGCGCGAGTGGGCGATGGTCACCGTGCAGTCGGCCTGCAGCAGCAGCTGGGCGATGGGGCGGCCCACCAGCACCGAGCGGCCCACCACCACGGCGCGCTTACCGGCGAGGTTTCCCAAGGCTTGGCGCAGGACGAGCATGCAGCCCAGCGGGGTGCAGGGGATCAGGGCCGGCATGCCGCTGGCCAGCAGACCGGCGTTGACCACGGTCAGGCCATCCACGTCCTTGTTGGGGTCCATGGCCGCCAGGACCATCTTCTCGTCGAGGTGCTTCGGCAGCGGCATCTGCACAAGCACGCCGTGGATCTTCGGGTCCTCGTTGAGTTGCTCCACCAGCGCCATCAACTGATCTTGGGTGGTGTCAGCGGGTAGCCGGTGTGTCTCCGAATGCATGCCGGCGGCCAGGGAGTGCTCGCCCTTGGACCTGACATAGACCTGGCTGGCCGGATCCTCGCCCACCAGCACCACCGCCAAGCCCGGCTGAATTCCATGCTCGGACTTGAGCATGGCCACCTCGCCGGCCGCCTGGGCGCGGACCAACTCGGCCAGGGACTTCACGTCGAGGGTGTGGGCTTGGGGCATGGGCGCTCCTGCGCGGTCGCGGACTTGGGCGTCCGACTACCGGTTCGGGCCGCCCCGCGCAATGCGGGCAGGTGCGAGAGGCCGCCTACCGTCCGCTGAACAGCGAGTCGTACGGATCGACCTTTCCGCTGACGGAGTCGGCGACGGACGCCACCGGCCAACCCAGCTTCACGGTGAGGCTCTCCGCCCACGCCTCGGTGATCAGGTCTCGCAATTCAGCGGCCCCGGCCGCCAGCCGCTCGGTGGCGAAGGCCACGCCCTTGGGATTGGCCGGACTGAAGCCCCCCGCCTTCTCCAGTTCGTAGAAAGGGACCACCTGGCGACCGGCGATCAGCAGATAGGCGGAGACCCGCGCCTCGATGGGACCGTCGGCGATTTGAGGCGGCAGGAGGCTAGCGCGCACCATGGTCGGGGTCACGTACTGGGTGGCGAAGACGTCCTCGAAGGGCGCATGGATTTTCGCTGTCGTGTAGCCGTTGGGGTTGGGGTAATCGCCCCAGCCGTTGTAGTGGCCGCTGACATGCAGGGGCTGCGATCCGTCGCCGACGTAGTGCGCGAGATAGCCGATGGTCACCAGCATCAGCTGTTCGCGGCGCATGCGGTCGGCGCGCAGCCAGGCGCGGCGCGCCTTGTTCTTTTCGCGCCCCTCAGCGGCCATGCCCATGCGCCAATAGCCCATGTCGGTGACAAGCTGCTGGTACTTCTCGATGATCGCATAGGGCAGGTAGCCGGCCTTCCAACTGTCCTGGCCGGCGGCGCGCAAGGCGGTTTCGTAGGCCGCGCGGGTCGGCGGCAGGGCGTCCAGGCGCGGGCCGCCGAGGATGCGACCGTCCTCCTCGTAGTCCACGAAGTGCGCCGGATCGAGGTTGCTGCCGTGCACCTTGCCCGAGCCCTTGATGCGGTCCGGCTCCCGCGACAGCTCACCAATCGCCTCGATGGCGGCGGGGCTGCGCAGGAAAGCCGGCAGGGTCGGCGGTAGAGCACGCGCGGCTTCCTGCCCGATCATCCGGTGGCCGGTGTTGCTCCAGGCGAGGGCCGGCGCGGGGGTGGCGGCGAGCAGGACGGCGGCAAGGTGCAAGGCTAGGCGTTTCATGCTTCCGATTTGAAGGCCGTCGCCGGCGAAGGCAAGGCCGAGACGCGCAGGCCACGGCGAATTCATCGGAACGTTGCATGCGGCCCTAGATGATGCGCAGGGCCTTCTCGACACGGGCGATCCAGGCCTGAACCTTCGGGTAATCTGCGAGCCGGAAGCCCCCGTCCTCAGCTTCCCGCGTGTAGGCCACCAGGGCGACGTCGGCGAGGCTGGCCCGGTCGCCCACCAGGAAGGGCGAGGCCGCCAGGCCCTCCTCAAGCCGCTGCAGAGCCGCCTTGCCGCGCTCGACGATCCGCGGCTCCAGATCGGCCACCGCCTTGCCCAGGAAGCGCACCTGGAAGCGGGCGACCGCGACATAGGGCTCGTGGCTGTACTGCTCCCAGAACATCCACTCCAGCATGCGGGCCCGGTCATAGGGGGCGGCGGGGATCAGGTCCGAGCCCTCGGCCAGGTGCAGGATGATGGCGTTGGACTGGGCCAGCGGCCGCCCGTCGTCGAGAATCACGGCGGGGACCTGGCCGGCGGGGTTCAGGGCGAGGAATTCCGGCGTCCGGGTGGCGGCCTTCAAGACATCAGTCTCGATCCACTCATAGGAAAGCCCGAGATGATCGGCGGTCCACTTCACCTTCAGGCAGTTGCCCGAGATCGAGTCGCCAAAGATGCGCATGCGATGTGCCCCGTTGTTTGAGAAAGCTTGATAGACCAAGAGTCCACAGGCGCAATCGATGCTGTCTACAGGGGATCGCCGGCCAGGCTATTCCCGGGGGTTGCCCTGACGCGGGAGTCCCGCTACTCAGGCCCTCGCTGACAGATCAACGACGTAGGATCCCCACATGGGACGCCGCTTCGCCGCCCTGGCCGCCCTTCCCCTTCTGGCTTTCGGAGGTGGAGCGCACGCCGCTCCTTCCGATCCCATCGGGGATCTTCTGATGAACGCCCTGACGGGCGCCGTACCCGGCTCGGCCGACTATCGCCTCAAGGCGACCCTCTATCATGCCGGAGCCAAGGGCGTGGGCGCGCTGGACTCCCTCGGCTGCAAGGTCGTGGCGATGCGCACGGCCGCCATCGACAAGAGCCTGATCCCCCGCCGAACCATCCTGTTCATCAAGGAAACTGTGGGGCTCTCCATGCCCGACGGCTCGGCCCATGACGGCTACTGGTACGCCTCCGACGTGGGCGGCGCGATCAAGGGCCAACGCATCGACCTGTTCACCGGATCGGGATCGGGCTCAATGAAGCCCCTGCGCCCGCTGAACCTGGCCCACCTGACGGTCACCAAGGCCGGCCAGTTCAAGGGCTGCCCGCCGAGGTAGCGCCTGTCCCTCCCCTTCATGGGGAGGGAATAGATCACGTCTCCACGAAGGCCCGTTCCAGGACGTAGTCGCCGGGGCTGGCCAGCGAACCCTCGACATAGCCGCGGGCCTCCAGCAGGACCTTCAGGTCGGCCAGGACCGAGGGACCGCCGCACAGCATCAGGCGGTCGACGGCGGGGTCCAGGGGCGGCAGGCCCAGGTCCTCGAAGATCTTGCCCGAGGCGATCAGGTCGGTGATCCGACCCTGGTGCTTGAAGGGTTCGCGGGTCACGGTGGGATAGTAGCGCAGCTTGGGCGCGACGATCTCGCCCAGGATCTCGTCCTGCGGCAGCTCGGTCTCGAACAGCTCGCGATAGTTCAGATCCGCCACATTGCGCACCGTGTGGGTGACGATCACGTCGTCGAAGCGGTCATAGACTTCAGGGTCGCGGGCCAGGCTCAGCCAGGGGGCGAGGCCCGTGCCGGTGCCCAGCATGTAGAGCCGCTTGCCGGGCTTCAGCCCGTCCAGCACCAGGGTGCCGGTGGGCTTCTTGCCAATGAGCACCTGGTCGCCGACCTGGATCTTCTGCAGGCGCGAAGTCAGGGGGCCGCTCTCCACCTTGATGGAATAGAATTCCAGCTCGTCGTGCCAGGACGGCGAGGCGATGGAGTAGGCGCGCAGCAGCGGCTTGCCGTCCACCTCCAGGCCCACCATCACGAACTGGCCGCTCTGGAAGCGGAAGGCCGGGTCCCGCGTGGTGCGGAACGAGAAGAGGCTGTCGGTCCAGTGCTGAACCCAGGTCACGGTCTCATAGAGGAAGGCGCCGGCCTTCTTGGCCGGGGCGGCGGCGGTCACATCGGTCATGATCGGTCTGCTTAAGCTAGATATCGCCGCCGACGTTCGTCACGGCGTCGGGCGCGCGGGCGACATGTATGCCGCATTCGGTCTTTTCGGAACCCGCCCAGCGGCCGGCGCGCACATCTTCGCCTTCTTCCACGGCCTTGGTGCAGGGCCAGCAGCCGATCGAGGGGAAGCCCTGGGCCACCAGGGGGTGAGCCGGGAGGGCGTGTTCGGCCACATAGGCGTCGAGCTCGGTCTTGCCCCAATTGGCCAGCGGGTTGAACTTCACCTGGCCGTCGGCCTGCTCCACCACCGGCAGGGACAGGCGGTCGCCGCCGTGGAAGCGCTTGCGGCCGGTGATCCAGCCGTCGAAGTCCTTCAGGGCGGTGTCCAGCGGGATCACCTTGCGGATGTTGCAGCAGGCGTCGGTGTCAGTCTGCCAGAGGTTGGCCTTGGGATCGACGGTGGCTAGGTCGGTATAGAGCGGCCGCAGGTCGCGCACGTCGGTCAAGCCCAGCTTGGCCGCCAGGTTCCGGCGGTAGTCCAGGGTCTGGCCAAACAGCATGCCGGTGTCGAGGAACATGATCGGCATGTCGGGCTTGATCCTGGAGACCATGTGCAGCAGCACCGCCGACTCCGCCCCGAAGGACGAGACCAGGGCGAGCTTGTCGCCGAACGTCTCGACAGCCGATTCCAGCACCGTCACCGGATGGGCGTGGCGCAGTTCGGCGTCGAGCCGCAGGGCGATCTGCGGGCGTTCCAGTTGATCAAAGGCCATGCTCAGGACTCCGCACGCTGGGTGAAGGCCGGGGTGCGGCCGTCAGAGGCGCGTTGATAGACGTGACGATGACGATTGGCGGCGTGGGCCCATTGCTGCGGGCTTGAGCCGTCGGCGGTTTCAAAACTGTCGCAGCCGCAGCGGGTCAGGAAGTTGGCCTCCTCGCGGAGCACCTCCCCCACCGCCCGGACCTCGCCCTTGAAGCCGAAGCGGTCGCGCAGCAGGTGGGCCGTGGAGAAGCCGCGGCCGTCGCGGTATTTCGGGAAGGCGACCGCCACCACCGCCAGCTTGGGCAGGTCATAGGCCAGCGCCTCGACCTCCTCGTCCGGCTCGATGCGCACGCCCACGGCGCGGCCCTGGGAGATCAGGGCGTCGCCCTCGGCGGAGAACCGGGTCAGGGAGACGATCACGTCGCCCGAGGGCATGCCCTCGTCGTCGGCGACATGGGTGAAGGGGTCGTCGGCCGAAACGAACTGGCCGTCGATGATCCTAATGAGCTTCGGCATAGACAGCCTCCTTGAAGGGGGCCGAGCCCGTGCGGCGGAAGGTGTCGAGGAACCGCTCGCCCTCGACGCGCTCGCGTAGATAGACCTCGACGATGGTGTCGATGGCGTCGGTGACGCGGTCGGCCGGAAGCGCCGGGCCCAGCATCTTGCCGACCTCGGCGTCCTCGGCCCCGGAGCCGCCCAGGGTGAGCTGGTAGAACTCCTCGCCCTTCTTATCGACGCCCAGGATACCGATGTGGCCGACATGGTGGTGGCCGCAGGCGTTGATGCAGCCGCTGATCTTGATCTTCAGCTCCCCCACCAGCTCGGCGCGGTCCTGGTCGGCGAAGCGGTGGGCGATGTCCTGGGCGATGGGGATGGCGCGCGCATTGGCCAGCGCGCAGTAGTCCAGGCCCGGGCAGGCGATGATGTCGGTGATCAGGTTGATGTTGGGGGTCGCCAGGCCCGCGGCGGCCAGGGCCTGGAACACGGCGTGCGCATCGTCCAGCTTCACGTGGGGCAGGACCAGGTTCTGCTCGTGGGTGATGCGGATGTCGTTCTGGCCGTAGCGCTCGCCCAGATCGGCAACCACGTCCATCTGATCGGAGGTGGCGTCGCCGGGCGTGTCGCCGATCCCCTTCAGGGATATCTCGACGATGGTGTAACCCGGCCGCTTGTGGGGCTTGAGGTTGTTGCGGGCGAAGCGCGCGAAGGCGGCGTCGGACGCCTTGGCGGTCTCGAAGGCTTCCGAGCGGTTCACTAGGGTGTCGAAGGCCTTGGGGGCGAAGGCCGCGCGGATGCGGGCGATCTCGGTGTCGGGCATGTCGGCGCCCGCGCCCACCTTCTCCCACTCTTCCTCGACCTGGCGCGCAAACTCCTCGCGGCCCAGGGCGGCCACCAGGATCTTGATCCGGGCCTTGTAGCTGTTGTCCCGGCGGCCGTGGCGATTGTAGACGCGCAAGGTGGCGTCCAGGTACGAGAACAGGCGGTTGGCGGGCAGGAATTCCTTGATGGTCGGGCCGACATAGGGCGTGCGCCCCATCCCGCCGCCGACGATCACCTCAAAGCCCATCGTGCCGTCGCGGGCGCGGCGGACCACCAGGCCGATGTCGTGGACCCGGGCCGCCGTGCGGTCCTTCGGCGCGGCGGTGACCGCGAACTTGAACTTGCGCGGCAGGTGGCTGAATTCCGGGTGCAGCATCGACCATTGGCGGATCGCCTCGGACCAGACGCGCGGGTCGTCGATCTCTTCGGCCGTGGCCCCGGCATAGGGGTCGGAGGTGACGTTGCGGATGCAGTTGCCGCTGGTCTGGATGGCGTGCAGGTCGACGGTGGCCAGCTCCTCCAGGATCGCGGGCGCCTCGCGCAGCTTGATCCAGTGGAACTGCAGGTTGGTCCGCGTGGTGAAGTGGCCGTAGCCCTTGTCGTACTTGCGGCCGATATCGGCCAGCTTGCGCAGCTGGGTCGCATTCAGCGAGCCATAGGGGATCGCCACCCGCAGCATGTAGGCGTGCAGCTGCAGATAGAGACCGTTGCGCAGACGCAGCATCTTGAACTGGTCTTCGGTGATCTCGCCGGCCAGGCGGCGCTCCACCTGTTCCTTGAACTCCGCGGCGCGGTCGGCCAGGAATTCCCTGTCGATGGTGTCGTACTGATACATCGGCCCTACTTACGCTTGATCAGGTTGACGCGGCCCGTGGACCGCGAGGCGCCGGTGGCGTGCATCAGGGCCTCGATGGCCGCACCGCCCTCGGCCTGCTTCCCGTGACCCGGATGGTTGGGGGGACCGAGCGCTCGGATACGTTCGCGATAGCTGAGCGGGGCCCAGAGGCCCTCGCTCTCGATCAGGTCGATCAGATAGACGTCGATCACGGTATTGGGCTGGGACTTGCCCGCGCCTTCGGCGGCCTCGCCACTGGCGTCGTCGGCGAACAGCTCGGCGTCGGCGAACCGCTCCACCCAGGCGCCCTTGTTCCAGAACACGACCTCGCCGTCGTCCAGGCGATTGGCGGTCAGCGCCTTCATGATCCCACTCCCCGCTCGAGATCCCGAGCTTCGACACTTTGAACAAATTGCGCGGTCCCGGCCTGCGCCAGGGCCATGGCCTCACCCACGATCAGCAGGGCGGGACCGGAAACATCGGCGGCGGCGGCGGCAAGGCCCGCCAGGTCGGTGACGACGCGGCGCTCGTCGGCGCGGCTGGCGTTCTCGACGATCAGGGCCGGCGTGGCGCCCGCGCGGCCCGCAGCCATCAGGCGCTCAGCGATTCCGGCGGCGGTGGAGAGGCCCATATAGATCACCACCGTGTGGTTGACCTTGGCGAGGCTGGCCCAGTCCAGGTCCGGGGTCTCGCCGGTGGCGGCGTGGCCGGTGACAAAGGTGACCGCCTGGGCCGCGCCGCGATGGGTCAGGGGCGCGCCGGCGCTGGCGGCGCTGGCCAGGGCCGCGGTGACGCCGGGCACCACATGGCAGGCGACGCCGGCCTCGCGGCAGGCTTCCAGCTCCTCGCCGCCGCGGCCGAAGATGAAGGGATCGCCGCCCTTCAGACGGATGACCGTCAGGCCCTCCAGGGCGAAGGCGACCAGCATCCTGTTGATCTCGCCCTGGGCGTAGGAATGGCGCGACTTGCGCTTGGCCACAGAGATGCGGCGCGCGGCCGCCGGCGCCAGGTCCAGGATTTCGTCGCTGACCAGGCCGTCGTGGACCACCACGTCAGCGGTCGCCAGCACCTTGAAGGCTTTCAGCGTCAGCAGTTCCGGGTCGCCGGGGCCCGCGCCTACCAGCCACACCGAGCCGGCCACGCGCACGCCTTCGCCGCCCAGGACGACCAGGCGGTTGGCGGTGGGGGCCTTGGGCGCGCGGCGCGACATGGGCTTTAAGGTTCTCTAACGACTAGATTTGAGTTTTGAGGCGGGACGGGCTCTACACCCGCCTCGTCCGATGTCCACCGATGAAAAGGGCCTATACACCGCCGGACGCTTGCAAACTGGTCTCGAAGGGCCCAATTCGCAAGCCAAGGTCTTCTGCCGGGGCTGTCAGGAAAACTCCATGGAACGCGACGCGCCGCGCCGCAGGTTGCCGCCGCTGAACGCGCTGCGCGCGTTCGAGGCCGCCGCCCGCCACCTCAACTTCTCTCGCGCCGCCGACGAGCTGTCGGTGACGCCGGGGGCTGTCAGCCAGCAGATCCAGAACCTGGAAGACTATGTGGGCGCGGCGCTGTTCAAGCGTACCCCCAAGGGCCTGCTGCTGACCGACGCCGCCCAGACCGCCCTGCCCGCCCTGCGCGAGGCCTTCGACCGGCTGGCTGAGGCCGCCTCCATGCTGACGGCCGCGGTGGACGGCCGCCGCCTGACCCTGACCGCCGCCCCCTCCTTCGCCGCCAAGTGGCTGGTGCCGCGCCTGGGCAGGTTCGAGGAACTGCACCCGCAGGTGGACGTCTGGCTATCGGCGGGCCTGGAGCTGGTGGACCTCACCGCCGGCGAGGTGGACGTGGCCATCCGCTACGGCGCCGGCCGCTATCCGGGCCTGGAGGTCCGCCGCCTGATCGGCGAGACCGTGGTGCCGGTGCTGAGCCCCGAACTGCAGGCGTCAAACCCGCTGAATTCGCCGGCGGACCTGGTAGGCCACATCCTGCTGCACGACGGCTCGCCCGAGCCGGACGACAGCTGCCCCGACTGGACCATGTGGCTGGCCGCCCGCGGCGTGAAGGGCGTGGACGGCACCCGTGGGCCCCGCTTCAACCAGTCCAGCATGGTGATCGAGGCCGCCGCCAATGGCCGCGGCGTGGCGCTCGCCAAGCGCACCCTGGCCCAGGCCGACCTGGACGCTGGCCGCCTGGTCTCTCCGTTGCAGATCTCGACCGCCGTGGACTTCGCCTATTACGTCGTCCACCCCAAGGCTAAGGGCCGCCTGCCCCAGGTGAAGGCCTTCATCAACTGGATCACCGCCGAGGCCGAGGCCCACGAGCTGGCGCTCCAGGCCCTGGACAATGGGGCGGGGATTTAGAAGGAACACCTTCTCCCCTTGCGGGAGAAGGGGTTGTTTCGCCTACCTAAAGTTCAGCCCCTCGAACTGTCCCGACGTCCGCCAGTCCTCGATGTACTTGAAGAAGGCGGTCGCCCCCTGGGGGTAGCCGACGTTGTACTTGGCCGCCGGGCCGGGGCTCTGGCCCTCGTTGTTGTAGTAGCCCGGCGTACAGTCGGGCGCGCCCATCATGCGGCCCGCGCCGGTGAGCAGCAGGTCGACCCAGGCCTTCTGGGCCTCCGGCGTGACCTCCACCTCCTTGGCTCCGACGTCGAGGGCGTGTTTGACGGTCAGGGCGATGGTGCGGCCCGATTCCGTCAGGTTGTGCGGCACGTTGGAGATCAGGTTGGCGCCCTGGGTCGGCTGGACGAAGAAGGCGTTGGGGAAGCCCAGAACGTGGATGCCGTGCTTGGACTTCATCCCCTCGGCCCAGGCCTCCGACAGGGTCTGGCCACCCACCCCGGTGACTTCGAAGCCGGCACGGCGCTTGTACTCGGTGCCGACCTCGAAGCCCGAGGCGTAGATGATGCAGTCGACCTCGTACTCGACCCCAGCCACCACGAAGCCCTTCTCGGTGATACGCTCGACGCCCTGGCCGTCGGTGTCGATAAGGGTGGTGCTGGGCTCGTTGAAGGCCTGCAGATAGGCGTCGTGGAAGCATGGGCGCTTGCAGAGCTGGCGGTACCAGGCCTTCAGCTTCTCGCCGGTCTCGGGGTCCTGGACGATGGCGGCGGCCCGGGCGCGGATCTCCTCCATCTTCTCGAAGTCGCTGTCTTCGTAGGCGGCCAGCATCTTCTGCGGAGTCAGGCCCTCGCGGGGCAGCTGGGAGATCTTGGCGCGGATGCGGCGCGACAGGTCGGTCCAGCCGTCCATCACCAGGTCTTCCTCGGCATTGCCGCCGGCCTGGTTGGCGGTGAAGTTCTCCAGCCATCGCTTCTGCCAGCCGGGCGTCGCGATCTCCGCGAACCAGTCGGCGTCGATGGGCTTGTTGGCGCGGACGTCCACCGAGGACGGGGTGCGCTGGACGACGAACAGCTGCTTGCAGGCCTTGGCCAGGTGCGGGACGGCCTGGACCGAGGTGGCGCCAGTGCCGATGATGGCGACGCGCTTGTCGGCCAGCTTCTCCATCCTGGCGCCCTTGGGGTCGCCGCCGGTATAGTCGTAGTCCCATCGGCTGGTGTGGAACGAGTGGCCCTTATAGGTCTCGATGCCCGGAATGCCCGGTAGCTTGGGCACGTGCAACGGCCCGGTGCCCAGGCCGATGAAGCTGGCGGTGAATTCGTCGCCGCGGTTGGTCCTGATCACCCAGCGGGAATTGGCGGCGTCCCAGGTCAGGTCCTCGACCTCGGTGTGGAAGAGCGCGTTCTCATAGAGGCCGTACTGCTTGCCGATCCTCTGGCACTGCTCGAGGATTTCGGGGGCGTGCGCATACTTCTCGGTCGGCATATGGCCGGTCTCTTCGAGCAGCGGCATGTAGATCATCGAGGCCGTGTCGCACTGAGCGCCCGGATAGCGGTTCCAGTACCAGGTGCCGCCGAAGTCGCCGCCCTTCTCGATGATGCGCACGTCCGTTACGCCCTGCTCCACCAGCCGCGCGCCGGTCACCAGGCCCGCGAACCCGCCGCCCACGAAGGCGAAGGTGACGTGGTCGGTCTTGGGCGCCCGCTCAACGCGCGGCGTGTAGGGATCGTCGAGATAGTGGGCGAGGGTCCCCTTCACCTCCAGATACTGGGCGTTGCCGTCGGCCCGCAGGCGCTTGTCACGCTCAGCGATGTACTTGGCCAGCAGGGCCTTCTTGTCGATCACAGCCGCAGTGGTCATTTCAATGGCCTCAGTCTTAAATTCAAAGAAAACAAACACCTGAGCCGCCGGGGCCGGAGTCGTAACTTAGAAGATAGAGTATGGCGGGGGCCAAGGCTAGCCACGCGGGCGAATTCCCCACGCGCCGAGCGGGGATGGCGATGTCGTGAAGGTCTGGAAAAGTCCGTCCACCAAGCGAATGGTGGGTGCAGTAGGATTCGAACCTACGACCCGCTGATTAAGAGTCAGCTGCTCTACCAACTGAGCTATGCACCCGTACCGTTCGAGGCCCGCGAGGGCCTGTCGGCAAGGGCGCGGAACATACTTGAAGCCTCGCTGAAAGCAAGGCGGGTAAGGGGACGAATTTTTTGGCCAGGCGAGACCTCACCGGCGCGGTGGATTTTGCGTACCTCGAGGACTTCGCGGCGGGCGATCAGGACGTTGTCGACGAGGTCCTGGCCCTGTTCCGCGAGCAGGCCAATCTGTGGTCGTCGATGCTCGATCCGACCAGCGAGGGGTGGCTGGACGCGGTCCACACCATAAAGGGCGCGGCGCGGGGCGTGGGGGCCTTTCAGCTGGGCGACGCCTGCGAGGTGGCCGAGCAACAGGGCGCGGTGCGGCTGGAGAGCGTTCGCATCGCCGTCCAGGCCGCGCTGAGCGACGTCGCCGCCTATGCTCACGAGCGGGCGCTGCAGTCCCTGAAGACCCCGAAGGGCTAGCGCTTCATCGCCCCTTCGAGATACTTGCGGATGCCGGGGCCGTAAGGCGGGCGCATCTGGACCAGGGGGCCGATGTCCTTCTTGATCTGGGTGTAGATCGCCTTGCGGTGGCTGAACTCCCGGAACCCGTCGACCCCGTGGTAGCTGCCCATGCCCGAGGGTCCGACGCCGCCGAAGGGCAGCTCCTCCTGGGCGACATGGAAGACCACATCGTTGATGGTCACCCCGCCGGCCGTGGTGCCGTTCAGCACCTTCTCCTTCTCCGCGTCGTCGGAGCCGAAGTAATAGAGGCCGAGCGGGCGGTCGTGGGCGTTGACGTAGGCGATGGCCTCGTCGACCCCGGAATAGGTCTTCACCGGCAGGACCGGGCCGAAGATCTCTTCCTGCATCACCAGCATGTCGTCGGTAGGGTCGATGATCAGGGTGGGCGCGATCTTGCGGTGTTCCTGCTGGGTCAGGTCCTCGCCCTCGGGCTTCATCTCGATGACCCGCGCGCCCTTGGCCCGGGCGTCGTCCACATAGCCCTTGATGCGGTCATAGTGCCGGTCGGCGACGATTGCGGTGTAGTCGGGGTTGTCGCGGATGGTGGGGAACATCTTGGCCACCGCGCCCTGGGCGTGGCCGATGAAGTCCTCCAGCTGGTCCTTCGGGGCCATCACATAGTCGGGCGCCAGGCAGATCTGGCCGGCGTTGAGGGTCTTGCCGTTCATGACGCGGGCGGCGGCCGTGGCCATGTCGGCGGACTTGCCGAGGATCACCGGGCTCTTGCCGCCAAGTTCCAGGGTCAGGGGCACCAGGTTGGCCGAGGCGGCCTTCATGACGTGGCGGGCGATAGCCGTGGCGCCGGTGAAGATCAGATGGTCGAAGGCCAGGTCCGAGAAGGCCTGGCCCACCTCCGGCCCGCCGGTGATCACCGCGATCTCCTCCTCGGAGAACACGCTGGAGAACATCACGGCCATCAGCTCGGAGGTGGCCGGCGTGAATTCCGATGGCTTGATCATCGCCCGGTTGCCAGCGGCCAGAACGCCGGCCAGGGGGGCGAAGGTCAGGTTCACCGGGAAGTTCCAGGGACTGATGATCCCCACCACGCCCTTGGGCTGGAAGCGCACCTCCGCCTTGGCGCCGAACAGGCCCAGCAGGGCCGGGGTGGTCTTGCGCTTCTCGGGCTTCATCCACTTGGTCAGGCTGTCGCGGGCATGCTTCAGCGGGCCGATGGAACCGGCGATGTCGGTGAAGGCGGTGGCTTCCCGCGAGCGCGAGCCGAAGTCGGTGTTGAGCGCGTCCTCGATGGTCTTGCGGTTGTCGATCAGCAGGCCGATGCAGCGGTCGATCCGCGCGATCCGCTGCTGCGCGGTGGGGGCGCCATCACGCAGGTGGGCGGCCTTCTGCTTGGCAAGCAGGGCGTTCATCGAAGCGGCGTCGTGGGCCATGGTCGTCTGTCCTCCGGTCGTCGGCGGGCTCTTTGGTCGGCCGCCGTGACAGGAGCTTAGCAGGCTTTGCGCCTGCCGTTGGGTCAGGCCGGGACGGTGTTTTTCAGCGACGGCCGCTCGCAGATCTCGGCGAAAAAGGCGGCCAGTCTCGGATGGGTCGCGCGCCACCCGTTCTCCGGGAAGCGCAGGTCGAGATAGCCGAGCGCGCAGGCCACACAGATGTCCCCCAGACCCGGATCAGCGGCGTCGCGGGCCGAGGTTTCCAGCAGGTCCAGGGCGCGTTCGATCTTGCCTGCCTGTCCGGCCAGCCACTCCGGCCAGCGCATCGCCTGCGGCCGCATGGCCAGCTCGTAGCGGCTGAGCAAGGCCGCATCGAGGACGCCGTCGCAGGCCGCCTGCTCCACCAGGGCCGTCCAGCGGGCGTCGCCGGATCGTGGCGCCAGGGCCCGGTCGGTCAGGCTGTCCAGATAGTCCACGATCACCCGGCTGTCATAGATCGCCCGGCCGTCCTCCAGCACCAGGGTCGGTATCTTGGCCAACGGGTTGGCCGCCGCCAAAACCGGATCGGCGGCCTGGGAAGGGTTGGCGCTCACTACCACCTCGTCCAGGGCGATCCCCAGCTCGAGGGCGCAGATGCGCACCTTGCGGGCGTAGGGCGAGGTCGGGGAGTAGAGGAGCTTCATGGTGGGGCCCTCGCCGCCGGGACCGCCCCGGCGGGACGATCCGCTTTATGTCGCGCGCCGCGGGCCGCGGCTAGCCCAGGATGTGCAGGGCGCGGGCGGCGACATAGGCGGCGGTGGCGATCACGAACAGGGCGAAGATCTGGCGCGCCAGGGTCGCACGATCGGCCAGGGCCTTGGCCACCGGGCCACCCGCCAGGGCGCCGAGCCCGCCGCCGGCCACCAGGGCCAGGAAGACCTGCCCCTCGATCTGACCTGAGGCGGCGTAGCTGGCGCTGGTGGCGCCGCCGAACAGCACCACCGAGACCAGGGAGGAGGCCGCCGCGTGCGCCATGGTCATGCCGGTGGCCGCCATCAGGCCCGGCACGATCAGGAAGCCGCCGCCGATCCCGAAGAAGCCCGCCGCCAGCCCCACCAGGAGACCGAGCGGCGCCAGCTTGGCGGTGAGGGCTGGGGTCAGGGTGACAAAGGGATCGCCGGCGCCCTTGCGCGGGACCAGCATCGAGAGACCCACCGCCGCCATTGCAGCAGAGAACCACAGGATCAGATCCGCGCCCGCCACCTGCTTGGCCAGATGCGCGCCGACCAAGGAGCCCAGCAGGCCCGCCAGGGCGAACACGCCTGCGCAGCGCCACTTCACCCGGCCGGCGCGGGCCTGGGCGCCGAGACCCACCAGGGCGTTGACCGCCACGGCGGCTGCGGAGGTGCCGATGGCGACGTGAGGGTCGCGGATGCCGACGACGTAGATCAACAGCGGCGTGGCCAGGACCGATCCCCCGCCCCCGAACACCGAGAGCAGCAGGCCGATCACCGCCCCACCCAACGTCGCGAGGACCAGGTTGAGGATTGGGAGTTCCATATCAGGCCGCCTGGCGGCTGCAGGGCGCGCGCGCCATCAGCGGCACAACACCCAGCGCCGAGATCGGCGTGGGGGTCAGGGTCGTCAGTGGGACCGTCATGGATCTGCTCCTAGGCTGGAGGACAGAAAATCTCCGCGAGCGTCGCCACCACTTGAATCGCGGCGGGGTCCGCGATCCGGTACCAGATGGTCTGGCCGTCGCGGCGGGTGGCCACGACGCCCTCCTCCCGCAGCACCGCAAGGTGCTGGGACAGGGCCGACTGGGAGAGGCCCACCAGGGGCTGCAGCTCCCCGACAGACCGTTCACCGGCGGTGAGCTGGCACAGGATCATCAGACGCCGCTCGTTGGCGAGGGCTCGAAGCAGCTTGGCCGCCTCGGAGGCCCTGGCCTCGAAAAGGGTGATGTCGAAGTTCACGAGATCGAACATGACGCCTTTATATAAGTTGTTTCTAATTTAGCAATACCTTATATATAGAGCCACATGAGGAAGGCTCCGATCATGACTCCCACGGTTCAAGCATTTTTCGATCCCGCCACATCCACCGCCACCTATCTGGTCACCGACGGCAAGACGGCCGCCATCATCGATCCGGTGTTGGACTTCGAACCCAAGGGCGGCAAGCTTTCCACCGCTTCAGCCGACGCCGTCCTGAAGGCCCTGGCCGAGCAAGGCCTGACCCTGGCCTATGTGCTGGAGACCCACGCCCATGCCGACCACCTGTCGGCGGCCGATCACATCCGCCGCAAGACCGGCGCGCCCGTGGTCATCGGCGCCGATATCACCAAGGTGCAGACGGTGTTCGCGCCTCTGTTCGAGGCGGAGAACGTGGCTCCGGCCGGGGCGGACTTCGACCGCCTGGTGAAGGACGGCGACGAACTGCCGCTCGGCGGGCTGAACATCCGGGTGCTGCACACGCCGGGCCATACCCCGGCCTGCGTCACCTATCTGATCGGCGACGCCGCCTTCGTGGGCGACACGCTGTTCATGCCCGACTACGGCACGGCGCGGGCCGACTTCCCGGGGGGCGACGCCGCCACGCTCTACCGGTCGATCCGCAAGATCATGAGCCTGCCGGCGGCGACCCGCGTCTTCGTGGGCCATGATTACCTTCCGGCCGGCCGCACCGAGGTCGCCTGGGAGACGACGGTGGCGCAGCAGAGGGCCGGCAACATCCACGTTCACGAGGGCGTCGCCGAGGCGGACTTCGTGACCATGCGGCAGGCCCGCGACGCCACCCTGGTGCCCCCGACGCTGATCTTGCCCTCCCTGCAGGTGAACATTCGGGCGGGCGCCCTGCCCCCGCCCTCGCCCGGCGGCCACATCTTCCTCAAGCTGCCGGTGACCATGGCCTAGGTCTGGGCCGAGCCCTCCGCGCGGGCTAGAGGTGCGCCATGACCCGCATTCTCCTTCTGGGCTGCGCCGGCAGCGGCAAGACCACCCTGGCGCGGCGGCTGTCGGAAAAGACCGGGGCGCCGGTGATCGACCTGGACGCGATCTGGCGAGGCCGCGTCCAGGAGACCTCGGACTTCCGCGCGACCCTGCTGGCGCTGCACGCGCAAGACGCCTGGATCAGCGACGGCAATTTCGCGGCGGTCACCTTTGACCTGCGCATGCCGAGGGCCGATCTGGTGGTGTGGCTGGACCGCCCTCGCCTTATCTGCGGCTGGCGCGCCATCACCCGCACGTTCCGGCCGGGCGAGCTGCATCGGCCCCGCGACCTCCTCACCGTGCTGCGCTTCATCTGGGGCTTCGAGCGCCAGAACCGGCCGCGGATCGAGGCCCTGCGCATGCAGCATGGGCATGACGTGCCGGTGGTCCGGCTGCGCACCGACAGTGAGATCGCGGCCTTCGTGGAGCGCCTCTAGGCGCGGCGGTTCCGCGGGCTCACGCCGGTCCAGCGCTTGAAGGCGCGGGAGAAGGCGCTGGGCTCGGAGAAACCGAGCAGGGCCGCGGTTTCGTGGACCGTCGCCTCCCCGCCGTTAAGGTAGTGGAGGGCCATCTTGCGCCGCAGTGCGTCGAGAACCATCGCATAGGTCACGCCCTCGGCCTTCAACCGCCGCGCCAAGGATTGGCGGCTCAGACCCATGCCCCGCGCCACGGCGTCCATCCGCAGGCCATCACGATGCAGGCTTGGCAGCAGCGTCGCCTCAAGCTGGGCCTGGACAGTCCGCTCGGCTTGCAGCGCCTCCAGCAGCTTCGCGGCGTGCGCGCTCAGCAGACCGAACACGTAGCTGTCGGGGGGACTGAGGGGGATGTCAGGCCAGGTGTCGGCGATCAGCATGGCGTTCCGGTCGCTCCCGAACACCACCGGAACCTTCCACAGCGCCTCATAGCTGGCGGCGTGCGCTGGCCGCGGATGGGGCACGTGGACTTCGAACGCGAAGGGTTGGTCCGGGAAGCCACGCGTGGTGTCGGCGATGAAACGCGACCAGGTCTCCTCCGTCAGGCCCGGGAAGGCGCGCGCGCCGGTCCAGGTATCGGTCAACCATAGCCCGCGGGCGGCGCGGGTCAGCTGGAACCGGCGGCCAGGGACCGGCATGTCCAGTTGGGCGGCGAGGGCGCCGTAGCGGTTCAAGGAAAGGATTGCGTCGCCCATGGTCGCAGACGCATAGCAGAGCAACCCCACGACAGAGACTTTGTCGAAGGCCTGGTCGGCGCCCAGGCGCAGGGCGAAGGCGGGGTCGCCACAGAGCAACGCGGCTTCCCTCATCAGGGCCTCATAGGCGACGAAGGGAAGCCGGGCGTCAGGCTCAGCCAGGGCCTGAGCCGTGAGCCCTGCCCGCGCCAGCAAGACTTCGCGCACGGCGCCGCGCCCGGCCGCAAACGCCACCAGCGTCTCCGCATACGCCGCCGAGACAGTCGACGCGGCGCGCCTCATCGCGGGGTGAGTCCGAAAGTCATGTTTGCCGAACGATGCGATCATGGGTCCAGATTGAATCGCAACCTAGATTCCATGGCGCGGCTTGTCTGCGCCTGGCGCGCAACCGCGGTTGGGGGGTCAAAGGGGACACGACATGAACTGGTCTCTGGCGCTGCATATCCTCGCGGGGGCTCTGGCCCTGGTGGCGGGCGCGACGGCGCTCGCCACGCCAAAGGGCGGGCGGCTTCACCGCAGGGCCGGAAACGTCTTCCTCGCCGCCATGCTGCTGATGTCGGTGACGGGCGGGATCATCGCCGCCCTCGCCGGGATACGGGTGACTGTGCTGGCCGCTGGCCTGACGGCCTATCTGGTGGGCTCTGGCTGGATGGCGGCCCGCCGCCCCGACGGCGTGGCCGGTCGCCTGGAAGGACTTGCCCTGGCCGCGGGGCTCTGCGTCGCAGCCTATGGCGTCCTGCTTGGCATCGACGCTGGGAACGGCCGCACCGACCTGATTGACGGGACCTTCGCTGTGCCCCCGGCGATCTACTTCACCTTCGCCGGACTCGCAGCGCTGGGGGCGGCGACCGATGGCTGGACCCTGGCCCTCCGCGGCCTGACCCACCGCCCCCGTATCCGCCGCCACGTCTGGCGGATGTGCGGCGCCCTCTACATCGCCGCCAGTTCCTTCTTCACCGGGCAGCAGGACGTCTTCCCCAAAGCCCTGCAGGGCTCGCCCCTCCTGGAGGCGCCCGAGAATCTTGTGCTCGTCCTGTTGCTGTTCTGGCTGGTGCGGGTCTCCCTCTCGAAGCGGTTCGCTCCGACGCCGACCGTGGCCGCAGAGTGACACCCGCGCCCTTACCCCTGGGCACCTAAGGAACCGCCACCGTGCCGCAGCGTTGAGCATCCCGATGGACGGATACATGTCCCCAGGAGCTCCCCCTATGCGCAAGACCCTTCTCGCCGCCGGCATCGCCGCCGCGGCCCTGCTGCCGACCTTCGCCATGGCCCAGCAAACCTGCGAAGAACAGCAGCGTAACAACCGCGTCGCCGGCACTGTCATCGGGGCCGGCCTCGGCGCCGTACTCGGCAGCCAGGTCTCGGGCAACGGCGCCCGCACCGAAGGTTCGGTGATCGGCGCCATCGGCGGCGCGATCGCCGGCAACCAGATCGCCAAGTCGCGCAGCAACTGCGCCAGCGCCAACGCCTACGGCTATTACGACAGCAATGGTGCGTGGCACGCCAACAGCGTCGATCGGGCCAGCGCCGCCGGCTATTACGACCGTGACGGCCGTTGGGTCGACGGTGCGCCGAACGGCTATTACGACAGCCAGAACCGTTGGGTCGCCGCAAACACCAACGCCTCGGCCAGCGGCTACTATGACCGCAACGGCCGCTACGTGCCGGCCTCGGCCAGCGGCTACTACGACGTAAACGGCCAGTGGGTCGGCGCCTCGGCCAGCGGCTACTACAGCAACGGTCGCTGGGTCGCGGGCCCCGCCACGGGCCGCTACGACGCCAATGGCCGCTGGATCCCCGGCCAGGCGGCCGGCCGTCGTGACGCGAACGGCGTCTGGGTCGCCGACGCTCAGCCGGGTTATTACAACAGCAACGGCCGCTGGGTCGCTGGTCAATCATATGGCTATTACGACGGCCAAGGCCGGTGGATCGCCACAGCGCCCGCCGCAAGCGGCTATGGTCAGAACGCCTCCTACCAGCAAGGTACGGGCTGGTCCGGCTCTCCGATGGACGTCCGTGGCCGCCAGGCCTGGCTGCAGGAACGCATTCAACGCGGGTTGAACGACGGCTCCCTGTCGCGGGCCGAGGCCGAACAGGCGCAACGCTCGCTCAACATGATCAGCCGCCAGGAACGTGGCATGCGCCACTACCGCAATGGCCAGCTGGGCAGGCGCGACGCCGCGACCATCCAGGCCAAGCTGGACGTGGTGGCCCGCAACATCCGCGCTGACCGTCGCGACAACGACGGGGCTCCGCGCGGCTATTAAGACCTTCGGCCTCGGCCGATGACGCAGCGGGCCTCCGGCATTGCCGGGGGCCCGTTTGCATGTGGGAAGCTTCAGATTTTGTGGGGTTGAGCCGGGCCGCCTCGCGCCTAGGCTCGGCCGATTGAAATCCGCGAGGCCCCAATGCTCGATCTCCACTACTGGCCCACTCCGAACGGCAAGAAGGTCACCATCCTGCTGGAGGAGCTGGGGGTCGCCTACAACATCGTGCCCGTGAACATCGGCCGCGGCGACCAGTTCACCGACGCCTATCTGAAGATCGGCCCCAACAACCGCATGCCGGTGCTGGTCGACCATCAGCCCGCGGACGGCGGACCGCCGATGAGCGTCTTCGAGAGCGGCTCGATCATGATGTACCTGGCCGAGAAGTACGGGAAATTCTGGCCGCAGGACGTGCGCGGCAAGTACGAGGTCAACCAGTGGGTCGTCTGGCAGATGGCCAACCAGGGCCCCAAGACCGGCGAGCGCGGCCACTTCAGCCGCGTCGACCCCAAGCATGGGGATCAGTCCTACGCCCAGCGCCGGTTCAACCACGAGGTGCACCGCATGTACGGGGTGCTGAACAATCGGCTCTATGACCGCCCCTGGATCGCCGGGGATGACTACACGATCGCCGACATGATCGCCTATCCCTGGACCGCCTCCTGGGAGTTGCAGGGCATAGACATGAGCGAATTCAAATACTTCAAGCGCTGGTGGGACACGATGGCGGCGCGTCCTTCCGTTGTGAAGGGCATGGCGGTGGTGGCCGGCCCGCCCGAGGACCCTGCCACGGTCACCCCCGAGGAACGCGACCGGCGCATGAAGCTGCTTTACAACCAGCGGGCCCGGCCGGCGCCCGACGCCTGATGGCCAGCCTCCCCGTCATCGAGATGAGCCCCCTGTTCGACCGCGGCGACGTGGCGGGCCGGGCGCGGGTGGCGGGCGAGATCGCCCAGGCCTGCGAGGCGCACGGCTTCTTCTACCTGACGGGGCACGGGATCGACCTGGACGTCCTCTCCGGCCTGGAGGTCCAGAGCCGCAGGTTCTTCGCCCTGCCCCCGGCCGAGAAGCTCAGGATCGACATGGCCCGGGGCGGTCGGGCCTGGCGGGGCTTCTTCCCGGTCGGTGGAGAGCTGACCTCCGGCGTCCCGGACCTGAAGGAAGGCCTCTATCTCGGGACCGACCTGCCGGCGGACCATCCGCGCGTGATGGCTCGCACGCCCCTGCACGGCGCGAACCTGTGGCCTGAGGCCCTGCCCGGCCTGCGGTTCGCGGCCGAGGCCTACATGGCGGGAGCGACCCGGGCGGCGGCGGGTCTGATGGAAGCGGTCTCCATCAGCCTGGGGCTGGGCGACGACTATTTCCGCGACACCTACACCGGCGAGCCGACGGTGCTGTTCCGCATCTTCCACTATCCGGCCCGGGGCCCGGGCGAGGGAGACTGGAGCCGGTCCTGGGGCGTGGGCGAGCACACCGACTACGGCCTGCTCACCCTGCTGGCCCAGGACCGTCACGGCGGTCTGCAGGTCAAGGCGCCCGGCGGCTGGATCGAGGCGCCGCCCATCGAGGGCGCCCTGGTCTGCAATATCGGCGACATGCTGGAGCGGCTGACCGGCGGGCGATACCGCTCGACACCGCACCGGGTGAGGAACGTCAGCGGCCATGACCGCCTGTCCTTCCCGCTGTTCTTCGACCCGGACTTCACCGCGAAGATGGTCCCCCTGCCCGGCGCGGCCATCATCACCGGCGCGGACGATCGCTGGGACGGGGCCAGCGTGCACGACTTCGCCGGGACCTATGGCGACTACCTGCTCTCCAAGGTCGCCAAGGTGTTCCCGAACCTGGTGGACGAGGCTCTGAACTAGGCCGCTTGCGCAGCCGCGCCTCGGCGGATCATGAGCCGAGGCGGCGGTCGCCGCGACGGACCAAGGTCAAGCCGCCGCCGGTTCTGCTACTTGGCGCGATAGACCACCTTGCCCCCCACCACGGTCATCACGGCGTGGGCCTTGACGATGTCAGCGAACGGCGCGGTCATCAGGTCGACCGAGAAGACGGAGATGTCGGCGGCCTTGCCGACCGCCAGGTCGCCCAGATCCTTCTCGCGGAACACCGCATAGGCCGCGCCCTTGGTGAGCATGGCCAGGGCCTGGGGCCGGGTCAGAACCTCGTCCAGACCCCAGTTGGGACCGGCGAAGCCCTTCAGGTCGTGGCGGTAGGTCGCGGCGTAGAACTCGATAAGCGGGTCGCCCTTCTCCACCGGCGCGTCGGTGCCCGCGGCCAGGTGCGCGCCGCTGGCCAGCAGCGCCCGCCAGGCATAGGCGCCCTTCAGCCGCGCCTCCCCCAGGCGAGCCGGGGCGAAGTGCAGATCGCCGATGGCGTGGGAGGGCTGCATCGAGGCGATGACCCCGTTGTCGGCGAAGCGCGGGATGTCGTTGGGGGAGATCACCTGGGCGTGCTCGATGCGCCAGCGCGCGGCGCGCAGTTGCGCCGGGTCGCCGTCGAAGGCGGTCTCGAAGGCGTCCAGCACCAGGCGGTTGCCCCGATCGCCGATGGCGTGGATGGCCATCTGGGCCTTGGACTTGCGCGCCGCCGCCAGGGTCTTGGCCACCACCTCGGGCGGCGTCAGCAGCAGGCCGGTCCCCGGCGCGTCGTCATAGGGCGCAAGCAGGGCGGCGCCCCGGGAGCCCAGCGCGCCGTCGATGTACATCTTGACGCCGTTCACCCGCACCAGGCCGGTGGGATCGGCGAACGGGCCGATGGTCAGCAGGGTCCCCTGGCTGGACAGGTCCATGAAGTTGTCCACCCGGATCGGCAGGGTCCCGGCCGCCGCCATGGCGTTCAGGATCGCCACGTCCCTGGCCGCGACACTGACGCTGTGCATCCCGGTCCAGCCCCGGGAGGCGTAGAGGTCCGCCGCGCGCTGGGCGGCTTCGCGCATCTGCCCCTCGGTCGGCGGTGGGACTTTCACCAGGGCCTTGGCGTTGTCCACCAGCAGACCGGTGGGTTCACCCTCGGTGTCCCGGAGGATTTGACCGCCGGCGGGGTCTGGGGTGTCGCGGGTGATCCCGGCCAGGGCCAGCATCTTCGAATTGACGAGGATAGCGTGGCCGTCGGAGCGGCCCAGGACCACGGGGCGATCGGAGACCACGGCGTCCAGGTCGGCGCGGTTGGGGAAGCGCTTCTCAGGATAGTGGGTCTCGATCCAGCCGCGGCCCGACAGCACCTCAGGCCCTGGATGGGCGAGCGACCAGGCCTTCACCTTGGCGGTCATCTCGGCGATCGAAGCGGTCCCTTCCAGGTTCAGGGTCATCTCCCGCAGGCCGACGCCCATCAGGTGGGCGTGGGCGTCGACGAAGCCGGGATAGGCCGCGGCCCCCTTCAGGTCGATAGACTGAGCCTTGCCGGCCGCCTTGCGCGCCTGGGCCAGCGGGCCGGTGAAGGCCACCTTGCCGTCCTTGACCACCAGGGCCTCGACCCTCGGCTGAGCCTCCACGCCGGTATAGATCGGCCCCCCGAAGATCAGCAGATCGGCGGCCTGGGCGACGCCGGAAACGGCGAGGCCGGCGGTCAGGGCGAGGCTGGCGAGTTGGCGGCGCATGGTCGTGACGATTCCCCGTATGATGACGGAATAGAGCCACGATCCCAGAGGTCTGGGAAATGCGTTGCCGCGGCTCCCAGGACTTTCCGCCCATCTGCCTAAGCTTTGCCAGACCGTCTCCGACCTCAAGCTCGACCATTGTGAGTCGTGCCGAACCCATTGTCAGGGGTTCGGCGGTTATCTACGGATATTCAGCTGCATGATCCCTTAGGGCCGGAATTTCGAGCATGGCTAAGTCTATCCCCGTGACGAGTGAACGTCTTGGGCGCATCGTTGAAGAAGCCGCCAGCGAAGTTTATGTATTCTCCGCGAATGATTTTCGCTTTCGTCTCGTCAATAAAGGCGCACGGGAAAACCTCGGATACAGCATTGAAGAGCTTTCGTTGCTCACACCCTGGGATTTGAAGCCTAAAATTACACGAGATGATTTTCTTGTTCTGATCCGACCGCTTCAATCGCGGGAGATCGCAAGGCTTGATTTCAATACCATCCACAGGCGGAAAGACGGAACTGACTACGATGTCGCGGTAAAACTGCAGATGTTCGACGAAGACGATGATGTTGTTTTCTACGCCGCCATTCAAGATACAACAATTAATCGTCGAATTGAAGCCGAACTTCGAGACACAGTTAGACGTCTCGATACAATACTAGACAACACGACTATGGCTGTATTTCTCTTGGATGACCGTCAGCATTGCGTCTTCATGAATAAGGCGGCGGAACAACTGACAGGATACGCTCTTCATGAGACCAGCGGCCGCCCGCTCCACGATGTGATACATCACACCCACCCTGACGGGTCGCCTTTCCCCATTTCCGAATGCGCCATCGACCGCGCATTTCCCGAGAACGCCGGGACACAGGGGGAGGAGATCTTTGTCCACAAGGATGGCTCCTTCTATCCCGTCGCCTTCACCGCCAGCCCCATTCAAGACGACGAGTCGAAGGTCGTCGGCACCATCATTGAGGCGCGGAACATCAGTGGGGAAAAGCGTAGCGAGGAGACGCGCAAGCTGCTGATGCAGGAGGTCGATCACAGGGCGCGCAACGTGCTCTCCATCGTGCAATCCCTCACCAGACTTACGCGCGCCGCGGATCTGGAAACCTACAAGGACGTTCTCACGGGCCGGATTGGCGCCCTCGCCCGCGCACAGACATCCTTGGCTACCCGTCGGTGGGAAGGCGGGCGGCTCGAAGATGTGGTCAGGGAGGAACTGCAAGCCCTTTGCCCCAAGGACAGCGTCGATGCGGGAGGCCCGGAGGTCGAGCTTTCGCCGGAGCAAGTTCAGCCCATCAGCATGCTGCTCCACGAACTGGCGACCAACGCCAACAAGCATGGTGCGTGCAGCCGTAGCGGAGGCCGCGTGTCGGTCACCTGGACACTCGAGGAGCGCAGGGTGACCCTCCGGTGGCGTGAATCCGGCGGGCCGACGATTGTGGAGCCGACGCTGGAAGGCTTCGGTTCGTCCCTGAAGGACAATCTCGCGCGCCAGCTAAGGGGCACGATATCCCGTAAGTGGGAGCCGGCCGGGCTGATTGTGGACGTCGCATTCCCGCTCTAACGAGCGGAGCGTGGCGTAGAGGCCAGCACCCGCTTAGGCCTATCAGAGGCTTGAAACGCGGCCGCACGGGCACCGGCCGGCTGGACCCGGTGAGCAACCCGCTGCAGCGTTAGGCCTCGAGAGGGGCCGCCCCCTCCTTTAGCGGGGCAGTTTGCTCGCACCCATCAGGAAGGCGTCCACGGCCTGGGCGCACTGGCGGCCCTCGCGGATCGCCCAGACCACCAGGGACTGGCCGCGCCGCATGTCGCCGCAGGAGAAGATGTTGGGGGTCGTCGTCTTGTAGTCGGTGACCGGGGCTTTCACGTTGCCGCGAGGGTCGATCTCAACCCCGGCCTGCTCAGTGAAGGCGTTGTGCTTGGGCGAGACAAAGCCCATGGCCAGCAGGACGAGGTCGGCCTTGAGCTGGAACTCGCTGCCTTCAACTTCCTTCAGCACCTGACGGCCGTCGTCGCCCGCCGCCCACTCCATCCGCACGCATTCCAGGGCCTCGATGCGGCCGTTGGAGCCGATGGCCCGCTTGGTGGCGACGGCGAAGTCGCGCTCGCAGCCCTCTTCGTGGCTGGACGAGGTGCGCAGCTTCAGCGGCCAGTTCGGCCAGGTCATGAACTTGTTCTCGCGCACCGGCGGCTCGGGCATGATTTCGAGCTGGGTCACCGAGGCCGCGCCGTGACGGTTCGACGTGCCGATACAGTCGGAACCGGTGTCGCCGCCGCCGATCACCACCACATGCTTGCCGGTGGCCGAGATCGCGCCCTGCGGCGCGGCGCGCAGTTCGTCGTCGCCGGCGTTGCGCTTGTTCTGCTGGACCAGGAAATCCATGGCGAAATGGATGCCGTCCAGCTCGCGGCCGGAGACCTCCAGGTCGCGCGGGTTCTCGGCGCCGCCGGCCATCACCAGCACGTCGTAGTCGTCCAGCAGCCGCTGCACCGAGACCGAGACGCCGATCTCCATATTGGTGCGGAAGATGACGCCCTCGGCCTCCATCTGCGCCACGCGGCGGTCGATGAGGTGCTTCTCCATCTTGAAGTCGGGGATGCCGTAGCGGAGCAGGCCACCGATGCGGTCGCTCTTCTCGAACACCGTGGTGGCGTGACCGGCGCGGGCCAGCTGCTGGGCGCAGGCCAGGCCCGCGGGACCCGATCCCACCACCGCGACGCGCTTGCCGGTGCCGCGAGGCGACATTTCCGGCGTGATCCAGCCCTCTTCCCATCCCTTGTCGACGATGGCGCATTCGATCGTCTTGATGGTGACCGGCGTGTCGATGATGTTCAGGGTGCAGGCCGCCTCGCAGGGGGCGGGGCAGACACGGCCGGTGAACTCCGGGAAGTTGTTCGTCGACTGCAGGTTGTCGAGCGCGATCTTCCACTGGTCGCGATAGACTAGGTTATTGAAGTCCGGGATCTGGTTGTTCACCGGACAACCGGTGTGACAGAACGGAATCCCGCAGTCCATGCAGCGCGCGGCCTGCTTGTTCAGCACCTTCTGCGGCAGCGGGTGGACGAATTCCTTCCAGTTGCGAAGGCGGTCCTGCGGCCTGTCATAGCCGCGATCCTGGCGCTCGATCTCCAGGAAGCCGGTGGGCTTGCCCATGGGTTTACTCCGACTCTGAAATTCTATTCGGCGGCGACGGCGGCGGCCGCCAGACGCTCGGCGGCCATATCGGTGAGCGCCCGGCGATAATCCTTGGGCATGACCTTCACGAAGGAGGTCAGACAGATATCCCAGTTGTCCAGGATCTCCCGGGCCCGCGCGCTGCCCGTATAGAGCAGGTGGCGTTCCACCAGGATCTTCAGGCGCTCAGCGTCGTAGGCCAGCATGTCGCCCATCCCGTTGTTGTCCACCGAGATGGAGCGCTGGCTGGGACGGCCCGGATCGTCGGCGCCGCCGCTGGCCGGGGCCACCTTCTCGATGTCGACCATCGCAGCGTTGCACAGCGGCGTGAAGCGGCCCTTCGGATCATAGACATAGGCGATGCCCCCCGACATGCCGGCCGCGAAGTTACGCCCGGTGTCACCCAGCACCACCACCACGCCGCCGGTCATGTACTCGCAGCCGTGGTCGCCCGTGCCCTCCACCACCGTGACGGCGCCGGAGTTGCGGACGGCGAAGCGTTCGCCGGCCACGCCCTGGAAGTAGGCTTCGCCAGAGATGGCGCCGTAGAGCACCGTGTTGCCGACGATGATGTTCTGGGTCGGATCGCGGCGGCTGTCCTTGGGCTGGCGCACGACCACCCGGCCGCCCGACAGGCCCTTGCCCACATAGTCGTTGCCGTCGCCGATCAGCTCCAGGCTGACGCCACGGGCCGCGAAGGCGCCGAAGCTCTGGCCCGCCGCCCCGTTGAAAGTCAGCGAGATGGTGTCTTCCGGCAGGCCGGCATGGCCATAGGCGCGGGCCACCTCACCCGACAGCATGGCGCCGACGGTGCGGTTGATGTTCTTGATCGGGTACTCGCCGCGCATGGGGGTGCGGTTGGCGAGCGCCTCCTTGGCGTCGGCGATCAGGGTGTTGTCCAGGGCCTTGTCCAGGCCGTGGTCCTGGCGGTCCTGGTTCCACAGGCCCTTGGGTTCGCCGGGCTGGACCTCGTGGAGAATCTTCGACAGGTCGACGCCGCTGGCCTTCCAGTGATCGACGGCCTCGCGCATGTCCAGGCGGTCTACCTGGCCGATCATCTCGTTCATCGTGCGGAAGCCGAGCTGGGCCATGATCTCGCGCAGCTCTTCGGCGACGAAGAAGAAGTAGTTGATCACGTGCTCGGGCTGGCCGGTGAACCGGGCCCGCAGGATCGGGTCCTGGGTCGCCACCCCAACCGGGCAGGTGTTCAGGTGGCACTTGCGCATCATGATGCAGCCGGCCGCGATCAGCGGGGCGGTGGCGAATCCGAACTCGTCGGCCCCCAGCAGAGCGGCGACCGCCACGTCACGGCCGGTGCGCAGGCCGCCGTCGGCCTGGACCGCCACGCGGGTGCGCAGGCCGTTCAGCAGCAGGGTCTGCTGGGTCTCGGCCAGGCCGATCTCCCAGGGGGAGCCCGCATGGGTCAGGGAGGTCAGGGGCGAGGCCCCGGTGCCGCCCTCGAAGCCCGAGATGGTGATGTGGTCGGCGCGCGCCTTGGCCACGCCCGCCGCCACCGTGCCGACGCCAACCTCAGACACCAGCTTCACGGAGATGCGGGCCTTGGAGTTGACGTTCTTCAGGTCGTGGATGAGCTGGGCCAGGTCCTCGATGGAATAGATGTCGTGGTGCGGCGGCGGGCTGATGAGGCCGACGCCCGGCGTGGAGTGCCGAACACGCGCGATGTTGGCGTCCACCTTGTGACCGGGCAGCTGGCCGCCCTCCCCGGGCTTGGCGCCCTGGGCCATCTTGATCTGGATGTCGTCGGCGTTGACCAGGTACTCGGTGGTGACGCCGAACCGGCCGGAGGCCACCTGCTTGATGGCCGAGCGCATGGACGAGCCGTCGGGAAGCGTTTTGTAGCGGTCGCTCTCCTCGCCCCCCTCGCCGGTGTTCGATCGGCCGCCGATCCGATTCATGGCCAGGGCCAGGGTGGTGTGCGCCTCACGGCTAATCGAGCCGAAACTCATGGCCCCGGTGGCGAACCGCTTGACGATCTCCGAGGCCGGCTCCACCGCCTCAAGCGGTAGCGGGGCCTCGGCGGGCTTCAGGCGCATCAGGCCGCGCAGGGTTAGCAGGCGGGTGCTCTGCTCATTGATGGCGTTGGCGAAGGCCCGGTAGTCCTCCGGCAGGTTCGCCCGCACCGCATGCTGCAGTCGGGAGATGGTCTCCGGGGTCCAGGCGTGGACCTCGCCCCGCAGGCGCCAGGCGTAGGTCCCGCCCACGTCCAGCATGTCGCGATAGATCGGGTTGTCGCCGAACGCGTCCCGGTGACGGCGCACGCTCTCCTCGGCGATCTCCTTCAGGCTGACGCCCTCGATGGTGGTCGCCGTGCCGGTGAAGTACTGCTCGATCAGTTCCGACGACAGGCCGAC
>NZ_JANPJP010000257.1:0-4989 GCF_031425575.1 Phenylobacterium sp.
TCGACGGCTAGGGCGATGATCTCGCCTGGATGCGCAGCTAGCGCGGAAACCGCTGGGCGATGTGGGCCGCGAGCGCGTCGCGCACCTCGCGATAGGCCGCCAGCCGGGCCTCCCGGGAGCCCTCCACCAGAGTGGGGTCGAAGGTCGGCCAGTACTCGATCTCCGCCGACCGGCCCCGGGTCATCTCCACGGCCCGGTGCTGCGATTCCGGCGTGAGCGAAACCACCAGATCAAAGGACGAGTCCTCAAGGTCGTCGAAAGTCTTGGGGCGATGATCGGTCAGGTCGACGCTGAGTTCGGCCATCACCGCCTCGACGAAGGGATCGGCGCCGTCGGCCGCGTCCCGCTTGAGGCCGCAGCTGTCCACATAGACCCGGTCGCCCAGGGCGCGCTTCATCAGCGCCTCGGCCATAGGCGAGCGCACGCGGTTGAAATTGCAGGCGAAGAGCACCGCGCCGGGCAGCGGCGGCGCGGACGGGTCAGCGGCCATCGAACCCTAGCCCCGCCAGTGCAGGGCGCACATCAGGGTGAACAGCCGCCGCGCGGTGTCGAGATCGGTCTCGATCTTGCCCGCCAGCCGGGTGCGCAGCAGGGTCGAGGCCTCGTTGTGCAGGCCGCGCCGGCCCATGTCCAAGGCCTCGATCTGTGACGGCGTCGAGTTGCGGATCGCCTGGTAATAGCTCTCGCAGATCAGGAAGTAGTCCTTGATCAGCGGCCGGAAGGGCGACAGCGACAGGATGTGCCGGCGCTCGTAGTTGGGCCCGCGCACATCCAAGACCAGGCGGTTCTCAACGAGGCCCATCTTCAGGTCATAGGGACCGCCCTCGGCGCCCTCAGGATGGAAATAGTTCTCCTCCAGCAGATCGAAGATAGCGATCTGCCGCTCCTGTTCCTGGTCGCGCGAGACCGCGGCGAGGGATTCCTCGTCGATCTCCACGGTTTGCAGGCGGTGCTTGGTGCGGTCTTCGTCGGCCATGTCGGTCGAAAGGGAGGAACGGTGAGCGAGGTTTATTGCAAACCAACCCCTAACGTCATCCTCCCGATCGCGGCATAAAAATCGCCCGGCGCTGGGGGACGCCGGGCGAAGTTGGTTCGGGAGGAACCTCAGGAAGGCTTAGTAGCCGTAGCCGGCGTACTGGTCGCCGACGGGCTGGGCGTAGCGACCGCTGACATAGCCGACGCCGACCCCGTTCTGACCCACCAGGATCCAGTCGGTCCCACGCACCCGGGCCAGGGCCTGGAAGCGCTCACCGGCGCGCAGCGAGCCGACCTTGCGGCCCGAGGCGGACGGCGTGCCCCGCAGGTTCAGGTTGCTGTTGGCTGCGAAGGATCCACCATCCCGGACATACCTGGCCGGGGAGATGTCGCCCGACAGTCGGTAGCCCGAGTGGCTGTAGGTCGACGGCTGCTGGTAGGGCTGCTGCTGGTAGCCCTGCTGCTGGTAGCCCTGCTGCTGGTAGCCCTGCTGCTGGTAGCCAGGCTGGTAGGTCTGGCCGTAGCCGTAGGCGTTCTGGCCCTGGTCGGAGCGCTGCATCCTGCAGCCGACATAGGAGCCGGCGGCCCCGCCGACCACGGCGCCGATGGCCGTGCCCGTGCCGCGGTCGTTCTTGGCCAGGTTCGAACCGGCCGCCGCGCCCAGCAGCGCGCCGATCAGCGCGCCGCCGACCTGCTTGTTGCCAGGGGCGTCGCAGCCGACCACCGGGCTGAGGCGGGTCTGGGCCGAGGCGCCGGTAGCGGCGCCGGTGGCGAGAGCGGCGGCCATCGTCGCAACGGCCGCGCTGCGGATCAGCTTGGAAGAGGTTTGCATGGCTTGGTCTCCGTCTTGAATGGGTCCGAAGCCTCGTGGGCTCCGATGACCACACAATAGGGGACCCATCCTGAACGGGCGCCTGGACGGCGCTGTTAGATGCCGTTCAGCTTGCCGGGGCTCAGCTTCGCCCTTCGTTCCTAGCCTTGGCCCAGCCGGATGGCGGCCGAGCGCGCGTGGGCGGGCAGACCTTCGGCGTCCGCCAGCGCCACCGTCGGCGGCCCCAGGATCGCGAACGCCGCCTCATCGCACTTCACGATCGAGGTTCGCTTGATGAAGTCATAAAGCGACAGTCCCGAGGAGAACCGCGCCGCGCGGCTGGTGGGCAGCACGTGGTTGGAGCCGGCCACATAGTCGCCCACCGCTTCGGGCGCGTGCCGTCCCAGGAAGATGGCTCCGGCGTGCCGCACGTGGTCGGCTAGGCGCTCGGGCTCGTCCAGGGCGAACTCCACGTGTTCGGGCGCGATCATGTTCACCAGCCGCGGCGCCTCGCCCAGCGGCGCGATGATCACCGCCCCGTGGTTGCGCAGTGAGACTGTCGCGTCGTCTCGGGTCTCCAGGCTCCCGAGCTGCAGGGCGATCTGCGCCTCGACGGCGTCGGCGAAGGCCTCGTCGTCGGTGATCAGGATCGACTGCGCCGCGGGGTCGTGTTCGGCCTGGGACAGCAGGTCGGCGGCGATCCAGTCAGGCCGGCTGGCGGCGTCCGACACCACGACGATCTCGGAGGGTCCGGCCAGGGCGTCGATGCCCACCGTGCCATAGACCCGCCGCTTGGCGGCGGTGACAAAGGCGTTGCCCGGCCCCACGATCTTATCGACCGGCAGAATCGGTCCGGCGCCGTAGGCCAGGGCTCCGACCGCCTGGGCGCCGCCGACCCGCCAGATTTCGGTCACCCCAGCCTCCTTCGCGGCCGCCAGCACCGCCGGCTGCAACCGCCCCGGCGGGGTCACCATGGCGATGCGCTCAACCCCGGCCGCCGCCGCAGGCACCGCGTTCATCAGCACGGTGGAGGGATAGGCCGCGCGGCCTCCGGGCACATAGATCCCCACCGCCTCCAGCGGCGTCCAGCGCCAGCCCAGCTCGACGCCGGCCTCGTCGGTGAACCACTGGTCGGCGGGGCGCTGCCGCTCGTGATAGGCGCGGATGCGCTTGGCGGCGAAGGCGATGGCCTCGCGGACTTCAGGCGCGCATTGAGCGGCGCCGGCTTCAATCTCTTCGGCGGTGACGCGGATGTTCTCGGCGCTGACATTGGCCCGGTCGAACTGGCGGCCAAACCGCAGGACAGCCTCCATCCCTTCGGCGCGGACCGCCGCCAGGATGTCACGCACCAAGGCGTCGACATCGTCGGGGGTCTCACGGCGTTCTTCGACAAAGGCGGCGAAGGCGGCCTCGAAGCCGGGCTCGGAAAATCGGAAACGGCGCATGGGCGGTACTTAGCGACGCAAGCGGCTTCGCGCTACGGCTTGTCAGCTGTCGTGGGCGGGAGTTCTGGGCGTCGGCCAGGGCGCGGAGATGTCGGCCAGCACCGCGTCGACGCATTCGACCGCGATGCGCAGATCGCCATCGCCGGCGAAACTGAGGGTGATCGTGCCGCCCGGCGCTTCGCCAGGTGCGAATTCCAGGGTCAGCAGCTCGATCACCGCCGACTTGGCGCCGCGCCGCAGATTGCGGGTCTGCACCCCCAGCACCGAACCGATTTGCAGGGCCGATCGCACGCGCTCGCCGCCCTGCCCTTCCCAGCGATAGCGGTTGAACGCCACCGTCACCCGGCGTCCCCGCGTCTCCACCGTGATGTCACCGATCTTGGCCACCGCGTCCTGCAGGGCCGCGGAGATGACCGCGAGGTCTTCCTCATCTTCGGCCAGCAGGTGCAGCAGGTCGCTCATCTCAGATTCCCGGTTTGTCCCGACGCGGCGCGTCAAGGCAAGGCTCGTTCTCTAGCCTTCGCGCGAACCTTGTGGAAGGTCGCGTCCTACTTGTCATCTTCGGCCTTGGCGGGCGCCGGCCTGGGCTCGGGCGCCTTGCGGCGGCGCAGATTGGCGCGCAGCGCCTGGGCGAGTTGGGCCTCGCGCTCGGCCGACTTCGGTTTGCCGGATTTGTCCATATTCCCAGGGGTGCGGCGACCGGTCTGGGACGTCAAGTTGTCTTCCGGCGCTTTTAGGCTTCACGCGGCCCCCGACGTTGGCTATAGCCCGCCCTCGCCTTTTCGCCGTTGTAGCTCAGAGGTAGAGCGCATCCTTGGTAAGGCTGAGGTCCAGGGTTCGAATCCCTGCAACGGCACCACTATAAACCCTTGCGGTGCAAGGGATTTCAGGGGGACGGAACGCACCAGCGCTCCGTCCCTTTGTCATTTTGCGTAGGCCCGGTCCCTGGCGCGCAGCGCAAACCTGCTTGCGACTGAGCATTCCCATATATACATCCGGGCAATATTCTCGCGCCCAAGGCGCATCGACCTCGACGAGGCGCCCATGGACGAGCCCGCCACCTACACCGCCTTCGCCGCGCAGCATGGGCTGGCCACGGGCGCGCTCTGGGATGTCGCCTTGGCGGCCAAAGCCGCCCACGACAGCGGCCGCGAACCCGTCCTGGTCTTCGACGACGCCACGGGCCGGACAGTCGAACTGGACTACAGGGGATCGCCTGACGATGTCCTGGCGCGCCTGCCAAGCAGCGAGCCGCGGGCAAAGCCCGGGCGGGGTCGGCCCCGGCTCGGGGTCACGGCCCGCGAGGTGACCCTCCTGCCACGGCATTGGGAATGGCTTGCCAGTCAGCCAGGCGGCGCATCGGCCGTGTTGCGCCGCCTGGTCGAACAGGCGCTCCGAGAAAACTCAGGCGCCGACGACGCCCGGCAGGCCCTGGAGGCGGCGCACCGCGCCATGACCACCCTGGCCGGCGACCTGCCCGACTATGAGGAGGCAATGCGCGCCTTCTACGCCAAGGACTATGCTCGCTTCGGCGGGCTCACCGCCCCCTGGCCAAGGGATGTCGGTGACTATCTCCGTCGCCTTGTCGCCAAGGTGGAACAACGCCAGGCCGCCGCCTAACGCCCGTCCAGCGCCTTCAGGCCGATGCCCGCGAAGAAAGCCGAGATCCCGGCCGCCAGCCAGGGTGCGCTCTTGACGATCCAGTTCCAGAATGCAGCCGCGCCCTCGATCTTGTTGCGCGCCGCCTCCAGCAGATCG
>NZ_JANPJP010000258.1:0-1565 GCF_031425575.1 Phenylobacterium sp.
GGACCACCGCCACCAGGGTGGCGCCGATGGCCGGGCCGGCCCGCAGCAGGCCAAAGCCCTCGGGCCCGACATGCAGCACATCGCGGGCGAACACCGGCAGCAGGGCGGTCGCCCCGCCCAGCAGCACGGCGAACATGTCCAGCGAGATAGCGCCGAAGACGATCTTGTTGGTCCAGGTATAGACCAGCCCCTCCTTGATCAGGGCCCAGCGAGAGCCCGCCTGGACGATCGGCTTGGTCACGGCCCGGATCATGAAGACGCACACGAACGACAGGGCGTAGAGGACCGTGGTGACGGAGTAGGAGAGGCCGGTGGAGTGGGCCAGCAGCAGGCCGCCGATGGCCGGGCCGACGATGGAGCCCCCTTGCCAGGCCAGGGAATTCAGCGCGATGGCGCGGGGCAGCAGGCTGCGCGGCACCAGCATGGGGGCCAGCGCCGTGGCTGAGGGGCCCATGAAGGCGCGGCTGGCGCCGAACAGGGCCGATAGCACCAGCAGCAGCGGAATGCTGGCGAAATCGTAGATCGAGGCCAGGGCCAGGGTGACCGCGGTGGCGATCTCGCCCGTGTAGCAGAGCAGCAGCACCTTGCGCCTGTCGTGGCGGTCGGCGGTCTCGCCGGCGATGGGGGACAGCAGCAGGACGGGGATGAAGGCGGCCAAGCCGATCATCCCGACATAGAAGGCCGACTGCTTCACATCCATGGTTTCGCGGGCCACGGCGTACATCTGCCAGCCCAGCGCGACGCTTTGAATCTGCACCCCCAGGGTCGCTCCGACGCGGCCGATCCAGAACAGCACATAGTCGCGCCGCTTCATCAGCTCGCGAAGGGTGGTGGGTTCGGCGGGGCCGTCGGGGAGAGTCTCGGTCATGGGCGGCGGACCTTGCGGCGCCACGCCCGCGCTCGCAACGCGTGATTGACGCGCAGGCCGCATGGCCCTATCGCCGCGCTTGTTGATCGAAGTTCCGGGCCTGACGTCATGCGACGACTGCGACGAACCGGGCGCGCCCGCCGCGCCAGTTAGAACCGCCCGCCGGTCTGCGCATTGTTGCGCGGCCGGTGACCGTCGCACTTCCAAGAAGTTCCCATGCCCATGACTCTGTCCGCCGCCGCGCAGGCGCCGACCCTCAAGCTTGAACAGGATCAGGATGGCCCGGCCATCGAGATTCTGCTGGACCACGCCTTCGGGCCGGGCCGCTTCACCAAGGTCTCCGAGCGGGTGCGCGAGATCGCCGAGTTTCGGCAGGACCTGTCCTTCTGCGCCTGGGACGACAGCCGCCTGGTAGGCTGCGTGCGCATGACCCGCATCCGGGTCGGGGAGGCGGAGGTGATCTTCCTGGGGCCCCTGGCCGTCGAGGCCGACGTGCGCAAGTTCGGAACCGGCGGCGCCCTGGTGCAGCGGGCCTGCGAGGCGGCCCAGGCCGCCGGCTTCGCAAATGTGCTGCTGGTGGGGGACGAACCCTATTTCAGCCGCTTTGGATTCTCCGCCGCCCCGGCTCGCGCGGTGCGCCTGCCAGGGCCGGTGGATCAGCGCCGTGTGCTGGTCCGGCCGCTGCGTGAGGGTGGCG
>NZ_JANPJP010000259.1:0-1824 GCF_031425575.1 Phenylobacterium sp.
ATCCCGACATCGACATGATCGCGGGGCCGGAGCCCGGCTACAAGCATCGGGACGGCGCGCCCTGTCCGGCCAGGTCCTAGGGCCGCCGAACCGAAGCCCGGCGGCCCGCGGTCAGGACTTGGCGATGAACAGCATCGGCGCGCGACGCAGGAAGCCCGCCCGCGCATAGATCGCCGATTGCGCTTCGCCGGCGGCCGAGAGGAAGGCCATGTGGCAGCCGGCGTCAAAGGCGGCCTGCGACAGCATCGCGGTCATCGCCTGGGCCAGGCCGCGCCGGCGGAAGGCTGGGCGGACACCGATCCCCACGACCTCCGTCACACCGTCCTGGGGGCGGATGAAGGCGCCGGTTCCGGCGGGCTCGCCGCTGGCGCGGTCGTGGGCCAGCAGGACACGTCCGCCAAGGCGCACCGTACTCATCAACCATTGGGCGTCGGACGCCTCACCGCCGAAAGCCTCCGCTGCGACCATGGTCGCCAGGGCCAGGCGCTGCGGATCCTCGACGAAGGTCAGGCTGAAGCCGGCAGGTTCGGACCGAGGGCCCGCGGCCGTCCTGCGGCAGGTCATCAGTGGCGGTCGAAGTTCGACCTCGAAGCCCGCCGCCAGGAGGGCGGCCTCCACCGCCGGGGCGGCGGCCGGCACATATTCCAGGCGCGGCGTCCGCTTGCGGGTCCGGAAGGCGTCTTCCAGGGCGGCGATGTCTGTCGGCGTCGGCCGGGCGTCGTCTGCGGGGATGGCGTAGTTGGCGTACAGCCCGCGATCCCCTGGGGAGAACAGGATGGAGAAGGGCCCTAACGGAACGCCATTTCGGGCGCGGGCGCGCAGGAAGGCCTGCACCGCCGCGGCGTCGGCCATATCGGCCGCGCCTTGGGTGTCTTGATTTTGCATGGAAACCTCAGAGGGACGCCAGGCGTCCCCGCTCGAATTGTCGGGCCGCGGCTGTGACAGCGGCGGCGATGAGCGTTGAGGTGCGCAGGGCTGGGATCAGCTCGCCAGGTCCGGGCGCACCGCTTCGCGCCGCCGGTCGGCGGCAGGTCGGGCTGAGGCTAGCATGGCGTCTCCCGGGGTTTGCGCGCGACGGCCGCGCGACCCCGAAAGCCTTGTCCCAATGACGAACGGTGTCAAGCGGGGGCTCTACGAAAGGAGCCGACCTGCGGCAGGGTTTGTGAAGGGCGCCAAGGCGTGCTGTCGTTGCGCCGTCAGGCTCGCCAGCTATCGGGCTTGGTATGTCTCAAAACGTCTACGACGATCCCGCCTTCTTCGAGGGTTACAGCCAGCTGCGGCGTTCCAGGCTGGGCTTGCCCGGCGCCCCGGAATGGCCTGCCGTTCGAGCCCTGCTGCCCCCGTTGGCGGGGCTTGGCGTCCTGGATCTCGGCTGCGGTTTTGGCTGGTTCTGCAGATGGGCGAGAGAGGAGGGCGCCGCCTCGGTGCTCGGCATAGACCTGTCGGAGAAGATGCTTGGGCGCGCGCGAGCCGCGACGAAGGATGAAGGGGTGAGCTACCTCCAGGCTGACGTGCGGGACTTGGGGTTGCCGGAAGCCGGCTTTGACCTCGTCTACAGCTCGCTCGCGCTTCACTATGTCGAGGACCTGGCCAAGGTGGTCGGCGCCGTACGCACCGCCCTCCGGGACGGCGGAAGCTTCGTGTTCTCCATAGAACATCCCGTCTACATGGCGCCGACCCGACCCCGCTGGACCAAGAGTGAGGACGGCCGACGGATCTGGCCGCTCGACAGCTACGGCCGCGAAGGCGCGCGGACCACCGACTGGCTGACGCCCGGCGTGGTGAAGTTCCACCGAACCCTTGGAACCAGCCTCAATCTGCTCA
>NZ_JANPJP010000260.1:0-34094 GCF_031425575.1 Phenylobacterium sp.
CATCTGCAGGATGACGAAGACGCCCGCGCCCACAAGGGCGGCGGTGACATAGACCTCACGCCGCAGCAGGATCGACGGCTCGTGGGCCAGGACGTCGCGGATCACCCCGCCGAAACAGGCCGTCAGCGTCCCCATGACCACCGCGGAGAACGGCGGGGCCCCGAGCGAGGCCGCCTTGGCCGCCCCCACCACGCAGTAGGCCGACAGACCCAGGGCGTCGAGCCACAGCAGCACCCGCATCCGCCCCTTGCCCGGCCCGAACACCCAGACCGCCGTGGCGGCGGCCAGGCAGGCAAGGATATAGGCCGGCTTCTGCACCCAGAACACCGGCGCCCCGATCAGCAGGTCGCGCAGGGTGCCGCCCCCCACGCCCGTGACGGCGGCGAAGAAGCCGAAGGTGACGATGTCGTGCTTGCGCCGCGCGGCGGCGAGCGCTCCGGTGGCGCCGAACACGGCCACGGCGGCGTAGTCCAGCCAGGTCAGGGTGGCGGTGAGCGCGTCCATTCCCCATCCTCTATCGCGCACGCCGTGGAGCCGCTAGAAGCCGCCTATGACTGAACCCAAGAAGGGCTGGCTCCAGCGCCTCGCCGGCGGCCTCACCCGGTCGTCCAAGGCGCTGACCGAGCAGGTCACGGCGACCTTCACCAAGACGCCGCTGGACCAGGCCAAGCTCGACGAGCTGGAAGAGATGCTGATCGAGGCCGATCTCGGCCCGCATTCGGCCGCCCGCATCACCCAGCGGTTCTCCGACGCCAAGTTCGGCAAGAGCGTCGACGAGATGGAGATCAAGGAAGCCCTCGCCGAGGCCATCGGCGACGAGCTGTCCAGCCGCCAGGGGACCTTCGACCCCCTGTCGGGGCCCAAGCCCTATGTGGTGCTGTTCATCGGGGTCAACGGGTCGGGCAAGACCACGACGCTGGGCAAGATCGCCGCCGACCTGACGGGCAAGGGCGCCAAAGTGCTGGTGGTGGCCGGCGACACCTTCCGCGCCGCCGCCGTCGAGCAGCTGAAGGTCTGGGCCGAGCGCGCCGGGGCCGACTTCATGTCCCGCCCACCCAATTCCGACGCCGCCGGCCTGGCCTTCGACGCCTTCGCCTCGGCCAAGGAGAAGGGTCACGACGTGGTCCTCATCGACACCGCCGGACGGCTGCAGAACAAGCAGGGCCTGATGGATGAACTGCTCAAGGTCATCCGGGTGGTGAAGAAGATCGATCCGGACGCGCCCCACGAAACTCTGCTGGTGCTCGACGCCACCGTGGGCCGTAATGCGCTGGCCCAGGAGAACATCTTCGGCAACCAGATCGGCGTTTCCGGCATCGTCATGACCAAGCTGGACGGCACCGCCCGCGGCGGGGTCCTGGTGCCGGTGGCCCAGGCCTCCGACAGCCCCATCAAACTCATTGGCGTCGGCGAGGGGATCGAGGATCTTCAGCCCTTCAACGCCCGGGCCTTCGCCCGTTCCCTCGTCGGTCTGGAGGACGCATGACCCTTTCGCCTGGCGCCAGGAAGTTCGTCACCGGCTTTGTCGACTACGGTTGGCCGGTCGGCTTCGTCATCGCCTATTTCATCACTCGCGACACGGTCCAGGCCACCTGGGGCATGGTGGCCGGGGCTGCCCTGGCCTTGATCGTCGGATATGTGGTGGAGAAGCGGATCGCCCCCATGCCCCTGGTGGCGGGGCTGATCGCGGTGCTGTTCGGCGTCCTGACCCTGATCTTCCACGACGACCGTTTCATTAAGATCAAGCCTACGGTGACCTCGGTCGCCTTCGGCCTGTTCCTGATCGGCGGCATGCTGCTGCGCAAGAATCCGTTGAAGATCCTGCTCGGCAAGGCGTTCCAGATGCCCGACGAGGGCTGGCGCAAGCTGTCCTGGCGCTACGGGATCTTCTTCCTCTGCGTGGCGGCCCTGAACGAATTCATCTGGCGCACCCAACCCGACGCGAGCTGGGTGCTGTTCCGCTTCCCGGGCCTCTCCATCATCCACATCTTGTTCGGATTCTCCCAGGTCCCGCTGATGATGAAGTACGCGAAGATCGATGAGCCGCCGCCGGTGCCCCCGATCGAATAGGCCGTCCACGGACGTGTGTCGTCAAAACGACGTGATCGGCCTATAGCTTTCCGACCTCATACAATCGGATGGCGGGGACCACCTCATGGCGAAGACCAAGTCGGGCGGCAAGTCAGGCGGGCTTCCGGCCTTGGACCGGTCCCCCAGCCATCTGCTGCATCGCGCCCTGCAGCTCTCCCTCGACATCTATTCCGAGACCTTCGAGGCTGGCGGCCCCACCCAGCGTCAGTATGCGGTGCTGAGCGCCGTGGAGGCTCAGGAGGGTCTCACCCAGACCGACCTGGTGCGCATCACCGGCATCGACCGATCCACCCTGGCGGACATGGCCGCGCGGATGATCACCAAGGGCCTGCTGGAGCGCCAGCGGTCCGCCTCCGACGCCCGGGCCAATGCCGTCAGCCTGACCGCCGCGGGCCGCGAGCTGCTGGAGGACGCCAAGCCAAAGATGGCCGCCGCCGACGCCCGGCTGCTGAAGCTGCTCTCCTCGGGCAAGCGGGAGGGGCTGGTGAGCGTGCTGCGCGACCTGATCGCCGCCGGCGAGGCCGCGGGTCAGCCGCCGGTGGAAAAAGCCAGAAAAGTAAAGGCTGAGAAGCCCGCCAAGGTGAAGAAGGCCAAGGCTGAGAGAGGCCCCAAGGCCGAGAAGGCGCCCAAGCCTGAGAAGGCGGAGAAAACGCCTAAGGCTGAGAAGTCAAAAAAAGAGAAGAAGGCCAAAAAGGCGGCCTGACCCTCTGCGGCGCCCTAGGGAGGCCGCCTAGACCTTGATGTCCAACAGTGAGCCGGGCCGCAGGATGCGCTCCGGCGGATCGGCCGGCAGGTCGGTGGGAATGCGCCCCGCCGGCTGGGGGCGAGGCGCCGGTTGGGACGCGGCGCTCGACAATGGCGCCTGCTGCTGCAGTCCAAGGGCGGCTTCAAAAAAGGCGCGCTGACCGGCGTTGCGGACAGGGTCCGGCCGCTGGACTGGGGCGGAGCTCTGCGGGAAGCCGGGTCGGATCGGGAGCGCCACGGGCGGCCTTATGGTTAATGCGCGGATCCAGCCATCGCGCGAATATGGTCAACGCAAGGTTAACGTGCGGCCTTGGCCCACAGATCCTTGGCGACCTGCGCGGTCAGCGGGCCGGTGTGCTTGGCGAGAATCATCCCGTCGGCCCCTACCAGATAGGTCTCGGGCACGCCGGTGACGCCAAGTTCGATGCCGCCCCGTCCGTCCCGATCCACCAGCCGGGCGACATAGGGATCCCCCAGGCGGTTCAGGAAGGCCTTGGTGTTGTCCGGGGCGTCCTTGTAGGCGATCCCCACCACCGGCACGCCCTGGGCCTTCATCGCCACGAGCACGGGATGCTCGATCTCGCAGGGGGCGCACCAGGAGGCGAAGATGTTCACCAGCAGCGGCCCCTTGGCGGTCTCACGCAGGCGCACCGGCCGGCCATCGTCCAGGGTTGGCAGGACAAGGTCCGGCACTGGTTTGCCCACCAGGGCCTGGGGCTCGACCCGGGGATCGTGCTTGAGAGCAAACAGGCCAAACAGCAGGGCCAGCGCCGCCAGGGCGATCAGCGGCATGGCAGCCAGCCAGCGGCTCATGCCTCGCGGTCCTTGGAGAAGGCCTCGGCCTTCCTTCGCCAGCGGCGGGCGCGGTTGAGGCTGCCGGCGATCATCAGGACGAAGACCAGGACCGTCAGCCCATAGGCGGGCCAGATGTAGACGGCGTAGGGGCCGGGATCGAGGTCGAGCATATCAGCCTCTCGCCGCGCGCAGCGCGGCGGCCTCGGCGCGGCGGCGCCAGACCTCCGCGCGGATGCGCACCAGCCACAGGGAGCCGAAGGCCGCCATATAGGCCAGGCCCAGCAGCAGCAAGGGATAGAGGTAGTCGACCGTCATGGTGGGGCCGCCCTTGCGGAACACCGAGGCGCCCTGGTGCAGGGTGTTCCACCAGTTCACCGACCAGTGGACGATGGGCAGGTTCACCACGCCTACCAGGGCCAGGATCGCCCCCGCGCGGGCCGCCTTGGTCTCGTCGTCCAGAGAGGCCCTCAGGGCCATGTAGGCCAGGTAGAACAGCAGCAGGACCAGGACCGAGGTCAGACGCGCGTCCCAGACCCACCAGGCGCCCCACATCGGCCGGCCCCAGAGGGCGCCCGTGGCCAGGGCCAGGACTGTGAAGGCGGCGCCCAGGGGCGCGGCGGCCTGGGCGGCGGCGTCGGCCAGCGCGTGGCGGAACACCAGGGCCAGGAAGCTCGCGCCCCCCAGGCAAGCGTAGACGAACATCCCCATCCAGGCGGCGGGCACATGGATGAACATGATCCGCACCGTATCGCCCTGCTGGTAGTCCTCCGGCGCGATGAAGCCCAACCAGAGGCCGGCCAGGGCCAGGACGACGGCGACGACGCCGAACATGGGCGCGGCCCAGCGCGAGAACGCCATGAAGCGCTCGGGATTACTCAGGAAGGCGGGCGCCGGGATCATTGCCCTGGCGAATTAGACCCCGGCGCCGCTTGGGGCAAGCCGGGGTCGCTTTCAGAACCTAAGTCTAGCCGTGGCCGCCGCCCCGGTGACCACCGCCCTTGCCGCCGCGGCCGCCCTTTGGAGGCATCGCGTCGAAGGCCTTCTTCTGGGCGGGCGAGAGCTGGCTGTAGAACCGCATGGTCGCGTCAGCCCGGCGCGCGAACTGAGCCTGGCGGTCGGCCATGCGCGCCTTCATCCGGTCCAGCCGCTCCGGCGTGGTCATGGCGGCGCGTTCGCTTCGTGCCGCACGCATTCTTTCGCGACGATCGGCCGGCGGGGCCATGGAGGACACGAAGGCGTTGAGCGCCGGTTCCTGGTTCGGGGTCAGCTGCAGGGTGTCGCGCAGGTGCTGGGCCCGGCGCGCGGCCATCTCGGCGGGATCGCGGTGCGGGCGGTCGCCGCGGTCGTGATGGCGTCCGGCTTCGTGGGCGGCCGGGGCTGGCTGGGCGAGCGCCGCGCCACCGAGGCCCAGGGTCAGGATCGCGCCGCTCAGCAGCAACGGGGTGGTGAATTTCATGGCGTCTCGGACTCCGGAGTTTGTATCCCTCAGCCCTTGAACGCGGGGCCCCGGGTTTTCCGTCGCGCGAATTAGGACAGGGCGTTGCGGCAGGCCGCCGCCATCGCCAGGGGACCCAGCGCCACCGCCGCGGCGGCATAGGCGCAGAGCAGGGCCAGGCCCGGGCGCCAGGGCAGCCCCCCGGCGAAGGCGTCCAGAGCCGCGCCGCCGAAGATCACTGGCGGAACGAACAGCGGCAGCACGATCACCGCCGTCAGCAGGCCGCCGCGCCGGGCCCCGAGGCTCAGAGCCGCACCAATCCCGCCGGTGAAGGCGAAAGCCAGACCGCCCACCAGGGCGCAGGCGAAGATCAGCGGCGCGAGGCGCGGTTCAGCCCCCAGGGCGATGGCGGCGAGGGGGGCGGCGAGCGCCAGCGGGGCTCCGGTGGCGATCCACTGGCCCAGGCATTTGAGCGCGCACACGATCTCCAGCGGCACGGGGGACAGGACGATCAGGTCCAGGGCCCCGTCCTCGTAGTCCCGTTCGAACAACCGCTCGAGGGACAGCAGGGCCGCCAGGGCCAGGGCGACCCAGGCCATCCCGGTGGCGATGGCCGCCAGCCGCGCGGGCTCCGGCCCGGTGGCGAGCGGCAGCAGGGTGGCGGTTCCGGCGTAGAAGCCAAGCGCCACCAGGGGCCCCCCGCCCTTGCCCCAGGCCAGCGAGACCTCCCGGGTCAGCAGGGCGCCTACCCGGCTCACGCGCCGATCTCCAGGGACTTGTAGGGGACGGGCAGGGGGTCGTGGACCGCCGCGACGATCAGGCCTCCAGTCGAAAGGTGGCCGGCCATCACGTCACCGAATCGCCGCCGCCACCCCGCGTCCAGCGGGCTGAGCGGCTCGTCCAGCAGCCACAGCGGTCGGGGAGCGGCGATCAGCCGCGCGAGCGCCAGGCGGCGTCTCTGGCCCGCGGACAGCCGCCGGACCTCCAGGTCCAGCAGGGTGGAAAGCTCCAGGGTCTCGATGGCCAGGCCGATCGAAACCTCGCCGCCTCCGGTCCACAGGCTCCAGAACGTCAGCTCCTCCCGGGCGGTCCGCCCCGGTTTCAGACCGTCCAGGTGGCCGATCAGATGCAGGCCCTGCGCCCTTGCCAAGCCTGGGTCCAGGGCGCCGAAGCTCACCGTCCCGGCCTCGCTCTGAACGAGGCCGGCTATGGTCCGCAGCAGGCTGGTCTTGCCCGCGCCGTTGCGGCCGGTGAGGGCGGCGGCCTCGCCAGCGTCGAGGGTCAGGTTCAGGCTCTCAAAAAGCAGGCGCCCGCCCCGTCGGACCGACAGGTTTTCCAGACTGAGGTGCGAGATCACGACGTCAAACTTCCCACCGCATGGACGTAGGCCCGGCCAGGGGTTATGACGCGCGCGGCCGACGCCGCCTTGGGGGGCGTACGCGGCGCGGGGACGGACGCTGTGTGTCCGTCTCGAAAAGCGCGCGATCCCCGAAGCGGTGGTGTAGCGGCCGTGAACAGAGGAAGGATCCCTTATATGGCGTCGCTCGACAGCCTGAAGACCCGCCGCGAACTGACGGTGGGCGACAAGACCTACGTCTACTACAGCCTTCCCGCCGCCGAGGAAGCTGGACTTTCGGGCGTTTCACGCCTGCCGGCCTCCATGAAGGTGCTGCTGGAAAACCTGCTCCGTAACGAAGACGGCGTCTCCGTCGGCGGCGACGACCTCGCCGCCGTGGCCGCCTGGCTGGTGAATAAGGGCTCGGTCGAGCACGAGATCAGCTTCCGCCCGGCCCGGGTCCTGATGCAGGACTTCACCGGCGTTCCCGCCGTCGTCGACCTGGCCGCCATGCGCGACGCCATGACGGCGTTGGGCGCCAACCCCGAGAAGATCAACCCGCTGAACCCCGTCGATCTGGTGATCGACCACTCGGTGATGGTCGACCACTTCGGCACCTCCAAGGCCTTCGGCGAGAACGTCGAGCGCGAGTATGAGCGCAACATCGAGCGCTACCGCTTCCTGCGCTGGGGCTCCTCGGCCTTCAATAATTTCCGCGTCGTGCCCCCGGGCACCGGGATCTGTCACCAGGTGAACCTCGAGTACCTGGCCCAGACCGTCTGGACCCTGGACGAGGACGGCGCCACCACCGCCTATCCCGACACCGTCGTCGGCACCGACAGCCACACCACCATGATCAACGGCCTCTCGGTCCTGGGCTGGGGCGTGGGCGGCATCGAGGCCGAGGCCGTGATGCTGGGCCAGCCGATCCCGATGCTGATCCCGGAGGTCATCGGCTTCCGCGTCACCGGCGCCATGCCGGAGGGCGCGACGGCCACCGACCTGGTGCTCACCGTCACCCAGATGCTGCGCAAGAAGGGCGTGGTGGGCAAGTTCGTCGAATTCTACGGTCCGGGCCTCGCCGGCCTGACCCTGGAAGACCAGGCTACCATCGCCAACATGGCTCCGGAATACGGCGCCACCTGCGGCTTCTTCCCGGTGACCAAGGCCACCATCGACTACCTCTCGGCCACCGGCCGTGACGCCCACCGCGTCGCCCTGGTGGAAGCCTACGCCAAGGCCCAGGGCCTGTGGTTCGAGCCCGGCGACGCCGACCCGGTGTTCACCGACAGCCTGGAGCTGGACCTGGGTTCGGTCCTGCCGTCCCTGGCCGGCCCCAAGCGTCCGCAAGACCGCGTCCTGCTCTCCGACGCCGCCGCCGAGTTCAAGTCGGCCCTGGGCAAGGAATTCGGCAAGGCCGACCCGGAAAGCGCCGGTCAGCGCGTGCCGGTGGAAGGTGAGAAGTTCGACGTCGGCAATGGCGACGTGGTCATCGCGGCCATCACCTCCTGCACCAACACCTCCAACCCCTCGGTGCTGATCGCCGCCGGCCTGGTGGCCAAGAAGGCCATCGAAAAGGGCCTGAAGGTGAAGCCCTGGGTGAAGACCTCGCTCGCCCCCGGCTCCCAGGTGGTCACCGACTACCTGAAGAGCGCGGGCCTGACCAAGAGCCTCGACGCGCTGGGCTTCAACCTGGTGGGCTATGGCTGCACCACCTGCATCGGCAACTCCGGTCCGCTGCCGGAGGCTATTTCCGAGGCGGTTCAGAAGGGCGACCTGGTCGCCTGCTCGGTGCTGTCGGGTAACCGCAACTTCGAAGGCCGGGTGAACCCCGACGTGCGCGCCAACTACCTGGCCTCGCCGCCCCTCGTCGTCGCCTACGCCCTGGCCGGTTCCATGAACATCGACCTGGCCACCGAGCCCCTGGGCGAGGGCAAGGACGGCAAACCGGTGTTCCTGAAGGACATCTGGCCGACCTCGGAAGAGATCGCCACCCTGCAGCGCAAGCACGTCACCCAGAAGATGTTCGCCACCCGCTATTCGGACGTCTTCAAGGGCGACAAGAACTGGCAGGGCATCAAGGTGGCCGGCGGCCAGACCTACGCCTGGGACATGGGCTCCACCTATGTGCAGAACCCGCCCTACTTCCAGGACATGAAGATGGAGCCGACCCCGGTCACCGACATCGTCGAGGCCCGGGTTCTGTCGGTGTTCGGTGACTCCATCACCACCGACCACATCTCGCCGGCCGGCTCCATCAAGGCGACCTCGCCGGCCGGTGTCTATCTGCGTGAACGCCAGGTTCCGACCACGGAGTTCAACCAGTACGGCGCCCGTCGCGGCAACCACGAGATCATGATGCGCGGCACCTTCGCCAACATCCGGATCCGCAACAAGATCACCCCTGACATCGAAGGCGGGGTCACCAAGCACTTCCCCTCCGGCGACGTCATGGCGATCTACGACGCCGCCATGCGCTACCAGGGTGAAGGCCGCCCGCTGGTGGTGTTCGCCGGCAAGGAATACGGCACCGGCTCGTCCCGCGACTGGGCGGCCAAGGGCACCAAGCTCCTGGGTGTCCGCGCGGTGATCGCCGAGAGCTTCGAGCGGATCCACCGTTCGAACCTGGTGGGCATGGGCGTCCTGCCGCTGCAGTTCCTGCAGGAAGGCTGGCAGAAGCTGAACCTGACGGGCGAAGAGATCGTCACCATCCGTGGCCTGACCGAACTCTCGCCGCGCCGCCAGCTGACCATCGAGATGTACCGCCCGTCGGATGGCCGCATCGCGCGCTTCCCGGTCCGCTGCCGGATCGACACCCCCACCGAGCTTGAGTACTTCAAGAACGGCGGCGTGCTGAACTACGTACTGCGCAACCTCGCCCGCACGGCCTATGGTGTTCCCGGCCGGCCGGCGGGAGCGATCCCGCCGGCCGGTCACACCTTGTTGAAACCCACCCACAACGAAGTCCGGTTAAGTGCGCGCCAATGCGTAACGTCGCGCTTTTCAGTCTGCTGGTGTCAGCCCTGCCGCTCTGCGCGCAGGCCCGGTCGCCGGTGATCGTTGAACTCTACACCGCCCAGGGCTGCGCCTCCTGCGGCGGGGCGAACGCCTATGTCGCCAAGCTCGCGGAGAAGCCGGGCGTTCTCGCCCTGACCTTCTCGGTGGACTACTGGGACTATCTCGGTTGGGAAGACACCTTCGCCAAGCCGGCCTTCGCCGAGCGCCAGAAGGCCTATGTCCCTCGCCTGGACCTGCGCGAACCCTATACGCCCCAAGTTGTCGTCGACGGCCGCGCCCAGGTGGGGGGGCTGCAGGACGAGAAGATCGACAAGCTGGTCTCCGACGCCGCCAGTTCCGGCCGGCGCGGGCCCGACATGGCCTTCATTGGCCAGCGCAGGGTTGATGTCGGCTCTGGCTCTGTGCCGCGTGGCGGCGCCGAGGTCTGGCTGGTGCGCTATGACCCGCGCGAGCAGGACGTCACCGTCCGCTCAGGCGACAACAAGGGCCAGACGGTGCCGCACCGCAATGTCGTGGTGGAGATCAAGCGCCTGGGCGCCTGGCGCGGAAAGCCGACGGCCTACCGGATGCCGCAGCCCCCGGCCGAGGGCCTGGCCACCGCCGTCATCGTCCAGGGCCCCAAGGGCGGCCGGGTGCTGGCCGCAGGCCGAAAAGACTAGCCTCAGACCTCCAGACATCACGAAGCCCGCACGGAGGAGGGGGGCGCCGTGCGGGCTCGTCTTGGGGCTCGTTCTCTCGGAGAGGGATTGGGGTGTCGGCTGATCGAAGCCCGCGATCCAGGGGGGCTGGGGGGGCTGTTCAGGATCCGGGACCAGCAAGGTTCCGACCAACCGACAGTGACTTTATCGGGGGCTCATCGGGCGGCGGCTGGGCCGGAATAAGGTCTTTTCACGGCGTGAAATTACGGTTTGTCCAGTTTGGCGGCGACCGTTGCCGTAGCGACACGTTTGGCCTCGGCCGCCGATTGTGAAACCGCGCGGATTGGGTCTAACGTCCTGGGGCATGGCCTTGGATCAGCCCACCCCTGCGACGACCGCCAGCGTCTTCTTCGAACGCCGCGAGTTCCAGCGCATCCTCAACCTCTATGGCCGGATGGTCTCCGCCGGCGAGTGGCGCGACTACGCCATCGACGCTCAGGCCGAGGCCTGCTCTTTTTCGGTGTTTCGCAAGGCCACCGAGGCGCCGCTCTACCGCATCGAGAAGCGGCCGGCGCTGGCGGTGCGCCAGGGGGCCTGGTCGGTGATCGGTCAGGGCGGGGTGATCCTCAAGCGCGGCCATGACCTGGAGCAGGTGCTGCGGGTCTTCGACAAGGGCCGCTTCAAGGTGGTGGACTAAGGCTGTCCATCCCTCACCGATCGTCCCGGCGAAGGCCGGGATCCAGATACATCAACCGCGTTCAGGATTCCCGGCCCAGGCCGTGATCTACGATCCAGGTCCCAGCCTTCGCCGGGATGAGCGGAATTGTAGCCAAACAAAAACCCCGGCGGTCACCCGCCGGGGTTTGAAAGATCGTCGCTGCGTCGGGACCTAGCGGCGGTTGCCGAGCAGGGCGAGCAGGAACTGGAACATGTTGATGAAGTCCAGGTAGAGGCTTAGCGCGCCGAAGTTGGTGGCCACGCTCATGGCCGACTGGTTCCCGCCCAGTTCGTAATAGGTCATCTTCAGACGCTGGGTGTCGTAGGCCGTGAGGCCGGCGAAGATCAGCAGGCCGACCACGTTGATCAGCAGGTTCATCATCGAGCTCTGCAGGAACATGTTGATCAGCATCGCGCCGATCAGACCCCACGCGCCCATGATCAGGAAGCTGCCCATCCCGTTCAGGTTCTTCTTGGTGGTGTAGCCGGCCAGCGACAGGGCGCCGAAGGCCGTGGCGGTCAGCAGGAAGGTCGTGGCGATGGAGGCGCCCGTATAGCGCAGGACCAGCACGCCCATGGAGGCGCCGATCAGGCTGACGATCGCCCAGTAGGTGATGCCGGCCATCTTCGGCGTGACGTTCTTGGTGAAGGAGGTGAACAGGATCAGCGCCAGGGGGGCGAAGGCCACCACCATGCCCAGGATCGAGTAACCCACGCGGCCGTTGGAGACCGTGGACATCAGATCGCGAACCGGCGCGAAGGACCCCGTCAGGAAGGCCACGCCGGCGGACACCACGAGGCCCAAGGCCACCTTGTTGTAGACGCCGAGCATGAAGCTGCGAAGTCCCGCGTCCACCGACATGTCGGCGCGATCCGCGGGGATCGTGCGAGCAGCGCCGCGGTTGAAGTCGCTCATCTGAGCATAGCCCTTTGTTTGCAACGCCCCAGGTGGGCGCACCTCTGAATATCGTGTTCCGGGGCCTTAAACGCAAGCGGGCGCCCGATTACGATTGCGTCAGGCCGTATCGCCGCCCTCACAACGTGTCCTAGGTTGGCGGGCATGATCCGACTTTTCGCCGCCGTCGCCATCCCAACCAAGCTGGGAGAAGGCCTGCAAGCCCGCCAGTATGGCCTGGGCGGCGCCAACTGGCGGCCCGTGGAGGCCTTCCACATCACCCTGAGGTTCTTCGGCGACGTCCGCGAGGATGTGGCCGACGACCTGCACCTGGAACTTGAGCGGATGTCCGCTGCGCCGATGACCTTGGAGCTCGAGGGTGTGGGGTCCTTCGGCGAGGGGCCAGACCTGCACGCCGTCTGGGCCGGAGTGAGGGAGAACGACGCCCTGCGGCGCCTCGCCAAGGCCTGCGAGACCGCCGCCCGGCGTTCGGGCCTCAAGGCCGAGGCCCGCGCCTATCGGCCCCACGTGACCCTGGCCTATCTAAAGCGGCCCGATGTCGCCGAGGTCGCGGCCTGGCTGTCGGCCAACGCACTGCTGAAGTCCCCGCCCTTCGAGGTGACGCGGTTTGGGCTCTATTCCAGCCTGCTGCTCAGCGGCGGGTCCCGCTATCAGCTGGAACAGATCTACCGGCTGCGGTGACGCTCAGGCCTTGACCGCGTAGTCCTTGAGGATCCCCAGCGGCACGATGGCCAGGGTTTCCTCGTGGGTCGCCTCCAGCACCAGGTGCGGCGCGGCGCCGGCGTCCAGGGCCTCCTTCCAGCGCGGCGCGCAGAGGCACCAGCGGTCACCGGGCTTCAGGCCGGGAAAGGCGTAGTCGGGCGAAGGCGTCGAGAGGTCGTTGCCCATGGCCTTGGAGTATTCCAGGAAGTCGGCGGTCATCACGGCGCAGACGGTGTGGATACCGGTGTCAGCCGGTCCGGTCTCGCAGCAACCGTTGCGGAAGAAGCCGGTGACCGGGTCGAGGGAACAGGAGATCAGCTCTCCGCCCAGCACGTTTTTTGCATCCTCGTCGTATCGAATGGTCATGGGCCCATCCTAGCTCGTAAGAGGGGGGCCCGCCTAATTGAGAACGGAGCCCGCCCGTGATCGCCGCCCGGCCGCGCCGCAGCGCCCTCTACATGCCCGCCGCCAACGCCCGGGCCATCGAAAAGGCCCGCGACCTGACCTGCGACGTGGTCATCTTCGACCTGGAGGACGCCGTCGCCCCCGACGCCAAGGAGATCGCCCGCCAGCAGGCCGTACAGGCTGTTCAGGCCGGCGGGTTTGGCCGTCGCGAGGTGGTGATCCGGGTCAATGGCCTCGACACCCCCTGGGGCGCCGAAGACCTGGCCGCTGTGGCCGCGGCCCGTCCCGACGCCATCCTGGCCCCCAAGGTCTCCAGCGCCGCGGACGTAGCGGCCTACGACGCGGGACTGTCGGGTGAGACCCGCCTGTGGGTGATGATCGAGACCTGCGCCTCCATCTTCGCCCTGGAGTCCATCGCCGCCTGCGGCCGGACCAGCCGCCTCGACGCCCTGGTGATCGGGACCAACGACCTGGCCAAGGAGATGCGCTGCCGGCTCACCGTGGATCGGGCGCCCCTGGTGGGGCCCCTGTCCCTCAGCGTCGCCGCCGCCCGGGCCCACGACCTGGCCATTCTAGACGGGGTCTATAACGGCATCGCCGATGACGCTGGCCTGGCCCGGCAGTGCGCCCAGGGGGCGGAGTTCGGGTTCGACGGCAAGACCCTGATCCATCCGGGACAGATCGAGGCCGCTAACACCGCCTTTTCTCCGGCTCCGGGGGAGGTCCATTGGGCGCGCATAATTGTCGCCGCCTTCGATTCGCCGGAAAACGCGGCTAAGGGCGTGCTTCGAGTTGAGGGACGCATGGTGGAGCGGTTGCATCTGGTCGAGGCGCAGCGTCTGATCGCTGTGGCCGACGCAATCGCCGCGGCGTGAGGCAGGATTTGGAAAACCGGGTGTCGAGAGTCTGGCGAGTCGCCGCGGCCCTTACGGGCCTGATCCTGAGCGCGCCCGTGGCCGCCGCCCAGGATGTCGATGCGATCGGCGCCCTGCTGGACCAGGCTCAGCCAGCGTCGGAGGCCATCCCGACACCTCCGACCGCGCCGCCCGCTCCGGCCCTGGGGACGCCCGCTCCGACCGTGGCCCCGGTCCCCAGCGCACCCGTCGCCACGGCCCCCCCGTTCGGCGCCTCCCCGCCGCCCGCCGCCTACATACCCCCGCCGGTATACAGCAGCCCGCCCGCGGTCCAGCCGCCGTTGCCCTATGTGAATACTCCGCCCGTCTACCGCCCGCCGGTCTACACCCCGCCGGCCTACATCCCGCCACCCTATGTCGCGCCCACGCCGCGCCGGCCCCGGCTCACCGCTCCGGTCCATATCGACGAGATCGGCAAGACGCCGGAGGCGCCGCCGACCGCCGTCGATCTCAGCTATGAAGCGCGCATGCGCTCGTCCTTCAACTCGGCCCAGGGCCTGCAGGGGCCGCTGGACGGAGCCTGGACCCTGCGGGCCGGGGGCTCCGAACTCTACGACCTGCAACTGGTGGACAGCGGTTCCGGCAATCTGGAGGGCGCCTGGCGCGATCCCCGCCGGCGGGGCGCCACCGACGCCTCGGGCTTCATCGACACCATCAGCCGGGTCGGGGGGCAGCTCGTCATCCGCCTCACACCGCGCCCCGGCGCCGAGCCCTCGATCCTGATGCTCAACGCCGACAGCAACGGGACCTGGTCAGGCGAACTGACCGAACGCGGCGAGCGCCGGTCGGTGACGATGCGGCGGAACTAGAGCCCCAGGGCCCGCCGCGCCACCTCCACCGCATAGGTCAGTTCGTCGCCCACATAGACTTCCGCTGGGCTGTGCCCCCAGACGGGTCCGGGCCAGGCCGGGTCATCGCGCCTGCGGCCCACCACATGGACATGGAGCTGGGGCGTCACATTGCCCAGGGCGCCCACATTCAGCTTCTCGGGCCGGGCGCCCAGCGCCTCTCCCAGCACCCTTAGCGCCTGGCCCACGCTTACGATTTCCTCCATCAGAACGCCACGGTCCGCCGCCGGCAGGTCCTCGATCTCCCGCAGGCCCGCGCTCCTGGGGATCAGCACCAGCCAGGGATAGCGGGCGTCGTCCTGCAGCCGGACATGGCAGAGCCGAAGGTCGCCCAGGGCGTGGGATGTGGCCAGGAAGGCGGGGTCGAGCTGGAGCATGTCGGCAGGATGACCACGCGTCCGCCCCGCCGCAAAGGGCCTAAACTCCGCGTGCGGCATTGCAGCAAGGCGGTGGTTTGAGCTACGGGGACCCCCGACCTGGCGCACCTGCCGTCCCGCAACAGCTATCGGAGCAGCCCCATGACCACCAAGACCCCCATCCGCGTTGCGGTCACCGGCGCGGCCGGCAACATCGGCTACGCCCTCCTCTTCCGCATCGCCTCGGGCGAAATGTTCGGCAAGGACCAGCCGGTGATCCTGCAGCTGCTGGAAATCCCCGTGGAAGGCCCCCAGAAGGCGCTCAAGGGCGTCGCCATGGAGTTGGAGGACTGCGCCTTCCCGCTGCTTCAGGACATGGTCCTGACCGGAGAGGCCGAAGTGGCGTTCAAAGATGTCAATTGGGCCCTGCTGGTGGGCTCCAAGCCCCGCGGTCCCGGCATGGAGCGCGCCGACCTCTTGAAGGACAACGGCAAGATTTTCATCGCCCAGGGCAAAGCCATCGACGCCGTCGCCGCCGACAACGCCCGCGTGGCCGTGGTGGGCAACCCCTGCAACACCAACGTCATGATCGCCGCCAACCAGGCCAAGCGCCTGCCCAGGGATCGCTTCACCGCCATGGTGCGCCTGGACGAGAACCGCGGCCGCGCGCAGCTGGCCAAGAAGGCCGGCGTCTCGATCAACGACGTCAGCGACCTGTTCATCTACGGCAACCACAGCCCGACCATGTTCGCCGACTTCACCCACGCCAAGATCGGCGGCAAGGACGCGGCCTCCGTGATCGGTGATGAGGCCTGGCTGAAGAACGAGTACCTGCCCACCGTCGGCAAGCGCGGCGCGGCCATCATCGAAGCCCGTGGTCTGTCCTCGGCCGCCTCGGCCGCCAACGCCCTGATCGATCACGTGCGCGACCTGAACACCGTTGGCGCGATCCACTCGGTGGCCGTCGACAGCGAGGGCCGCTACGGCTTCGCCGAAGGCGTCTGGGCCGGCATGCCGGTGAAGACCACCGCGCCGGGCGCCTACGAGGTCATCACCTCCTATGAGATGGACGACTTCGCCAAGAGCAAGATCGCGCTGACCAATGACGAACTGATCGGCGAACGCGAGACCATCAAGGAGCTGTTGGTCTAGGAAACCGGCTGGGCGTCCGCGCCCGCCACACGCGCCTGTTGGACCCCGCTCGGCGCTGGCCGGGCGGGGTTTTCATTGGCCGCCAGCTCGGTGATGCGCTTTTCGTAGAGGTTGGCCAGGGCCTCAGGAGACGTCCTGGCGGCCGCCTCTCGCGCGGCCAGCCAGCGGGCCTGGCCTCTGGCCAGCACCGGATGATCGGCGCCGGAGCCCAGGGCGGCCCTGTAGGCGCCAGACAGCCGGCGGTCGGCCTCGGCCAGGGCCGGGTCGACGCAGACCATCTGGTCAGCCAGGGTCCGGGCGCCGCGGCAATCGAAGCTGGGGGACTCGACGAAGACGGCGTCGACGACCTGGCCCTTCTGGGCGACCGGCGGCGAGGCGGTGACACCGACATCCATCAGGCTGGTCGCCGGCGCGATCTCCTCGTCGGGCTTGGCCAGCACGATCTGGACCTGCTGCGGCGCCGGGGCGGCGGCCACCGCGCGAGGCGTGGCCTGGCGCAGGGCCGAGGCGGCGGCGCGGCGATCCACGTCGGCCCGCATCCAGAGGCCCAGCCCCATCCCCATCACGCAGGCGATGCTGACGGCGGCGGAGATGTGGACGGGGTTGATCGACAGGTGGGGGTGGGGGCGCTCGGCCTCGAGGGGCCGGAAGATCATCGGGGTTTCGTGGAACTCCGGCGCGCGGGGGCGCAGGAGCTTGCTGGGGGCAAACATGGTTAACGTCCTGGCGTATTCTGGTCCGCCGCAGACGCCCCGGAGTGTCCCCAGTGTGCGCCCGCCCTCTCGAACCGACGCCAATACCCATATTGGGGAGGCGATGAATTGTGGCTGAACGGCGCCGTTAATTTCGCGTCTGGATAGAATATTTAGACAACCCAGACGCGACGGCTCAACGCTCGTAGGCCGCCACCTCGTCCAGCTCCTGGATGCGCTGGTCGTAGAGGTTGGTCACCTCCTCGGGCGCGTGGCTGGCGGCGTCCTCGCGCGCGTCCAGCCAGCGCTGCTGCTGCCGGCGCAGGCGGTGCATTGGAACCCCGGAGTCCATCGCCCGGCGCCAGGCGCTGGCCAGCCGCCGGTCCTGGGCGGCCAGGGTCTCATCGTTGCAGACCAGTTCCTCGGCGGCGCTGGCGCTCTGGGCGCAGTCGAAGCTGGGACCCCGGGCCACGGGCCGGGTCGGACCTGCGGGCGGGCGGATCTCGCTTACGGGCAGAGCGGCGGGCGGCCCGGGGAGCGCGCTGGTCGAGATAGTCGCGGCACGAGGGGCCTGAACACCCGGGGGCAAAAGCTCCAGCTTGCCGCCAGACACCTCGGGCAGGGGCTCATCGCGATCGATCTCGATCTGCATCTGGTCCACAGGTTTCATCGACCCGGGTGCGCGGGTGTCCTCAGCCAACTGCGGCCGCGCCAGGAGTCCCAGGCCCAGACCCAGGACGCAGGCGCCTGCGATCCCCGCCAAGATCATTGGCCTTCTGAAAGGCGACTTGGCGGGGCCGACGCCGATAGGGGCGCCGGGCGACGAGCCGCCGCGGGTTTCAGTGGTCATGACGCAGGTCCTTGGTCCAAGCCTCCTGAACCCCCGAGGCGACCTTATCGTTGCCGCGCGCGCCTGAACCGCGCCTGAACCAGCATTGCGAAGCGCGCCTGCGCGACGCTATGTCGGGTGGAATGCAGGAGCCGTCCATGACCGCCATCGGCCCAACCCTCGAAACCGACCGCCTGATCCTGCGCCCGCCCTGCGCGGCCGATTTCGAGCCCTGGTGCGCCTTCATGGCCGATGAGGAGGCCGCCCGGCACATTGGCGGGCTGCAGGCGCCTTCTGTCGTGTGGCGGGCCCTGTGCTCGGTCACCGGCGCCTGGACGATCAGCGGTTTCTCGATGTTCTGCGTCATCGAGAAGGCCACCGGCGACTGGGTCGGCCGTCTGGGTCCCTGGCAGCCCGAGGGCTGGCCTGGGACCGAGGTGGGCTGGGCGATCATCCGCGACCGCTGGGGCAAGGGCTACGCGACGGAGGGCGCCATCGCGGCCACCGACTGGGCCTTCGACAACTTCGACTGGCATGAGGTGGTTCACACCATCGATCCAGCCAACACCGCCTCGGCCGCGGTGGCCAGGCGCCTGGGGTCGACCATCCTGCGCCAGGCGCAGATGCCCGCCCCCTACGAGGCGCTCACAGTGGACGTCTGGGGTCAGAGCCGGGAAGACTGGGCCGCGCGCAGAGCGTCCCGCTAGATCCAGCCGGCCTCGCGGATCAGCTTGGCGTAGGTGCGGCTGACCGGAACCTCCGAGCCGTCCTTCAGCTTCAGGGTCGCCCGCCCATCTCCCCGGCGGGCGTCGGCCACGGCGTCCCGCGCCACCCACCAGGAGCGGTGCACCCGGGCGCCCTCGATCCCCGCCAGCTCAGCGACGGCGTCGGCCAGCCGCATCAGGATCAGGTCCTGGCCCTTGGAGGTGTGCAGGCGCAGGTAATGGTCCTGGGCCTCCACCGCCCAGATCTCCGCGCCCCGCAGCTTCAGGGGCAGGCGTTCCAGGAACTTCACGGGCGCCGGCGCGGCGGGGGGCGCCTGGGCCGCGACGCGCCGATGGGACAGGAAGATCGCCAGGCCGCTCATCGCCAGGCACATGACCCAGGTGATCAGCATGTACTGCGGCAGGTCGCGGCCGTGGACCCGGCCGCTGGACACAAATCCCACCGCGCCCCAGACCAGCAGGCCCATGAGCGGCGTCATCAGGGTGCCGCTGATCGCGGTGCGCACCACCAGGCCGCGGCGGGTGAGGGGAATGAGGCCGGCCAGCATGAAGCTCACCATGCCCAGCAGCGCCCCGGCCAGGCCGAGCGTCACCATGAAGGCCGTGCGCGGCAGGAAGGCCACGTGCCCGCTGTCGAAGGCTTCCACGAAGCTGAGGAACGCCCCCACGCTGGCCGAGATCAGGAGCGTCCGCCTGATCCCAGCCTGGCTCAGAGGTTCCAGTCGCGAAGCGTGAACGGCGCCGGGCTGCGACTCGCGCAGTCGATCTGTCATTCGACGCAACGTCCTTTGCGCATGGGGCGGCGAGATCTCCAGAAGGCGACTGCGGGCCAAGAGGGCCCTCAAGCGGAGATAGATGATGTCGCGGGTTTCTCAAACGTCGGCGCAGGCGGCCCCGAGCCGGATCGAAAGGATCCGCAGGATCGTCCTGCCCCTGGCCGCGCTCGGACTGGTGGTCGCCGTGCTTCCCCTTGCCGGAGGCGTCATGCGCGCGGCGGGTGGCGGCCAGCTCCGCGCCCCGGACTGGGGCCTGCTGGCGGCCCAGCCCCTGGTCATCCAGCTGCATCTGGGCGCCGCGGTGGTCGCCCTGGTGATCGGCGCCATGCTGATGTTGATGCGCAAGGGCGTGACCTTCCATCGCCGCGCCGGCTGGCTGTGGGTGAGCGCCATGTCCATCGTGGCCGGCTCCTCGATCTTCATCACCGGGGTGAACGGCGACCACTGGTCTTTCATCCACATGATCACCGGCTGGACCCTCATCGCCCTGCCCCTGGCGGTCATCGCGGCCCGCCGCCATGATGTGAAACAGCACCGCCGCTTCATGATGGGCATGTTCTACGGCGGCCTGATCGTCGCCGGCGGCCTGACCTTCATCCCCGGCCGCACCATGTGGAACGTCTTCTTCGCTTGACGTTCCGGCGCCCGCCGAGGTGTGTCCGGCGGCAGGGAACGCACCCGCCGGACAATTGGACGCGAACGTTATTTTTCTGACCGTGGCGCGGTTGCAACGGTCCGGAACGGCGCTTATACCCCGGCTTCTCGCCGCACTGGGCGAGCCCAAACAGCGCGTCTCGCGACCTCATGAATATACACGAGCATCAAGCCAAAGCCGTCCTCTCCGAGTTCGGCGTGGCGGTCCCGCGTGGCTATCCGGCCTTCACCGTCGAGGAGGCCGTCAAGGCGGCCGAAACTCTCGGAGGCCCGGTCTTCGTGGTGAAATCCCAGATCCATGCCGGCGGCCGCGGCAAGGGCGTGTTCGAGGGCCTCAGCCCCGACGCCAAAGGCGGGGTCCGGGTGGTCAAGAGCGTCGATGACGTCCGCTCCAACGCCGCCGAGATGCTCGGCCGTGTGCTGGTGACCCACCAGACCGGCCCCAAGGGCAAGCAGGTCAACCGCCTCTACATCGAAGAGGGCGCGGCGATCGCCAAGGAATTCTACCTGTCCCTGCTGGTGGACCGGGACACGAGCCGGATCTCGGTCGTGGCCTCCACCGAAGGCGGCATGGACATCGAGGAGGTGGCGCATTCCTCCCCAGAGAAGATCATCACCTTCTCCATCGACCCGGCCACCGGCGTCTGGAACCACCACGGCCTGAAGCTCTCCAAGGCGCTGGGCCTCAGGGGCGACCTCTCCAAGCAGGCCGGCAAGCTGCTGCGCCAGCTCTATACGGCGTTCCTGGCCAAGGACATGTCGATGCTGGAGATCAATCCGCTGATCGTCACCGCCGACGATCAGCTGCGCGTCCTCGACGCCAAGGTCTCCTTCGACAGCAACGCCCTCTACCGCCACGCCGACATCGTCGCCCTGCGCGACGAGAGCGAGGAGGACCCCAAGGAGATCGAGGCCTCCAAGTTCGACCTCAGCTACATCGCCCTCGACGGCGAGATCGGCTGCATGGTCAACGGCGCCGGCCTGGCCATGGCCACCATGGACATCATCAAGCTCTACGGCGCCGAGCCCGCCAACTTCCTGGACGTGGGCGGTGGGGCCGACGAAGCCAAGGTGACAGCGGCCTTCAAGATCATCATGGCCGACCCCAACGTGAAGGGCATCCTGGTGAACATCTTCGGCGGCATCGCCCGTTGCGACGTCCTGGCCCAGGGCGTGGTGGCCGCGGTCAAGCAGGTGGGCCTGACGGTTCCCCTGGTGGTGCGCCTGGAAGGCACCAACGCCGAGCTCGGCAAGAAGATCATCAATGAGAGCGGCCTGAACGTCATCGCCGCCAACGACCTTTCCGATGGCGCCGAGAAGATCGTCGCCGCCGTGCGTGGAGCCGCCTGATGTCCATCCTCATCGGCAAAGAGACGCGCGTCATCTGCCAGGGCGTCACCGGCGCCCAGGGCACCTTCCACTCCGAACAGGCCATCGCTTTCGGCACCAAGATGGTCGGCGGCGTCACCCCCGGTAAGGGCGGCTCCACCCATATCGGCCTGCCGGTCTTCGACACCGTCGACGAGGCGATCCGCGCCACCGGCGCCGACGCCAGCGTCATCTATGTTCCGCCCGCCTTCGCCGCGGACTCCATCCTGGAAGCCATCGACGCCGAAGTCCCCCTGGTGATCTGCATCACCGAGGGCATCCCGGTGGCCGACATGATCCAGGTGAAGCGCGCCCTGATCGGCTCAAAAACCAGGCTGATCGGCCCCAACTGCCCCGGCGTCCTGACCCCGGAAGCCTGCAAGATCGGCATCATGCCGGCGAATATCTTCAAGAAGGGCTCGGTGGGTGTTGTCTCGCGCTCGGGCACGCTTACCTACGAAGCCGTGTTCCAGACCACCCAGGTGGGCCTGGGCCAATCCACGGCGGTGGGCATCGGCGGCGACCCGGTGAAAGGCACCGAGTTCATCGACATGCTCGACATGTTCCTGAAGGACCCGGAGACCGAGTCGATCATCATGATCGGCGAGATTGGCGGGTCGGCGGAAGAAGACGCGGCTGAGTTCATTAAGAATTCAGCAATCAAGAAGCCTATGGTCGGCTTCATCGCAGGACGCACCGCGCCGCCTGGTCGGCGCATGGGTCACGCGGGCGCGATCATCTCCGGCGGCAAGGGCGGCGCCGAGGACAAGATCGCCGCGATGGAGGCTGCGGGCATCCGCGTGTCACCTTCGCCGGCGAAACTGGGCGAAACCCTTCTTGAGGTGCTCAAGGGCGCCTAAGACCTTTCCAGCCGAAGTGGGGGCCGGTTCGGCGTTAGGAAAGGTCTCACTAAGTGTTTGACCGAACTCCTAGAAGTTCGGTCGGGCGCACAATCAAGCGTAGGGCGGTCCGCGCTCGGCTCCTCTTTTGAAGCTTCGCGGTCCCTCCGGGAAAGCGGAAGACATGGCGGACGATGCAGGTCTGATCAACGAGGTGCTCGCCGAGACCTCCTTCCTCTATGGCGGTAACACCGCCTTCGTGGAGGACCTCTACGCGAAATGGGCCGCCGACCCGAATGCGGTCGAGGCCTCGTGGCGCGCCTTCTTCGCCTCGCTGCAGGACCGCGCCGAGGAGGTCAAGGCCGCCGCCGTCAGGCCCGGCTGGACCCAGAAGAGCGCGCCCGCCACCCGCCCCGACTGGCTCTCGGCCATCGACGGACTTTGGCCGGCCGTAGAGGCCAAGGTCGGCGCCAAGGTCGCCGAGCGCGCCGCGCCCGCCGCCAATCCCGAATCCGTTCGGGCCGCCACCCTCGATTCCCTGCGCGCCATCATGATGATCCGCGCCTACCGGATGCGCGGCCACCTGCGCGCCAACCTGGACCCCCTGGGCATCGCCATCCCGGAGGGCGACGCCACCGAGCTCGACCCCGCCTCCTACGGCTTCACCGAGGCCGACTACGACCGCCCGATCTTCCTGGACTTCGTGCTGGGCCTGGAAACCGGCACCATCCGCGAGATCCTGGCGATCCTGCGCCGCACCTACTGCAACGACATCGGCGTGCAGTACATGCACATCTCCGATCCGCAGCAGAAGGCCTGGCTGCAGGAGCGCATCGAGGGTCGCGATAAGGAGATAAGCTTCACCAAGGAGGGCAAGGTCGCCATCCTGAAGAAGCTCATCGAGGCCGAAGGCTTCGAGAAGTTCCTGCACAAGCGCTTCCCCGGCACCAAGCGCTTCGGCCTGGACGGCGGCGAGGCCATGGTTCCGGCCCTGGAGCAGATCATCAAGCGTGGCGGCGCGCTGGGCGTGAAGGACATCGTCATCGGCATGCCCCACCGGGGCCGCCTGAACGTGCTCGCCGCGGTGATGGCCAAGCCCTATCAGGTCATCTTCCACGAGTTCCAAGGGGGCTCGAGCCTGCCCTCGGACGTCGAGGGGTCGGGCGATGTGAAGTACCACATGGGCGCCTCCTCGGACCGCGCCTTCGACGGCAACAATGTCCACCTGTCGCTGACCGCCAACCCCTCCCACCTGGAGATCGTCAATCCGGTGGTGCTGGGCAAGGTGCGCGCCAAGCAGGCCTACACCCTGCGTGACACCCCTGACTCTGGCCGCAACCACGTCCTGCCCCTGCTGCTGCACGGGGACGCGGCCTTCGCGGGCCAGGGCGTCATCGCCGAATGCTTCACCATTTCGGGCGTGAAGGGCTACCGCACCGGCGGCACCATCCACTTCATCGTCAACAACCAGATCGGCTTCACCACGGCCCCGGCCTTCAGCCGCTCCTCGCCCTATCCGTCGGACGTGGCCCTGATGGTGGAGGCGCCGATCTTCCACGTGAACGGCGACGACCCCGAGGCCGTGACCTATGTCGCCAAGGTGGCCACCGAGTTCCGCCAGCAGTTCAGCAAGGACGTGGTCATCGACATGTTCTGCTATCGCCGGTTCGGTCACAACGAGGGCGACGACCCGACGATGACCTCGCCCTTGATGTACGCCAAGATCAAGGACCACCCCTCGACCCGCGAAATCTACTCCCGCCAGCTGATCGGCGAGGGTGTCATCACCGTGGACGACGTCGCCGCCTGGATGAAGGAGTTCGACGACTTCCTCGACCAGGAGATGGAGTCCGGCAAGACCTACAAGGCCAACAAGGCCGACTGGCTGGACGGCAAGTGGGCGGGCCTGGCCCTGCCCGACGGCGACGACCGCCGCGGCGACACCAGCGTTCCCCTGCAGAAACTCCTGGACCTGGGCGCCCGGATCACCGCGATCCCCGAAAGCCTCGATGTCCACAAGACCGTCAAGCGCGCCATCGAGAACCGCCGCTCCGCCATCTACACCGGCGAGGGTCTGGACTGGGCCACCGGCGAACACCTGGCCTTCGCCACCCTGCTGGACGAGGGCTTCCCCGTCCGCCTGGCCGGCCAGGACAGCGTGCGCGGCACCTTCGTGCAGCGCCACTGCGACCTGATCGACCAGACCACCGAGGCCCACTACCAGCCGCTCTCCAACCTGCGCCCCGGCCAGGCTCACTTCGAGGTGCTCGACAGCCCCCTGTCGGAAGAGGCGGTGCTGGGCTTCGAGTACGGCTTCTCGCTGGCCGACCCCAAGACCCTGGTCCTGTGGGAAGGCCAGTTCGGCGACTTCGCCAACGGCGCCCAGGTGGTGATCGACCAGTTCATCTCCTCGGGTGAGCGCAAGTGGCTCCGCATGAGCGGCCTGGTCCTGCTGCTGCCCCACGGCTACGAGGGCCAGGGTCCGGAACACTCCTCGGCCCGCCTGGAGCGCTTCCTGCAGCTCTGCGCCGAGGACAACCTCCAGGTCGTCAACTGCTCGACGCCGGCCAACTACTTCCACGTCCTGCGCCGCCAGATGCGCCGGGAGTTCCGCAAGCCCCTGGTGGTGATGACCCCCAAGTCGCTGCTGCGACACAAGAAGGCGACCTCGCGGCTCGTGGACCTGGCGGAGGGCTCGTCCTTCCACCGCGTGCTGCACGACGACGCCGAGCGCGGCGTCAACACCGCCACCAAGCTGGTGGAGCCCGACAAGATCCGCCGCGTCGTACTGTGCTCGGGCAAGGTCTATTACGACCTGTTGGACGCCCGCGAGGAGAAGGGCGTCGACGACGTCTATCTCATGCGCCTGGAGCAGTTCTATCCGTGGCCGGTGAAGTCCTTGTCCACCGAGCTGTCGCGTTTCCCCAACGCTGAGCTCGTTTGGTGTCAAGAAGAGCCAAAGAACATGGGCGGCTGGACCTTCGTCGACCCTTGGCTGGAGCTCACCCTTGAACGCCTGAAGATCAAGGCCAAGCGCGCCCGTTATGTCGGCCGCCCCGCCTCGGCCTCCACCGCGGCCGGCCAGATGAGCCGGCACATGAAGGAACTCCAGACGTTCCTTGCTGAAGCCTTCGCCTAAACCGACCGCCCGAAAGAACAGGAAGAACCTCTCCAATGGCCGACATCATGACGCCCACGCTCGGCGAATCCGTCACCGAGGCGACTGTGGCGCGCTGGGCCAAGAAGCCCGGGGACGCGGTCCGCAAGGACGAGATCCTCGTCGAACTGGAGACCGACAAGGTCAGCCTGGAAGTCGCCGCCCCCGCTGACGGGGTGTTGGCCTCCATCAGCGCCGAGGAAGGCGCCACGGTCGAGCCGGGCGCGGTCCTGGGTCACGTGACCGAGGGCGCTGTCGCCGCCGCCCCGGCCAAGGCCGAAGCTCCCAAGGCCGCTGCTCCGGCTCCTGCGCCGGCTCCGGCGCCTGCGCCCGCTACGGCCGCCGCTCCCAAGCCCGCGGCCGCCGCGGCCCCGCTGGCGCCCTCGGCCCAACGCATCGTGGCCGAGAACAACCTCGACGGCGCCGCGATTTCCGGGACCGGCAAGGATGGGCGGGTGACCAAGGGCGACGCGCTGGCCGCCCTCGAGGCGCGCGCCAATGCGCCCGCCGCCGCGCCTGTCGCCTCGGCTCCCCGCGAGATCCACGCACGTGAGGAGCGGGTCCGCATGACCCGCCTGCGCCAGACCATCGCGCGACGTCTGAAGGAAGCCCAGAACGCCGCGGCCATGCTGACGACCTTCAACGAGGTCGACATGACCAACGTCATGGCCCTGCGCACCAAGTACAAGGACGTCTTCGAGAAGACCCACGGCGTGAAGCTGGGCTTCATGAGCTTCTTCGTGGCCGCCGTGGTCCACGGCCTGAAGCAGGTCCCGGAGGTCAACGCCGAGATCGAAGGCCAGGACATCATCTACAAGAACCACTACGACATCGGCGTCGCCGTCGGCACCGAGCGCGGCCTGGTGGTTCCCGTGGTTCGCGACGCCGACGCCCTGAACCTGGCCGGCGTGGAAAAGGCCATCGGCGCCCTGGGCAAGAAGGCCCGTGACGGGGCGCTCGCCATGGAAGACCTGCAGGGCGGCACCTTCACCATCTCCAATGGCGGGGTCTACGGCTCGCTGATGTCGACCCCGATCCTCAACGCGCCGCAGTCGGGCATCCTTGGCATGCACAAGATCCAGGAGCGCCCCATGGCCATCGGCGGCCAGGTGGTGATCCGCCCGATGATGTACCTGGCGCTGAGCTACGACCACCGCGTGGTGGACGGCCAGGGCGCGGTGACCTTCCTGGTCCACGTCAAGGACGCCATCGAGAACCCGGAACGCCTGCTGCTGGATATCTAGGGGGCGTCCGCCTCCCCATATCCTCCCCAGCGCACCTCAATTCGGAAGACCAGGCTCATGGCCCAATACGACGTCGTCATCATCGGGGGCGGTCCCGCCGGCTACAACGGCGCGATCCGGGCGGGCCAGCTGGGCATGTCGGTGGCCGTGGTGGAGAAGCGCGAGACCCTGGGGGGCACCTGCCTGAACGTGGGCTGCATGCCGTCCAAGGCCCTGCTGCACGCCTCGGAGATGTTCGATCTGGCCAATAAGGACTTCGCCACCCTCGGCATCGAGGTGACGCCGACCCTAAACCTGCCCCAGATGATGAAGCAGAAGGCCGAGAGCGTCTCGGCCCTGACCAAGGGCATCGAGTTCCTGTTCAAGAAGAACAAGGTCGACTGGGTCAAGGGCATGGGCAAGATCGCCGGACCCGGCAAGGTCGAGGTCACCGGCCCCGACGGCTCGGTCACGGTGCTGGAGACCAAGAACATCGTCATCGCCACCGGGTCGGAGCCCTCGGGCCTGCCGGGCGTGGTGGTGGACAACAAGCGTATCGTCGATTCGACCGGCGCTCTGGTCCTGCCGGAAGTTCCGGGGAGCCTGATCGTCATCGGCGCCGGCATCATCGGCCTGGAGCTGGGCTCGGTCTGGCGCCGCCTGGGCGCGCAGGTCACCGTCGTGGAATTCCTCGACCGCATCACCCCGGGCATGGACGCCGAGACCGCCAAGACCTTCCAGCGGTCCCTCACCAAGCAGGGCATGGCCTTCAAGCTCGGCTCCAAGGTCACCGGCGCCAAGTCCTCCAAGACCGGCGTCACCCTCACCGTCGAGCCGGTGGCCGGCGGCGAGATCGAAACCCTGACCGCAGACTACGTCCTGCTGGCCATCGGCCGCCGTCCCTATACCGACGGCCTGGGCCTGGAGAGCGTGGGCGTGGTCCCCGACAAGCGCGGCTTCATCGAGACCGACCACTTCAAGACCTCGGCGCCCGGCGTCTGGGCCATCGGCGACGCCATCCACGGCCCCATGCTGGCCCACAAGGCCGAGGAGGACTCCGTGGCGGTGATGGAGCTCATCGCCGGCAAGTACGGCCACGTGGACTACAATCTGGTCCCCAGCGTGGTCTACACCTACCCGGAGGTCGCTTGGGTCGGGAAGACCGAGGAGCAGCTCAAGGAGGCCGGCGTCGCCTACAAGGCCGGCAAGTTCCCCTTCACCGCCAACAGCCGCGCCAAGATCAACCACGAGACCGACGGCTTCGCCAAGGTGCTGGCCGACGCGGCCACCGACGAGATCCTCGGCGTCCACATCATCGGCCCCCAGGCCGGCGAGATGATCGGCGAATACTGCGTGGCCATGGCGTTCCGCGCCGCCAGCGAGGACGTGGCTCGCACCGTCCACCCTCACCCCACCCGGTCCGAGGCCGGCCGCCAGGCCGCCATGGGGGTCGAGGGCTGGACCATGCAGGCCTGATGTTGGTCCGCCGGGCCCGCCCGGAGGAGCTGCCCGTCGCCGGCGCCATCTATCAGAAGGTGCTGCGCGAAACCTTCACCTGGCTTCCGGCCTGGCGCCACAACGCCCAGGACTTCCTTCGCGACGCCCGAGAGGAGGAGGTCTATGTGGCCGTCCTCGAGCGCCGCATCGCCGGCGTCGCGGCCCTCTATCGCCGCGCCTCGTTCCTGCACTCTCTCTATGTCGATGTCCGCGGCCACAGTGTCGGCAAGGCCCTGCTGGATCATGTCGCGGCCGCCGCGCCCAATGCGCTGGCGCTGAAGTGCCAGACCGCCAATATCCGGGCGCGGGCCTTCTACGCCCGTGAGGGCTTCGCCGAGGTCGCGCAGGGCGATGACGGCGTTTCCTGGGTGCGCATGGAGAGGCCTTCGACCGCCTGGAGCTGAGCCCTTGCGGCGCGCCCGAAAACCCGGTCCCCTGGGCGCAAAGCCTCCGGGTAAGGAAACCGATGGAACTCGTGCTCATCCGCCATGGGCTGCCGGTGCGCAGCGCGCAAAGCTCCGATCCGCCCCTGCACGACGAGGGCCATGATCAGTCCCGCAAGGTGGCGCAATGGCTGGCCGGCGAGACCTTCGACGCGGTCTATTCCAGCCCCATGCTGCGCGCCATCGAGACCGCCGGTCCCCTGCTCGCCCACAGCGGCCACGAGCTGCGCCACCACGACGGCATCGCCGAGTTCGACCGTGACTCAGGCGCCTATGTCCCCATGGAGGAGCTGAAGCGCGAGGACTACGCGGCCTGGAAGGCCATGGCCGACGGCGAGCACGGGGTGGACATCGGCGTCTTCCAGCAGGCGGTGGTCGCGGCCCTGGAGGAGATCATCGAGAGCCATCCCGGCCAGCGGGTGGCGGTCTTCTGCCACGGCGGGGTGATCAATGTCTGGACCGCCCATGTGCTGGGCATGGCCCCGCGCCTGTTCTTCGAGCCCCGCTACACCAGCATCCACCGCTACATGTGCGCCCGCAGCGGCCAGCGGGCGATCCTCAGCCTCAACGAGACGGCGCATCTGCGATAACCCAACCCGCTCATCCCGGCGAAGGCCGGGACCCAGATTCATCCGCAGAATTCAGGATGCTTGGCGCAGGTCGTGACCTACGACCTGGATCCCGGCCTTCGCCGGGACGAGCGGAAAAAATCACGCGTGCGGATGCGCGCTGTTGTAGGCGCTCAGCAACGCCGCGGCGTCCACGTCTGTATAGCGCTGGGTCGTGGACAGGGAGGCGTGGCCCAGCAGTTCCTGGATGGAGCGCAGATCGGCGCCGGCCCCCAGCAGGTGGGTGGCGAAGGAGTGGCGCAGGGCGTGCGGCGTGGCGCTGGCGGGCAGGCCCAGGCGACGCCGCAACAGCTGCACCGTGGCCTGGACATGGCGCGGGCTGAGCGCTCCGCCCCGCTTGGCGCGGAACAGCGGCTCGCCGGGCGACAGCACAAAGGGAACCGTCGCCAGATAGGCGTCCACGGCCTCGCGCACGACGGGCAGCACCGGCACGATCCGGGTCTTCGACCCCTTGCCGACGATCCGCAGGCTATCCCCCAGCGGCGCGTCCGACCGCTTCAGCGACAGCCCCTCGGAGATCCGCAGGCCGCAGCCATAGAGCAGGGTCAGCACCGCCTCGTCGCGGGCGACTTCCCAGTCTTCTCGATCGGGATCCATCGAGGGTTCGGCGATCAGGCCGCGCGCCTGGTCCTCGGTGACCGGGCGCGGCGCCGACGGCTTCACCCGGGGGCCTCGCACCAGGGCGAGGTGGGGGTTGGGGGTGTCGTGGCGGCGGTCGAGATAGCGATGGAAGGTGCGGATCGCCGACAGGGACTGCGACAGCGACCGGGGAGACAGCGGATGGTCGCCGGACCGAAGGTGGGCCAGCCAGGCGCGGATCTCGCCCGCGGTCAGCTCACCGCAGGCCGCAAGCGTCAGGATCTCGCCCCGATGCCCCTCCTGAAAGGTGATGTAGCGGCCGGCGGCGAAGCCATAGGCCTCCACGGTGCGCGGCGAGGCGCGCCGCTCCTGGGCCAGGTGGACCAGCCACTCCGCCAGGACGGCGCGGGCGGTGGTCACAGGACCGGCCATCGCTCCGCCGTGCGTTCCACCACCCGGGCCAGGAAGGCCACCAGCTCGGCGCCCATGTCCTCGGTGAAGCCGTGCTCATCGGCCGAGCCAAAGGCCAGCAGGCCGGTGCGGGCCGGCTCCCAGATCGCCATGCGCACCATGGCCATGGACTTGATCTGCGGCGCCCGCTCGCCGAACAGGCCAAGCGCGGTCGGTTGGAAGCCCATCAGGGCCACGCGCTGGTGGCCGATGACCAGGTCGATCTGACCCTCGGCCATCACCCGCCAGCCGGCCGGGGTGCGGTCAGGTCCCTCCAGGGCGACGACGCCGGCGGCCAGGCCGAAGCGCAGCTGGGCCAGTTCGTCCACCCGTCGCGCCAGATCGGCATGGTTGCGGGCGTCGAGCAGGTCGACGACCGCGCCGTGGGTCTGGGCCTGGGCCGCGAAATTGGCGCGCGCCGTGGCTTCCAGGTGCTTGCGGGCCTTGGATTCCTTCTTGTGCGCCTCGTGCACGCGGGCGAGCGCCGCGGGACCGAACTCCACCACATTGGCGGCCTCGGGGCGCAGGCCCAGCTCCGCCATCAGGGCGGTGTCGGACAGCAGGAAGTCGCGATTGTCGGCGAGGAAGCGGCGCACCTCATCGGGGCCCAGCGTCTGATCCTTCAGCCCGACCCCGAGATCCATGCATCCGCCCCTGTGCTTCTACAGAATGGACTGACCCGTTTTGGCCCAGTCGCTCATGAACTGTTCAAGACCCTTCTCGGTTAACGGGTGCTTGAAGAGGTCCAAGAAAACCCCGGGTGGAATCGTCGCGCAGTCGGCGCCGGACAGGGCGGCGGCGGTCACGTGGGCGGGGTTGCGGATCGAGGCGGCCAGAATCTCGGTGTCGAAATCATAGGTGTCGTAAATGGCGCGGATCTCGCGGATCAGGTCCATCCCATCCATGCCGTAGTCGTCCAGCCGGCCGATGAAGGGCGAGATGTAGGTGGCGCCGGCCTTGGCGGCCAGCATGGCCTGGGCGGCGGTGAAGCACAGGGTGACATTGGTGGCGATGCCCTGCACGGCGAACTCGGCGGTGGCGATCAGCCCCTCGCGGGTCAGGGGCAGCTTGACCACCACATTGGTGGCGATGGCGGCCAGCTTGGCGCCCTCCTTCAGCATGCCTTCCACGTCGGTGGCGGCCACCTCGGCGCTCACGGGGCCCTCGACGAGATCGCAAATCTCGGCGATGACCTCCAGCATGGGCCGGCCGGACTTGGCGATGAGAGTGGGATTGGTGGTGACGCCGTCCACCAGGCCCGTGGCGGCCAGGTCCTTCAGGACGGCGGTGTCCGTGGTGTCGAGAAAGAGCTGCATGACGGGCCTCTGCGCGGAAATGAACGGGGCTTCCTTAGCCTCTGCGCCCCGGCGCGGCCAGCCTATGTGCGGGTCGTGATGGACACACCTCCGCTCATCCCGGCGAAGGCCGGGACCCAGATTCATCTCCAAACGTCGACCAGGACCCGCGTTCGTGTGGTTCGTGGTTCCAATTCTTTCGGGAGCGACGCCGCAGAGGCCTATCAAGATTGTCCACGAACCACACGAACAGCGGGCCAGCATTTGGGGTGCGGGATGAATCTGGGTCCCGGCCTTCGCCGGGATGAGCGGTGTTTCAATTGACCCGCCGTATCGCCTCCATCCTGCTACCCATGCCCCTGCCCGAGGCCTTCGATTACGAGGAGCCGGAGGGGATGGACCTCCAGGTCGGCGACCAGGTCGCCGCCCCGCTGGGCCCACGGCTGCTGCGCGGCGTGGTCACCGCGCTGAGGGACGGGACCGGCGGCAATCGCCCCCTGAAGGTCATCGAGGGCAAGCTGGACGATCCGCCCCTGCCGGCCCGCGCCCTGGAGTTCATCCAGTGGGCCGCCCGCTATTCGGTGGATTCGCCGGGCTCGCCCCTGGCCATCACCCTGCGCGGCGCACGCGCCCAGAAGGCGAAACCGGAGAAGGTCGTCGAAGCGACTGGGGTGCAGCCCGCCCGCGCCACCCCGGCCCGGACCAAGGCGCTGGAGACGGTCGCCGACCAGCGCCTCTCCCCGCCCGACCTCGCCCGCGCCGCCGGCGTCTCGTCGGGCGTCATCAAGGGCCTGGTGGACGAGGGCGTGCTGGCTGTGCGCCTGGTGGAGGCGCCCGTGGCCTTCGCGCCCCCCGACCTGTCGCGGGTCGGTCACCCGCTCAATCCCAGCCAGGACGCCGCCGCCAAGGCCTTGGTCGCTATGCTGGGGGAGGGGGGCTTCAACGTCGCCCTGCTGGACGGGATCACCGGCTCGGGCAAGACCGAGGTCTATCTGGAGGCCGTGGCCGCGGCCCTGGCCGCCGATCCGCAAGCCCAGGTGCTGATCCTGCTGCCGGAGATCGCGCTCACCCAGGCGGTGATCGCCCGGGTCGCCGCCCGGTTCGGCGCCGCGCCCGCCGAATGGCATTCCGACATCACCCCGCCCGCCCGGCGGCGGGTGTGGGAAGCCGTGGCCACCAGCCAGTGCCGCATCGTCATCGGCGCCCGTTCGGCCCTGTTCCTGCCCTTCGCCAAGCTGGCCCTCATCGTCGTCGATGAGGAACACGACGCCTCCTACAAGCAGGAGGAGGGCTTCATCTACCAGGCCCGCGACCTGGCCGTGGCGCGCGGCAAGATCGAGGAGGCCGCCGTGGTCCTGGCCTCGGCGACCCCCTCCCTTGAATCCCTGCGCAACGCCGAGACCGGCCGCTATCGCTGGCTGCGCCTGACCTCCCGCCACGGGGTCGCCGTCCTCCCCGACATCACGCTCATCGACATGCGCGAGACCCCGCCCGACAACGGCCGCTGGCTCTCGGCCCCCCTGGTGAAGGCCATGGGCGAGACCTGGGCGCGGGGCGAGCAGACCCTGCTGTTCCTCAACCGGCGGGGTTACGCCCCCCTGGTGCTGTGCAAGGCTTGCGGCGAGCGGATGACCTCCCCCGACACCGACTCCTGGCTGGTGGAGCACCGCTATTCCGGCCGCCTGGTCTGCCACCTGACCGGCTTCTCCATGCCCAAGCCGCTGGCCTGCCCCCACTGCGGCGCCAAGGACAGCCTGACCTCCATCGGTCCCGGGGTGGAGCGGGTGGAGGAGGAGGCGCGCGGCCTGTTCCCCGACGCGCGTATCGCCATCTTCTCCTCCGACACCGTCTGGGATGCGCGGGAGGCCAAGCGCCTGATCCAGGCCATGGAGGAGGGGCAGATCGATATTCTCGTCGCCACCCAGGCCGCCGCCAAGGGCCACAACTTCCCGGGCCTGACCCTGGTGGGGGTGGTGGACGCCGACCTCGGCCTGCGCGGCGGGGATCTGCGGGCCGCCGAGCGCACCTACCAGCTGCTGGCCCAGGCCACCGGCCGCGCCGGCCGCAAGGACCGCCCCGGCCGCGCCATGCTGCAGACCTACGCCCCGGAGCATCCCGTCATGCAGGCCCTGAAGGCCCAGGACCGCGACGCGTTCACCACCGCCGAGCTGGAGGAACGCGAGATCGCCGGCCTGCCGCCCTATGGCCGGCTGGCGGCCCTCATCGTCTCAGGCCCCGACGCCGTCCAGCTTGAGGCCTTCGTGGAAAAGATGGCCCAGACCGCGCCCAACGCCGAGGGCGTCGCCGTCTACGGCCCCGCCGACGCCCCGCTCGGCCTGATCCGCGGCCGTCGCCGCAAGCGCTTCCTCATCCGCGCCGATCGCACGGTGGATCTGTCGGCCTACCTCGCCGCCTGGCGCGCGCGGTTCCGCCCCCCCGGCATGATCCGTGTGGCCATCGACGTGGACCCGTACAGCTTTCTGTGAAGTCCAAAACCCGCTCATCCCGGCGACCGCGAAGCGGCGGCGCGAAGCAGTCAAGGCCGGGACCCAGAGGTCATCCACCGAATTCAGGTTCTTGGCGCAGTCCCTGACCTACGACCTGGATCCCGGCCTTCGCCGGGACGAGCGGAGAGGGTGTGGCCCTAAACCTCCCCCGCCTCCGCCGCGATGTCCCCGCCAGGCTCCGCCGCCTTGGCCGCCGCCATGGGGCGCTCCCGGAGGGTCGCCACCGGGATGAACAGCATCAGGATGACGCCCGCGACCAGCGAGCACAGGGCGACGATCATCCCGTCGACGATGGCCACCGAGAAGCTGGTGCGGATGGTCCGCTCCATGGCCACCTGTTTGGGATCGGCGGCGCGGGCGGCGG
>NZ_JANPJP010000261.1:0-4548 GCF_031425575.1 Phenylobacterium sp.
TTCAGGTGCCGCTCGGCGTTGGCCTCCAGGCGCAGGCCGGCCTCGTGGATGGTGCAGGTCTCGCGGATACAGGTGACCACGTCCTGCAGGGCCCGGCGCTCGGGGCCGTGATAGAGAACGTCGTTGGTGGCCACCATGGGCGCGCCGCTGGCCTGGGCCAGGGCCGCCAGCTTCGACAACCGGTGCAGATCCCGCGCGCCATAGGGCCGCGACGCCGCCAGCCAGACCGCGCCGCGCAGGGCCTGGGCGATCATCACCAGCTTGGCCTCGAATTCGGCGTCCAGGCGAAGCGGCGCAACCACCAGGGTGAGCTGGCCCTCGGCGTGCAGGAGATAGTCCTCCCAGTGCAGTTCGCACTCGCCCTTGAGGCAGCGCCGCTGGCCCGCCGTGAGCAGGCGGGTCAGCCGGCCATAGGCCTCGCGGTCTGAGGGGTAGCAGAGCAGGCTTGGCGTCCCGTCGGCGAAATCGAGACGGCAGCCGGTGAAGGCGCGGAACGTCGTGTGCTTCCCCAGGTCCTTCACCGCCGACCAGGCGCGCACCACACCGGCCAGGCTGTTGCGGTCGACAATGCCAATGGCGTCGAGGCCCAGGGCCGCACCCGTCTCCACCAGTTCGTGCGGGTGCGACGCGCCCCGCAGGAAGGAGAAGTTGGTGGTGGCCTGGAGTTCGACATAGCGGGTCATGCGAACAGCCCGTGCACCCACCACCGGGCCTCGACACCTGGGGCGTAGATCCCGGCCCGGAACAGCCAGAAGCGGGCGCCGGCCTCGTCTTCCACCCGGTAATAGTCGCGGATGTGCGTGGTGCGGGCGTCCTCGATTGCGCCGCGCCACCATTCTTCGCCGATCCGCTCAGGCCCCTCGGCCCGGCGCACCCGGTGCATCTGGCCCCGCCAGCGGAACTGCACCGGCGGGTCATCGGGGATCGGGGCCATCACCAGTTCCAGGGGTTCGGACCGGCTGAACAGGCGCAGGGGCCGGGGGCGTTCAGGGTCCCATCCGGCCAGGGGCGGGGCCATGGGCGCGCCCGGCGCGGCGGACTGTTCGGGGACGTGGCTTTCCACCGGACGCGCCCTCCAGACCCGGTCCTCGCCCAGCCGGTTGGTGAGCCGGTCGATGAGGGGCGCGAGGCCCTCGGCGCCGCTGGCCTCGATCAGACTGTCGAGACGGGCCTGGCGGCCGGACACCGGCTCCACCTCGGAGGCCTCCAGGGTCACAACCTCGATCCCGAAGCCCGGATCGACGGTCTCCAGCTTCGGCGCGAACAGCTTGGCGATGCGGGCGGCGTCGCGCCCGGCCAGGGACAGGCCGATGGTCAGGAGCGCGACATGGCCATCCAGGCGGTGGAAGCAGAGCTCGAAGCGCCGCGCCCCCTGCCCCTCCTTTTCCAGCCGCGCGCAGAGCTTGGCGGCGACGTCGAAGGCGACGCGGGCCATGTCATCCGGCGCGCTGATCGGCTCGGCGAAGGCCAGGCGGGCGAACCAGGGATTGGGCGGGCGGCGATAGGTCAACGCCTCCTTGGAACGCCCTAGGGCCTGGTCAATGCGGGTCAGGGTCTCGATGCCGAAGCGGCGGGCGAGCGGCGCGCGGGGAATGTCGAAGAGCTGGGCCAGAGCCTTCAGGCCCAGGCGGTCGATCTGGGCGGCGGTCTCCGGCTCCAGCCGCAGGGCCGCCGGCGGCAGGGGCGCCAGCAGGCCGATCTGCTGTCCGGGCCGGGCGATGGCGCCGTCCTCGCCATAGTGGGCCAGCGCCCAGGCCGCGCCAGGGGTGTCGGCGATGGCGACGCGGAAGGCCAGGCCATTGGCCATCAACCGGGCGCGGAAATCGGCCAGCAGGACCTCTTCCCCGCCCCACAGGTGAGCGACGCCGCTGATGTCGAGGAACAGGCCGGCGGGTTCGTCGGCGGCGACGGCCGGCGAGAAGCGGACGCACCAGTCCACCAGGGCCGACAACGCCAGGGCGTCGGCCTCCGGCTCGGCCTCGGCCGTGACCAGTTCGGGGGCGATGGCCGCCGCATCGGTGGCCTTCTGGCCCACATAGAGGCCCAACCTGCGGCCCGCCCGATCCACGGCCGACAGACGTCGCGTCCCTTTGGCGGACTCGATCAGGGCGAAAGGGCTAGCCGGCGCGGCGGAGGGGTTGCGCCGGCGCCAGTTGGAGATCGCCCAGAGGGGCGACCAGGCGCAGAGGATGCGTGCCATCAGAAGCCTCATGGGTGTAGGCGTCGCCCGCCTCGAACAGCCAGGCGCCGGTGCGGCCGCCGCGGCAGCGCTCCAGGGTCACCGCCCAGCGCGGGGGACCCAGTCCAAATTCCCCCGGTCCCGGCTCGCTGGCGGCGGGGGTCACCCGCCAGCGGCTGGCCGCGGCCGAGCCGGTCGCGCCCTTGAGCTTGCCGCCATAGGGCCGCCTGCGGATCACGAAGCCGGTGGCGCCGCGCTTTTCGCAGGCCAGCTGCAAGCGTCTCCCGGCGGTCAGGCTGACGGCCTCCACCTCGGCGAAGACGGCGGCGACGCCGGGGGTGGCCAGGGCGTCCTCGGCCACGGCCAGGGCCTCGTCCTCGTCGCGGGCGCAGACCTGGATCAGCCGCTCGGCGGGAAAGCCCAGCCCCACCAGGCCCGGCGCGAAGAGGTCGTCGCGGCGCAGGATCCACACCGCCTCGCCGCGCCTGGCGAGCGGCGCGGCTGTCAGGGCGGCGAAGGCGGAGGGGCAGGCGGCGGTCTCGGCCTCCATCCCCTCCGCCCCGAACTCGTGCCAGCAGCCGAGCGGGAGACCACCGTCCAGGAAGCAGCTGTCGATCCGGGGATCGCCGAAGGGCAGGGATTCAGAGTCAGCCCGTCCGCCCGCCTCGAGGGTGGCGATCTTCGCCTTGAGAGCGGCGAGCCGCTCATCGCGAAAACCGGACATGGCTTCCTGTTCCTTTGTTCCTATTTTGTTCTAGGCTCGGATCAGAAAGAGTCAATCACCCCATGGTGGAGTCAGTTTCCGGCTACAGGCTGAATTTCTTCCGGCTCGGGATCGACCGTGAACCGGACGGCGTCGATCTGGGTCCGGCCCTCGATCCAAGCGCGCGCGATCCGGTGGCCACCGTCCATCAGGCGGCCGTCGGCGGAGAAGATGATCGGATAGGAAAGGTCGGCCGCCATGATCCGCCGCGTGTGCCCGGCCACGTCGCGCAGGCTGGGCGCCCGTCCTCCGAACCAGCAGTCCCGGTCGAATTCCGGGATATCGGCGATGGCGACCTGGATCACCGGCAGTCCGGCGGCGGCGGCCCACAGCTTCTGCGTCAGCCAGTAGGCCCGGCCGTCGGGGACGGTGTGGGAATGTCGTTCGGGACGAGACATGGCGGCAGCTTCACCAGGAAGCCGCCGCCGATCAAGTTTTAGAACCGCAGGGTGCGGGCTTCCTTCACGTGCGGCAGGGCGCGGATCTTGGTGATCAGGGCTTCTGACGGGTCCTGGTCGACGCCCACCAGGGCGATGGCGTCCTCGCCGGCGGAGACCCGGCCCAGGTTGAAGGTGGCGATGTTGACATTGGCGTCGGCCAGGACGGCGCCGAGATTGCCGATGAAGCCCGGCTTATCCAGGTTGTTGACGTAGAGCATGGTGGAGCCGAAGGGCGCGTCCAGGTCCATGCCCTTGACCTCAATGATGCGCGGGGCGCCCGCCATCACCGAACCGGCGAAGGAGCGCTTGCCCATCGCCGTGGTGACGGTGATCCGCACCAGGCTCTCATAGATGGGGCTGTCGTCCTGCTTGCTCTCCGAGACGGAGATGCCGCGCTCGCGGGCGATGGCCGGCGCCGAGACCATGTTGATCTCCGCCAGCATGGGACGCATCACCCCGGCCAGGGCCGCAGCGGTCAGGGGACGGGTGTTGAGGTTGGCGACCTCGCCCTCATAGGCGATGTCGATGGCCTTGACCTCGACGTCGACCATCTGGCCGGCGAAGGCGCCAAGGCGTTCGGCCAGGGCCACGAAGGGCTTCAGCTTGGGCGCTTCGTCGGCGGTGACCGAGGGGCTGTTCAGGGCGTTGGAAACCGCGCCGGTGAGCAGGTAGTCACTCATCTGCTCGGCGACCTGCAGGGCCACGTTCTCCTGGGCCTCCATGGTCGAGGCGCCCAGGTGGGGGGTGGCGATGAAGTTCTCGGCGCCGAACAACACGTTGTCCTTGGCCGGCTCCTCCACGAAGACGTCAAAGCCCGCGCCGCCGATGTGGCCGCTGTCGAGGCCGGCGCGCAGGGCGGCTTCATCCACCAGGCCGCCGCGGGCGCAGTTGATGATCAGCACGCCCTTCTTGGCCTTGGCCAGGGCCTCGGCCGACAGGATGTTGCGGGTCTTGTCGGTGAGCGGGGTGTGCAGGGTGATGACGTCGGCGCGGGCCAGCAGCTCGTCGAGCTCGACCTTCTCCACGCCCAGCTCCACGGCGCGTTCCGCCGAGAGGAAGGGGTCGTAGGCCACGACCTTCATCTTCAGGCCGTTGGCGCGGTCGGCGACGATGCCGCCGATATTGCCGGCGCCGATCAGGCCGAGCGTCTTGGCGTAAAGCTCCAC
>NZ_JANPJP010000262.1:0-16086 GCF_031425575.1 Phenylobacterium sp.
GATGTTGTAGGCCTGGGCGCCGGCATAGCGGTTGGCCATGGCGAACACCTCCAGCGGACCAACGAGATCGAGGGACTGGGCCCCGTCATAGCCGATCAGAACGACGTTGCGGGGCGCGGGCTGGAGCGAGGTCATGGCGTAATATGCGGCATCAATGACATTTCCGCCAGAAGTTTTGACACCTAAGGTCTGCGCATCGACAACCCTGATGAAGGACAACTTCCATGACGAACCCCTGCTCCAACGACAGCTGCTCCTGCCAGCCCTGCGCCTGCGGTCCCGCCTGCGCCTGCGGTGAAAGCTGCGCCTGCAACGCGCCGGCCCAGGCCAGCGCGCCCGTCTCCACCGAAGACCGCTGAAGCCTGACATGCGCACGCTTGCCCTTGCCGCCGCGGCCACCGCCGCGACCCTCGCCTTCCTGACGCCCGTGGCGCCCTTCGCGGCGACCGGGCCGAGCGCGGCGCTTGTCCAGCCTGACGGCCTGGCCCTTCCCGCGCCCAAGGCGGGTCGGGCCAGGCCGCTGGTGGTGGTCCTGGCCGACAACGCCGGCGCCGAGACCACCGACTTCGCCATTCCCTACGGCGTCCTGAAGGAGTCAGGTGTCGCCGAGGTGCGCAGCGTCGCCACCGCGGCCGGTCCCATCAAGCTGATGCCCAGCCTGAAGATCCTGGCCGACCAGACCACGCACGAGTTCGACCGCGCGGAGCCCGCGGGCGCCGACATCATCGTCGTGCCGGCCCAGATGAAGCCCAAGAGTCCCGAACTGGCGAACTGGCTGCGGGCTCAAGCCGCCAAAGGGGCGGTCATCGTCTCCATCTGCGAGGGCGCCCGGGTGCTGGCCCATGCCGGCCTGCTGGAAGGCCGCCGGGCCACCACCCACTGGTCGGCGCTCAAGGGACTGGCCAAGGCCTATCCCGACACCACCTGGATCCGCGACCGCCGCTATGTGCAGGACGGGCCGATCATCTCCACCACGGGGGTCACCGCCTCGCTCCCGGCCAGCCTGGCCTTGGTGGAGGCCATCGCCGGCCGTCCGACCGCCCAAGCCACAGCCGCCCGGATCGGTGTGCGGGACTGGGGACCCGCCCATCGCACCGCCGACTTCCAGCCCACCGTCGCCGACTATCGCCATGGCCTCTGGACCCTGGCGGCCTTCTGGAACCATGAGACGGTGCAGACGCCGATCGCCAACGGGACGGACGAGGTGACCCTGGCCCTGCGCACCGACGCCTGGTCGCGCACCTACCGCACCAAGGTGGTGACCACGCGGCCCGGCCTGGCCACCGTGCTCTCGCACCGGGGCCTGGCCATCCTGCCCGACGCAGAGCCCAGGGCGGGCCGCTATGTCCTGCCGACGCACCCGACACCCGCCGCGGAGATCGATGGAAGCCTCGCGGCCATAGGCAAGCGCTACAGCCCGGCGACGGCGCGCCTGGCGATGCTGGGCCTGGAATACAAGACACCCCGCGCCACGGCGCCCTGAGCTAGAAGGTCGCCATCGCGATCTTGGTGAGCCAGACGGCCAGCAGGGTCAGGAGGGTCCCGGTGAGGAGTCCACGCGCGAAGGAGCCGTGGCGTTCCCACCAGACCCGCCGCGCCCGAAACCGCTGAGCGCGATCAATCCGTCGTTTCTGCATCGCCATGGCGCGTCTCTGCGCCACGAAACCGCCCGCTGCAAGGCCCGATCCCGGCGTTTGCGGCGCCTTGTCGCTCAGTCCTGTGGATGGCGTCCCACCCGACCCACAAAGTCGGAATGGGTTTCGAATTCGCCGAACTCCGCGATCTGGGGCGCCAGGGTTCCCAGATCGGCGATCCAGCGCTCGGCGTCAGCGAAGCGGTCGCGACGGTTGAACCTCAGGGTCCGGGTGATCATGGCCCGGTAGAGCAGCGAGGCGGCCAGGGGATAGCGACCCTCCAGGGCCAGGGCCGCGGCCTCCAGCCCCTCATAGTCGTCGCCATCGATCTCGTCGCTGCGGGCCAAGACCAGGGCGGCGGCCTGACTCACCGCCGGCCAGGCCAGGAGGAAGCGCAGGGCGGCGGGGAAGCTCTTGAAGCTGGCGACGAAGGCCATGGCCTTGTCCTCGGCCACCACGTCGTCGAAGTCGGGCAGGCGCTTGAGGTAGGCCCGCAGGCGGTCGGCCGACAGCCGTTGCTCGAAGGCGGTCCAGCGCACGGCCTGGGCGGCCTGCGCCTGGCCGTCGGCCTCCAGGGCGTCGAGATAGGCGTCCTCCCAGGCCTTCAGGCTGGGGGCGGACGCCACCACACGGGCCTGGGAGCGGGCCACATCGGCGAAGGCCGGCGGAGCCGAGCGCTTCAGGGCCGCCAGGGCCTCGGGCGCACGGCCGGCGGCGGTCAGGCGGCTGGCGATCTGGGCGCCGGTCCAGGGCTGCAGCGCCTCGCTGGCGGTGATGGTGGCGATGAAGCCGTCCACGTCCCCCTGGGCGTCGGCCAGGGTCTGGACGGCGGCCCGCAGAGCGGGCTTGGATCGGGCGCGTCGGGCGATCGCTGCCTCTAGCAGCTGCCGCAGCCTCGCGATCCCCTCGGCGTCGAGGGCCGGCAGGATGATCTCCACCAGCCGCACGAAAATCTCGTCCTCGTCGGTCTCCAGGGCCTGGAAGGCGCGCTCCGCCAGCGCCGTCGTCGACCCCCTGGCCTTGACCGCGATAGGCCCGAGGTCCTCGACCGCCCCGAGGAACACCGCCTCCACCTCGCCCTTTTCGTCCTTGGTCAGGCGCAGCACGCCCTCGGCCATGTCGAGGAAACGCCAGAGAAACTCTAGCGCCAGGGCCGGCTTCTTCTCCCCCATTTTGCCGGTGATCATCGCCCGCTGCAGCGACAGGTCCCGCACGAACTCCTTGTACTTGCGCCAGTGCACCCGCGACCGCCGGGTCTCGATGGCCGTGAGCCGCTTGGCGATCTCGGTGGCCAGGTCCTCAGGCCCGACCTCCCCGGCCAGCTCCATGCGTAGCCGGCGCTTGATGGTGGGCTGGGCCTCGGCCACCTCCATCAGGACCTCCGCCAGACGCTCGGCGCCCAGGTCGGCCAGGTTGGCGGCGGTGACGGTCTTGCGTGAGCCGGGACGCTTCAAGCCAAACTCCGTATGCGGCGCATCCTACTGTAGCGCTAGGCGTTGCACTGAGTCTGATACGCCGACTCGGCGGTCCAAGCTCCCGGAGACGCAATGCCCATAGATCAGGCGCAGGCCGAAGCGATCGTGGCCTCGCGCCCCTGGTGGTACCATCGCTTCGAGATTTTTCCCGGCGTCATCACGCCTGGCGTCTACGACCCCAGCGGCACGCTGGACAAGCTGGACCTGCCACTGGACATGACGGGCATGACCGTCCTGGAGATCGGCCCCGCCGACGGCTATTTCACCAAGATGCTCACCGCGCGCGGCGCCAGCGTCACCGCCGTCGACTACGCCGCCAAGGACTTCTACGGCTTCGCGGCCATGGAGAAGCTGGCGGAGCGGCCATTCCGGTTCATCCGGTCCAATGTCTATGAGTTGGACACCCTGCCCATCGAGCCCTTCGACGTGGTGATCTGCCTCGGCGTGCTCTACCATCTGCCCGACATGTGCCGGGCGCTCTGGGCGCTGCGCCAGTACACCAAGGGCAAGCTGATCCTGGAGACCCTCGTCAGCCGCAAGCACGAGGACGAGCCCTTCGCCGAGTACCTGCCCGTCGACACCAGCAACGCCGACTACACCAACTTCTGGGCGCCCAATCCGAAGTGCTGCGAGATGATGCTGGTGGACGCGGGCTTCATCGTGGAGTCGAGCTGGGTCAATGAAAGCCGCGGCATGTTCCACTGCGCGACCCACCCCGAAGAGTGGGCTTCCAAGAAGATGCAGGTGGCCTACGACTTCCTGACCGCCTGAGGCCCCTAGCCGAACTTGGCGGGGTCGGGCCCAATGCGACCGTCGGCGGCGGCGAGCCCCTCGATGGCCGCAAGGTCCGCCGCGTCCAGGGAAAAGCCGAAGACGTCGAGGTTTGACACGATCCGCGCCGGGGTCACCGACTTGGGAATGACCGTGAGGCCAAGGTCCAGGTGCCAGCGGATGATCACCTGGGCCGGGGTCTTCCCGTGCTTGGCCGCGACGCCGGCGATCACCGGATCCTCCAGCAGCTTGCCCTGACCCAGCGGGCTCCAGGAGGTGGTGATGATCCCCGTCTCCGCGTGATAGGCGCGCAACTCGGCTTGCTGGAAACGCGGATGCAGTTCGATCTGATTGGCGGCCGGGGTCATGCCGGTCTCGCCGATGATGCGTTCCAGGTGGGCGATATTGAAGTTGGAGACGCCGATGGACCTGGCCCGTCCCTCCTCCCGCAGGCGCACGAACGCCTTCCAGCTGTCGAGATAGAGGTCCTGGGTCGGGGCCGGCCAGTGGATCAGGTAGAGGTCGACATAGTCCAGGCCCAGCCGCTCCAGGCTCTTGTCGAAGGCCGCCAGGGCGCCGTCATAGCCCTGGTTCTCGTTCCACAGCTTGGTGGTGATGAAGAGCTTGTCGCGGGCGACGCCCGAGCGCCTGACGCCCTCCCCCACTCCGGCCTCGTTGCGGTAGGCCGAAGCCGTGTCGATGGCCAGGTAGCCCGCCTCGATGGCCGTGGCCACGGTGTCGGCGGTGGTGTCTGCCGGACTCTGCCAGACCCCCAGGCCCACTTGGGGCATCAGCCGGCCGTCATTGAGCTTCAGGAAGGTCTGGGCGGTCATGGGAAACTCCGGCGGCGAGAGGTGGCCGCCCGACATAGGCCGCGCGGGCGCCGGGTCAATCCACCGCCACCGTATAGTTCAGCGCCAGCCGTCCGCCGTCCGGATAGAGGGTCTGGCCCGTCATGTAGGAGGCGTCCTCGCTGGCCAGGAACACCGCGACCATGCCGACTTCCGACGGCTCGCCGAACCGCTTCATGGGCGTGCGCGCCAGCACCCGGCGGCGCGCGTCGTCATTCTCCATCACGCCTTTGAGGATGTCGGTGGAGATGGTGCCCGGGCCGATCGCGTTGACCCGGACGCCGTGCGGCGCCAGGGCGAGCGCCATGGACTTGGTAAGCTGAGAGATCCCGCCCTTGGAGGTCACATAGGCGAGCTGGTTGGGAATCGCGACGACGGCGTTGACCGAGGACATGTTGATGATCGAGCCCTTGATCTTCGCGTCCACCATGTGCCGGGCCACGGTCTGGCCGATCACGAAGGGCGCGCGCAGGTTCACCGCCATCACCCGGTCGAAGTCCGCCAGCTCGCAGTCCAGGATGTCGCCAGCCGCCAGGATGCCGGCGTTGTTCACCAGGATGTCGATGCGGCTGAGCAGGGCCGCCGACCGGATCACCGCCTTCTGGGCCAGGGCGGCGTCGGATACGTCGCAGGGCACGGCGTGGACCGTCCGGCCCCAGCGCCTTGCCAGGTCCCTGGCGGCGGCGGCCAGGCGCGTCTCGTCGATGTCGATCAGCGCCAGATCGCAGCCCTCGGCGGCGAAGGCCTCGGCGCAGGCCAGGCCGATCCCACCCGCCGCGCCGGTGATCAGGGCCGTTCGACCCGCGAGCCGCGCTCCCATCACCAGGCGCCGACGTTGGGCATGGAGGCCCAGGGCTCAGCCGGCGCCTTGGCCGGTCCCGCCTGCAACAGCTCCACCGAGATGCCGTCGGGCGAGCGGACAAAGGCCATGTGGCCGTCGCGCGGAGGCCGGTTAATGGTCACGCCGCCTGCCTGCAGCCGGGCGCAGGTCTCGTAGATGTCATCGACGGCATAGGCCAGGTGGCCGAAATTGCGGCCGCCCTGATAATCCTCCGGGTCCCAGTTGTAGGTCAGCTCGACGGTGGGCGCGCGCGCGCTCCTGGCCGCCTCCTCGTCCCCCGGCGCGCACAGGAAAACCAGGGTGAACCGGCCCCCCTTGTTCTCCACGCGGCTGACTTCCTTCAGGCCCAGATGATCGCAGTAGAAGGCCAGCGACGCATCGAGGTCGGCGACGCGGACCATGGTGTGGAGGTACTTCATCGGACGGTTCTCTCTGACTTCAATCTAGGGTAGGCGCTGGGCGCAGTCTGTCCCAAAGGGGCACGGTCGTGCCGCGATCCTGCGTCTTGGCGGGCACAATATGCGGCCATACAACATCCTGTCCGCGATTTCATTTGCGCTGGCAGAACGGTGGCATCAAAAGCCGCTGCAACCTATCTACGTAGGACTGGGGTGAGCGACCGATTCATATGCGGTCGCCAAACGACTGCTGCGCTCGGGGAAACGGCTGTATGCGCGTTAAATCTTCTTACCTGTTTGCGGCCGGAATCGGGCTCCTTGTCGCGCTCTACTTCATCATCGGCACGATCTTCGGCGGCAGCGGCAAGAAGGCCAGCGCCGAGGCCAAGACCGTGGCCGCCCAGGCCCTGCCTTCCGTCCAGGTTGTCCTCGCTCCTGAGAGTCAGCACGGCTACGAAGTGGTCATCCGTGGCCGCACGGAGTCCGCGCGCACCGTGGTGGTGAAGTCGGAGTCGGCCGGAACCGTGGCCTCCACCCCCGCCACCGAGGGCAGCTTCGTCGCCAAGGGCGCGGTCCTCTGCCGCCTGAACATCGACGCCCGCCAGGCCAGCCTCGACCAGGCCCGCGCCAATCTGCGCTCTCGCCAGCTCAGCCAGCAGGCCTCAGTGGAGCTGGCCAAGAAGGGCTTCCGTTCCCAGACCCAGGTCCTGCAGGACCAGGCCAACCTCGACAACGCCGCGGCCCTGGTGCGCCAGGCCGAGATCAGCGTCCAGCAGATGAACATCCGCGCGCCCTTCTCCGGCGTGTTCGACAAGCGCGACGCCGAGATCGGCGCCTACCTCTCTCCGGGCCAGCCCTGCGGGACCATGATCGAACTGAACCCGCTGCTGGTCGTCGGCGACCTGCCTGAAAGCGAAGCCGGCAGGCTGCGCGTCGGCGCGCCGGCCACCGCCGTCCTGCTGTCGGGTGAGCGCCTGAACGGCCGTGTCCGCTATCTGTCGCGCGACGCCGATCCGCAGACCCGCACCTATCGCGTCGAGGTGGCCGCGGCGAACCCGTCCATGAGCGTCCGCTCTGGCCTCTCGGCCACCGTCAAGATCTCCGCGGGCTCCGGCCCGGCCCACCAGGTGCCGGTCTCGTCCCTGGTGCTGGACTCGGCCGGCCGCCAGGGGGTCCGTTATGTGCTGCCCACCAACCAGGTGGCGTTCGCCCCGGTCACGGTGATCGAGGAGAACGCCGCCGGCGTCTGGGTGGCGGGCCTCACGGGACCCGTGCGCGTCATCACCGTCGGCCAGTCCTACGTGGCCGAAGGTCAGAAGGTTCGGGTCGCCGCGGCGCGCTAAGCGCCGGCGCCCCTGGAGACAGAGACGATGATCGGACCCTTGATCGACGGCGCGATTAAACGGCGCAAGGTCGTGCTGGGCGTCACCCTGATCGCCAGCATCTTCGGATTCATGGCCTATATCGGCATGCCCCGGGAATCCAATCCCGACATCACCATCCCCTTCGTGTCGGTGGTGGTGCCCTATCCGGGGGTCAGTCCGGAAGACGCCGAACGGCTCCTGGTCAAGCCTATGGAGACCGAGCTCCAGAGCATCGAGGGCATCAAGCAGATGAACGCCGTCGCCCGTCAGGGCATGGCGATCGTCAACCTGGAGTTCGAGGCCGACTTCAACAAGGACAAGGTCCTGGAGGACGTCCGGGCCAAGGTCGACCTGGCGCGCGGCAGATTCCCGCCGGACGCCGAGGAACCGATCATCGAGGAAGCCAACTTCTCCGGCGACCCCGTCATCGGCATCGTGCTCTCCGGCGCCGCCCCCGAGCGCGAGCTGGTGCGCATCGCCCGCGACCTGCAGGACCGTTTGGAGAGTTCGCCCGGGGTGCTGGAGGCCAGCCTCACCGGCGGCCGCGAGGAGTTCCTCGAGGTCACCATCGACCCCATGCGGATGGAGGCCTACAACGTCACCACCGGCGAGATCTCCCAGGTCATCGCCCGCAACAACCAGCTGGTGCCCGCTGGCGACCTGCGCTCGGGTGCGGGCAAGTTCGCGGTCAAGGTGCCGGGCGTGGTGGAGAAGCCCGCCGACATCCTGTCCCTGCCGATCAAGAAGAACGGTGACCGGCTGATCACCATCGGCGACATCGGCGATGTCCGCCGCACCTTTAAGGAAGCCGCCTTCATCAGCCGCTTCAACGGCCAGCCGGCCTATTCCCTCGATGTCTCCAAGCGCTCGGGCGCCAACGTCCTGGAAACGGTGAAGAATGTCCGGGCCGTGGTGGCCGAGGAACAGAAGCGTTGGCCCGAGACCGTCAAGGTCGCCTACATCTTCGACGAGAGCGACTTCATCGGCCGCACCCTGGTGGTGCTGGAGAGCGGCCTGATGTCGGCCACCCTGCTGGTGATGATGATCATCGTGGCCAGCCTGGGCATCCGTCAAGGCCTGATGGTGGGCCTGGCGATTCCCGCCTGTTTCATGATCGCCTTCCTGATGCTCAACGCCCTGAACATCACCCTCAACCAGATGGTGATGTTCGGCCTCGTGCTGGCGGTCGGGATCCTGGTGGACGGCGGCATCGTGGTGGTGGAATACGCCGACCGGAAGATGGCCGAGGGCATGGCCAAGGGCGAGGCCTTCGCCGCCGCCGGCGCGCGGATGTTCTGGCCGGTGCTGAACGGCACCCTAACCACGCTATGCGCCTTCCTGCCGTTCATGTTCTGGAACTCGATCCCCGGCAAGTTCATGAGCTTCCTGCCGCTGACCCTGTTCTTCGTCCTGGGCGCCTCGATCTTCGTGGCCCTCATCTTCACCCCGGCTCTGGGGTCCATCGTGGCCCGCAAGGCCGCCGTGGACGCCGAGCACCTGGCCGAGATCGAGAAGTCCGAGCGCGGTGACCCACGCGAGATGACCGGCTTCATGGGCTGGTACGCCCGCAACATCAGCTATCTGGGTCAACACCCCTTCCGGGTCATGGCCGCGACCCTGGCGATCATCGTCGGCATCTTCATGTGGTTCGCCAACACCCCGCACCGCACCGAGTTCTTCCTCGACCAGGACCCGGAGTTCGTGAACGTCTTCGTCAAGGCCCGGGGCAACATGTCGCCTGAGGCCCAGGACGTCCTGGTGGCCCAGGTCGAGCGCCGCCTCACCGGGGTCAAGGGCGTGAACTCGGTCTATGTCCGCACCGGCGCCACCGGCGGCGGCGGGCCCAACGGCCCGCCCAACGACACGATTGGCCGCATCTCCCTGGACTTCTCCGAGTACGAGGAGCGCAAGGAACTTGGCCTGCGCGGCAAGGACATCGCCAACGAAATCCGCAAACGCGTCGCCGACATTCCCGGCATGCAGACCGAGGTCAGGGAGCCCCAGGGCGGCCCGCCCACCGGCAAGGACATCCAGGTCGAACTGCGCGGCAACAACCCTGTCGAGCTGAACAAGACCGCCGACATGATCAAGGCCAGGCTCGCCACCGACCGCCAGCTCATCGAGCTGGAGGACAACCGCACCTCGCCCGGCATCGAGTGGAACCTCACCGTCGACCGCGAGGCCGCCGGCCGCTACGGCGTCGATGTGCTCAGCGTCGGCCAGGCGATCCAGTACACCACCGGCGGCGTGCTGGTGGGCCGCTTCCGCCCCGACGACGCCGAGGACGAGCTGGACATCCGGGTGCGCTTCGCCCCCGAGGGCCGCAACGTGGCGGCCTTCGAGAACATGAAGATTCCCACGGCCCAGGGCCCTGTGCCCGCCAGCTATTTCGTCAAGCGGGTGCCGGCCCAGCAGGTCATCAACATCCAGCGGCGCGACAGCCAGCGGCTGGTGCTGATCCAGGCCAACACGCCGGAGGGTGTCGCCGCGAACCAGAAGATCGAGGAGCTCAAGACCTGGCTGGAGAAGGCTCCCATCGATTCATCCGTCCGCTGGAAATTCACCGGCGCCGACGAGGAGGGCCAGAAGGCCGCGGTCTTCTTCATGACCGCCATGGCCGCCTCGCTCTTCATGATGGGCATCATCCTGCTCTGGCAGTTCAACAGCTTCTACGGCGTGCTGGTGACCCTGTCGGCGGTCGCACTTTCGACGGTGGGGGTGCTGCTGGGGGTGCAGGTTAACCTGCTGCACACCTTCGATTACATCTCGGTGATCATGCTCGGCACCGGGGTCGTCGCCCTGGCCGGGGTCGTGGTGGGCCACAACATCGTGCTGGTGGACACCTACTACCAGCTTCGCCGGTCGGGCTATGAGGCCGACGACGCCGCGGTGCGGGCCGCCACCCAGCGGTTCCGTCCGGTGATGCTGACCACCCTGGTCACCGTCGTCGGACTGCTGCCGCTGATGTTCCAGATTCACCCGAACTTCCACAGCGGCCATATCGAGTACAAGGCGCCGGGGTCGGAATGGTGGGTGCAGCTCTCGGGCGCCGTGGTCTGGGGTCTGACCTTCGCGACCCTGCTGACCCTGATCCTGACGCCCGTCCTGCTGGCCGCGCCGAAGATCATGGCACAACGTTTCCGCTGGGCCTGGGACGCCACCCTCGGGCCCCGCCTCGGCCGGAAGCCGCCGCGCGACCGCCAGATGGTGTTCGGCGACGACGGCGACGTGCCCAAGGCCGCGGAGTAGCAGCCACCGTCATCCTGGACGGCCGTTAGGCCGATCCGGGACCCAGGAGCCCAGCGCACCGCCCCTGGGTCCCGGCTCTCCGCTTCGCTGCGGCCGGGATGACGATCAGCGCGCCAGATGCGCCTTGGTCAGATCCTGAAAGGTCTCCATCGGAGGAAACGCCTCGAAGCTGTGCTCCGCCGGAGTCGGGGCCCAGGGCAGGCTCGGTTGGGTCATCGGATTGTCTCCCTCAAGGTTCAAACAGACTGTCGTCGGCGGGCTTGCGCTTGGCCGCCTTGCGGGGCCGCACGAACATCACCCCCGGATAGCCCTTCAGCGGCGCCATCGCCTCCCCACGCCAGGTCCAGTCGGCCATCTGCGCCACCCCGCCGTGATAGCGCGGCTCACGGCCCGTGCGCTCGGCGAACAGGGCGCGGGGGATGTTGACCATCTTGGGCGAGCGGGCGCGCTCGTAGAACAGCGGCGTCCCGCAGCGGGCGCAGAAGCTGCGCGCGGTCTTGAGCTCCGGGTCCTCGTAGCGGCTGATGTGGTGCTCGCCCTCCAGGATGCGGAAGCGGCTGCGCCAGCTCCCCACATAGGTGGCGTAGGCCGCCCCCTGGGCATGGCGGCTGGCGGGCGAATGGTCATGCCAGGCCCAGACCGCCGGCACGTCGATCTCCAGGCTCACGGCCCCGCAAACGCAGCGGCCCACCGACTGCACGGCGGAGACCTTGGGCTTGGGAGTCTTGGGGGCGCTAGCGGGTTTGCGCATGCTGGCCATCGGCCATCTCGCAGGGCTGGATCGTCGCCCTGTACGACACACCTAAGGGCTGCTTGTGGCGATAGACCCGTATGCGGTCACCGACCTGACATCCGTTGGCCCGTGAAAGGCCCACGGTGACCTGGCGTCCATCGACCTCGAGATGAGCCACAGGGCGGCTGCCTGTCTCCGACTCCCTCATACCGATCCCGGTGACGGTTCCATAGACGACAACACCCGGCCCCGCCCGCAGCTGGAACGCGAACAGCGCCAAGACCCCGACGACGAACAGCACGCCGACAGCGACCACGATTGCGCCTTGGTGCTGTCTGCGCCAGGCTCCGAAGGGCGACAGCGGCCTGTGCTCCGCCATCTAGTGCTCCCGCGTCTGCCGCCGCCAGAGCGCCGCATACTCCCCTGCCTTCTCGAGCAGCTCCGCGTGGGTGCCGCGCTCCACGATCTTGCCCCGCCGCAGCACCACGATCTGGTCGGCGTCGACGATGGTCGAGAGGCGGTGGGCCACCACCAGGGTGGTGCGTCCGGCCCGCACCTTGCGCAGCGTCGCCTGGATCGCCTCCTCGGTGCGGCCGTCGAGCGCGCTGGTGGCCTCGTCGAGGATCAGCACCCGGGGATTGGCCAGAAGGGCGCGCGCGATCCCCACCCGCTGGCGTTCGCCGCCGGATAGCTTCAGGCCGCGCTCGCCCACCATGGTGGACATGCCGCCCGGCAGGCCGTCGATGAAGGCGCCCAGCTCGGCGTCCTCGGCCGCCTTGCGCACCTCCTCCGGGGTCGCGTCCGGGCGGGCGAAGCCGATATTGGCGTAGACGGTGTCATTGAACAGGGCGACGTCCTGCGGCACCAGGGCCACCGAGCGGCGCAGCGAGGCCTGCTTGACTTGGCGCAGGTCCATGCCGTCGATGGTGACGCGGCCACCTTGCGGATCGATCAGCCGCAGGGCCAGGCGCACCGCGGTGGTCTTGCCGGCGCCCGAGGGGCCGACGATGGCCGTGGTGGTTCCGGGCGGCGCATGGAAGCTCACCTCACGCAGTCCCGTGGAGCGGGCGTCATGCTGGAAGGTCACCCCCTCGAAGGCCACATCGGCCCCGTGCACCGCCGACGGCGGCAGGTCCTGGGCGTCCGGCGCGTCGACGATGTCGGGCTTCAGGGCGGCGAGGCTGACCATCTGCTCCATGTCGATGAAGGCCTGACGGATCTCGCGGTAGTTGAAGCCCAGCATGTTCAGGGGCTGGTAGATGCCGGTCAGCAGCAGGATGGCGACGGTGACGTCGCCAATCCGCATCCGCCCCTGCATCACCTCCACCCCGGCCAGAACGGTCATCAAAGCCAGGCCGATGGTCAGGATCACCGCCTGCACGCCGTTCAGCAGCGACAGCGAGGTGTTGGCCTTCACCGAGGCCACGACATAGGCGCCCATGGCGGCGTCGTACTTGGTGACCGTGCGGGTCTCCGAGCCGAAGGTCTTGACCGTCTCGTAGTTCATCATGGCGTCCACCGAGAGGCCCGCCGAGCGGCTGTCGGCCTCGTTCAGCTCGCGCCGGTGGCTGAGCCGCCAGTCGGTGATCTTGAAGGTCACCACCGTGTAGATGACGATGGTCACGAAGGTGGTGGCCGCGAATCGCCAGTCCAGCCGCAGCACCATGACCACGAGCGCCATCACCAGCTCGACGGCCGTGGGACCCAGGTTGAACACCACGCTGCGGATCAGGAAGTCGGTTGAGCGCGCACCGCGGTCGATGATGCGGGCCAGCATCCCGGTCTGCTTGGACTGGTGGAAATCGAGCGACAGGGCGAGCGCATGGGCGAAGGTCTCCACTGCCGCCTTGGCCATGGTGGACTGGGAGACCGTGGTGAAGATGGCGTCACGCACATAGGGGGCGCAGGACGAGATCAACCTCAGGCCCGCAAACCCCAGGGCCAGGGTCACGAAGTCGGCCCCCACCGCCACTGCCGACCCGGCCGCGGGCGACAGGGTGTTAATGGCGTCCCCCAGCATCACCGGCGCCGTCACACCGGCCAGCTTGCCGACGAACACCATGACCAGGGAGACCGGCAGCCGCCAGGCCAGGCCCTCAGCGCCCGACCGCATCACCAGCCGCCACAGGTCGGCCATCGACGCCCAGAAGCTGAACGTCACCGTCGGCGGCGACACGGCCCCGGGGGTTGCGAACCGCCGGTCACCGCCGGCGTGCATGAATGTCACCTTGAAGGAACTCCGACGGCCCTATCGGCCTGGTTGATGATCACGGTGGACTGTACGCCGCCGCCCGGCGTCATCCAGTCCACCCGCAGGCCGGCCGGCGTGCGGCTGCTGCGGAAGGGCCCGTCGGTCAGGGAGGCCGCGGGCGAGGTGTCGACGGTCACGGAGGCTTCGGCGCCGTCGTTGTAGATCTTGATGGTGTGCGTCCCGGGCGTCAGGGGCTGGGTCAGGGAGATGGCGAAGGCGCCGGTGACGTTCGACCGTCCGTCGGCGCTCTGGCGGCCGTCGGCGCGCACGGTGATGGCCGTCCCCGCCGGCGCGACTCCTGAGACCATGGCCGCCCCCTCGCGGTCGAAATCGAAGGCGGTGATGGCGGGCGCCGCCACCGCGCCGATCCGGATGGCGCCGGCGCCGGCGCGCAGCTGGTAGCCCTGCCCCTCCGGCGTCAGCAGCAGGTAGCCCTCCGATTGCACCGTGCGCTTGCCCTGGATCGTCGACAGGCCAAACAGCCGTGGCGTCGCGGCCGGCGCCATGGTCAGGCGCCAGATCCCCTTGTTGTCGGCCGAGGCCGAGAGGCTGGCGCCGTCGGGACTGGCCAGCCGCACCGGCGCGCCGGCCGGGGCCGAGCCGGTCAGGGTCACGCCCGCCGCCGTGGTCTCGATGCGGCTGACCATGGGGGCCGAGATATAGCCGGCCTCGGCCGCGGGCTCTTTCTTGGCCACCAGGGGCACGCGCGGCGCCTCGGCCCCGCAGGCGCTCAGCAGCCCCGCTGCGGCGATAGGAATCAGGACGCGGAACACGGCTTGCTTGAAACTCCTTAACCCAGACCCTAGCTAATCCAATCCGCGCGCCGAAAACTGTCAGCAGCGCGCACCTGAGTCCTTTTCCGGAGCTTACCGCCCATGGGGCAAGACCTCGCCCCCCTTTCGAGCGCCTGCGTGTTCTGCGGCTCGTCCGACGCCGCCGATCCCCAGCTGCTGGCCGACGCCGCTCAGCTCGGGCGGGAGCTGGCGGCCGCGAAGCTGAAGCTGATCTACGGCGGCGGCGGCGTCGGCCTGATGGGCGCCTGCGCCATCGCGGCTCACGAGGCCGGCGGCGATGTCTTGGGGATCATCCCCCACTTCCTGAAGGTCCGCGAGCGCCGCCTCGACGTGGTGGAGACCATCGTCGTGTCCTCCATGCACGAGCGCAAGCAGATCATGTTCGACCGCTCCGACAGCTTCATCGTCCTGCCCGGCGGCATCGGCACCCTGGAAGAGATCGTCGAGCTGCTGTCGTGGCGCAGGCTCGACCTGCACGCCAAGCCGGTGGTCTTCTACAGCCCCGGCGGCTTCTGGGAACCGCTCTACGCGCTGTTCAAACACACGGTGGACGCCCGGCTGACTCCGCCGGAGTTCATGGACAGCTGGATCTCCGTCGACCGCGTCGAGGACATCATCCCGGCGCTGAGCGGCCTGCAGCCGGCCGAGCCGATACCGGAGAGCGTCGTCCTGCGGATGACCTGAGCACGCAACTAGCCATTCCCCCGCGGAGTTGGCTAATCTCCAACGACCGATCAATGGGAGCGCCCATGTTCACCAAGCGCAACGCGCCCTCGGCCCGCGACAGCGGCTTTGATGTCCTGCAGCACGAGATGGCCGGCGAGGCCGCCGCAGCCCTCGGCCGCATGGACAACAAGATGATCAAGGCGCTCGAGGCCCTGCGCGCCTGGGACGCCGGCGAGGACCGCACCGAGCCCCGCGACGCCGTCGTGAAGGCCGCCGCCAGGGCCGTCTGGATGTTCTTTGTTCAGCGCGAGTCGCTGGGCCTGCGCGACCAGCGCCCGGTCATCGCCCACCACCAGATCCCCCGCGAAGTGCTGACGCGGCTGGGGGCGAGCTAGGCGAGATTCTTGCTCATATGGACCACGAAGCCGTCGCCGATCGGCGCCTCGCGGTCGATCCGGTAGCCCACCCGCAGGTACAGCGCGATGTTGTCCTCGAACCGCTTATTGGTGTCGAGCCGGATGCGTCCATGACCAAGGTTCGTCGCCAGGGTCTCCGCGTTGACGAGTAGCCGCCTGCCCAGCCCCTGCCCCTGATGATCTGGGGACACCGCAACGTTGTCGATCAGTAGCTGATCGCCCTCATCGACCGTCTCAATCAGCCCCGCCAAGTCGCCGCCCATATACAGAAGGTCGAACCGATGCGCGCGCACGGCGGCCTCATAGTCGACCCCCATCGGCTTGGGTTCACGCCCTATCAGCGGAACCCACTTGGCGTAGGCCGCCCGAGTCAGGTTGCGAATCGCGGCGGCGTCAGCCGGGATGGCGGTGCGCAGTGTGATCTCGCTCATCTCAATAGGACCTCTGCTTCAAACCCCAGCGGCCGTCCTGCAGTGTGACGATCCACAGGTTCCGGTGGCGGCTGATCTCGCTCCCGTCGGCCCGGTCGCGGGAATATTCCACCAGCAGATGGACCTTGGTCGCGCCGGCCAGCACCACCTGCTTGCCGTGATAGGTGCTCCGCGCCCAGCCCTCCGCCGCCAGCCCCTCGAAGTAACCCGCC
>NZ_JANPJP010000263.1:0-1551 GCF_031425575.1 Phenylobacterium sp.
GGCGGGGTTTGAAGGCGTGTCGGTGGTGGGAAACTACGACCGGTCACGCGGGGTGAGGAGTTCCGACCGTGGCTGGACGTTTGAGGCGGTGAAACCCTTCCTTTCCCGCGCAGCGGGAGAGGGGGACCGCGCCCCGTAGAGGGCGTGGTGGAGAGGGAAAGCCTCAAGCTCTGAATCAGAAAAGGGCTGCCGCAGGCTCGGCGCCTGTGGCTCGCCCTCTCCACCACCCGCTCTTCGGCGGGTGGTCCCCCTCTCCCGCCGCAGGCGAGAGAGGAAGGGTTGCCTAGTAGATCTCGAACAGGCCGGCGCCGCCTTGGCCGCCGCCGATGCACATGGTGACCACGCCCCACTTGGCTTTGCGGCGACGGCCTTCCTGCAGGATGTGGCCGGTCAGGCGCGCGCCGGTCATGCCGAAGGGGTGGCCGATGGAGATGGAGCCGCCGTTGACGTTATATTTCTCCGGGTCGATGCCCATCTTGTCGCGGCTGTAGAGGCACTGTGACGCGAAGGCCTCGTTCAGTTCCCACAAGTCGATGTCGTCCACCTTCAGGCCCTGGCGCGCCAGCAGCTTGGGGATGGCGAACACCGGGCCGATGCCCATTTCGTCAGGCTCGCAGCCGGCCACGGCCCACGACACGAAGCGACCCATAGGCTCCAGACCGCGACGCTCGGCCTCCTTGGCTTCCATCAGCACCACCATGGCGGCGCCGTCGGACAGCTGGCTGGCGTTGCCGGCGGTGACGAAGTTGCCTTCGCCCTTGACCGGGGCCAGCTTGGAGAGACCCTCCATCGTGGTGTCGGGGCGATTGCACTCGTCCTTGTCCACCACGTAGTCGACGATAGACTCTTCCTTTGTCTCCTTGTTGACCACCTTCATCTTGGTCTTCATCGGGACGATCTCGTCCTTGAACTTGTTCGCCTGCTGGGCGGCGGCCATGCGCCGCTGGCTCTCCAGCGAGAACGCGTCCTGGTATTCGCGGCTGAGGCCGTAACGCTTGGCGACCACATCGGCGGTGTCGATCATCGCCATGAAGATGTCCGGCGCGATCTTCATCAGGTCGGGATCGATGGCTTCGCGGGGCATGCCGCCGCCGGGGATCGAGATGCTCTCGACGCCGCCGGCCACGACGCAGTCGGCGCCGTCGCCGCGGATATGGTTGGCGGCCATGGCGATGGTTTGCAGGCCCGACGAGCAGAAGCGGTTGACTGTGACGCCGGCGGTGGTCACCGGCATGCCGGCCAGCAGGGCGGCCTGACGACCGATATTGGCGGCGCCGTGACTGTTGTTGCCCATGTAGCAGTCTTCGACGAAGTCGGCCTCGACGCCGGAGCGTTCAACCGCGTGCTTGATGGCGTGCGCGGCCATCGACATCGGCGGCGTGATGTTGAAACCCCCGCGACCGGACTTGGCCAGCCCCGTGCGGGCGTAGGAAACGATAACAGCTTCGCGCATTTGAATAGATCCTCCCGGGATGTGCGTTCAGGGGCTGCTTAAAGCCCCGAAACCCGTCGGCGGCAACCTTTGCATCGCGGGATGGAAATGGCTAGGGA
>NZ_JANPJP010000264.1:0-2191 GCF_031425575.1 Phenylobacterium sp.
AGCGTCGCCCTGCAGCTGGGCGCCACCTTCGTGGCCCGCTCCTTCTCGGGCGACAAGGCCCAGCTGGTGCCCCTGATCAAGGCCGCTCTCAGCCACCAGGGCTCGGCCTTCATCGACTGCATCAGCCCCTGCATCCAGTTCAACAATCACGCGGGCTCCACCAAGAGCTTCGACTATGTCCGCGATCACAACGAGGCGGTGAACACCCTCGACTTCGTGGTGCCGCGCGAGGCGATCCACGTCGACTACGAGCCCGGGACCAATACGCTGGTGACCCAGCACGACGGCTCTGTCCTCAACCTGCACAAGCTGGCTGAACACTACGACCCCACCGACCGGATCTCGGCCATGTCCTACCTGGCCAGCCGCCAGGCGCAGGGTGAGGTGGTCACCGGCCTGCTCTATGTCGACCCCAAGGCCACCGATCTGCACGAGGGCCTGGAGACCGTCGAGACCCCGCTGAACCAGCTCACCGACGCCCAGCTGATCCCGGGGTCGAAGGTGCTGGAACGGCTGAACGCGAGCCTGCGCTAGGCCCGGGCGTCAGCAGCACTGCGTCGCCGTAGGGGCCGGCCAGGGCGCCGGTCCGGGCCCAGTCAAGGCTGGTCTGGAAATAGCCCTCGGCATAGCGGACCTTGCGCCGCTCACCCTTGGCGTCCGTCTCGAAGGTGTACATGCCATGCTCGGTTCTCGGGAACTCCAGCACGGTGATCGGACGGCCCTGGGCGTGTAGCGTCAGCAGCCGGCGCCGTGTCTCGGCCACCGGGGCGGCGGTGTCCTCGCCGGCCAGCACCCAGAGCGTCGGAGCCTCCAGCCGCCGAAGGGTCGGCAGGGGATCATAGGTCCAGGGGGTCTGCCGGTTGAAGGTCGGACCCACGACACGCAGGATCCAGCTTGGATATTTCGCAAGGTCGCCGGTGAACTCGCCCTTCAGGTCCTTGAACCAGGGCTGCTTTCCGTATCGGGCCTTGGCCGCCTCAAGCCGCTCGAAGCCCGACGTGAAGTTCGAGGCCATCACACCCTCGGTTGCGGTGATGACCTCCAGAGCGCCGGCGCGGGCGCCGGGACCGTGGGAGGCGATGTCCTGCAAGGCCTCGTCGCGGTTCTCTGCGAAGGGGCTGTCGGCCAGGCCATAGCCGACGATGACAAAATCCACCGGGGTCAGGTTGGCCGCAATGGGGGCGACCCAGCCGCCCTGACTACGCCCCTCGAACCCGACGCGGCCAGCGCGGGCCCCCGCCAATTGGCGCGCGGCCACGGCGGCGGCGGCGGCGTCCCGGCCCAACACCTGGAAGTCCTGGGTGTAGTCGCCGGTTGAGCGTCCCGTGCCACGCTTGTCATAGACGAAGACCCCGACGCCCTGGGCCGGGACCAGGCGCTGGGTGTGGTCGTAGAGGCTGGCCGCGGTCTTCTCCGACCCATGCACCTGCACGATGATCGTGACCGGCTGATCGCCGGGCGGCAGCACCAGCCGGCCAAACAGGGTCTGGTCGCCGCTCTTGAAGCGGGTCTCGCGAACCTCCAGCGCCACCCGCCGTCCCTCGACCGATCCTTGGGGACTGACCAGGGTGACACCCTGGCAACTGTCGCCCCAGCGAACGGTGGTGGTGTCGGGACGGTCGGTCCAGCCCACGGTGGCCGCCCAGGCGCGGTCGGCGTGCAGCCGGCCGACCTGTCCATCCTGCAGCCGCCAGCGCAGGTCGGAGCCGTCGGCCGGTCCGATGTCCAACAGTCGGCCGTCGACCATGCGGTAGACGCCGATGTGGCAGTTCTGGTCGGCGGTCATCTTCGGCAGGCGGGGGGCGCCGCAGGCGGTCAGCAGGCTCATGGCGACGCCGGCGATCGCCAGTTGTCGAAGGGCCATCACGTGCGGTCCCATATTGACTTGAAGCCGCCCCCGCCGGTGAGCCGCTGCGCCGGGCTCTGCTTGTCGATGTGGCCGATCAGGCCGCGATAGACCCCGTACCCCACCAGCTCCTGCAGCCGCGGCGCGAACCCCCGCACCATCTCCGGCGGGATACCCAGTTGCTGGTTCTCCTGCTGACGCACAAAGCCCGCGCAATAGTTCATGGCGACGCCGGTGCGCCGCGTCTCGGTCTGGTTGGCCCCGCCGCCGTGCCACAGGGCGCCGTCCCAGATCAGCACCGAGCCCTTGGGCATTTCCGCCGCGATGGTGTCGTAGGCGCCGCCA
>NZ_JANPJP010000265.1:0-3587 GCF_031425575.1 Phenylobacterium sp.
GCCGACGCCGCCGAATTCGCCCGCACCTCACCCGAACCCGACCCCTCCGAACTCTATACCGACGTCTACCTGGAGGCCGCTCAGTGACCGACGTACTGATGCCGGCCCTCTCTCCCACCATGGAAGAGGGCACCCTGGCCAAATGGCACGTGAAGGTGGGCGACACCGTCCGGTCCGGTGACGTCATCGCCGAGATCGAGACCGACAAGGCGACCATGGAGGTCGAGGCCGTCGACGAGGGGGTGATCGAGGAGATCCTGGTGCCGGAAGGCTCCGAGGAGGTGAAGGTCAACACCCCCATCGCCCGCCTGGCCAGCGAGGGCGCCGCCGCGCCGGCGCCCAAGGCCGATGCGCCTCCCGGGAAGGCCGAGACCAAGCCCGAGCCCGCCGCCAGCGGCGACCCGGAAAAGCAGCCCGCCGAGGCCGCTCAACCTCAGCCGGAAGGCGAGGGCGCGACCCCCGTGACGCCCAGGCCGGCCCTGCGCGATCCCGAACTGCCCGACGGTGTGAAGCTGGTGAAGACCACGATCCGCGACGCCCTGCGCGACGCCATGGCCGAGGAGATGCGGGCTGACGAGACCGTCTTCCTGATGGGGGAGGAGGTCGCCCAGTACCAGGGCGCCTACAAGGTCTCCCGCGGCCTGCTGGAGGAGTTCGGCGACCGCCGGGTGATCGACACCCCGATCACCGAATACGGCTTCGCGGGCCTCGGTGTGGGCGCGGCGATGGCGGGCCTGAAGCCCATCATCGAGTTCATGACCTTCAACTTCGCCATGCAGGCCATCGACCACATCATCAACTCCGCGGCCAAGACGCTCTACATGTCCGGTGGCCAGATCAAATGTTCGGTCGTGTTCCGCGGGCCCAACGGGGCTGCGGCCCGCGTGGGCGCCCAGCACAGCCAGGACTATTCGGCCTGGTACGCCCAGGTGCCCGGCCTGAAGGTGGTGGCGCCCTATGACGCCGCCGACGCCAAGGGCCTGCTGAAGGCCGCGATCCGCGACCCCAACCCCGTGGTCTTCCTGGAGCACGAGATGCTCTACGGCGTCGAGTTCGACGTGCCGGCCGACGTCGACTGGGTCGTCCCCATCGGCAAGGCCAAGATCCGCCGCGCGGGGACCGATGTCACCATCACGGCCCACTCCCGCGCCGTGGGCCTGGCCCTGGAGGCCGCCGAGACGCTGGCCGGCATGGGCATCGAGGCCGAGGTGATCGACCTGCGCACCCTGCGCCCCCTGGACCACGAAACCATCGTGGCGAGCGTCAAGAAAACCAATCGCCTGGTCACCGTCGAGGAAGGCTGGGGTCCCATGGGCGTCGGCGCCGAGGTGATCGCGCGGGTGCTGGAGCACGCCTTCGACTACCTGGACGCCCCTCCCGCCCGCGTTCACCAGGAAGACGTGCCCATGCCCTATGCGGCCAATCTGGAGGCCCTGTCGCTGCCCTCGGTCGACAAGATCGTGAAGGCGGTGAAGGCGGTCACCTACAAATGAACCCCGACCCGTTCACCTGGCGGGCGGGGGGATGCCACTGCGGCGGCGTGCGGTTCGAGGTGGCCCTGCCGCAGGTGGTCGAGGCCCAAAGCTGCAACTGCTCCATGTGCGCCAAGACCGGCTACATCCACGTCATCGTGCCCGAGAGCCGTTTTCGGGTGACCCAGGGCATGGAGCGGCTGGCCGAGTACAGCTTCAACAGCCGGGTCGCCAAGCACCTGTTCTGCGCCGAATGCGGCATCAAGAGCTTCTACCGCCCGCGTTCCAATCCCGACGGGTGGTCTGTGAACGCCCGGTGCCTTGACGAAGCGGCCACCCTCGACCTCACCGCCTTCGATGGGCAGAACTGGGAGGCCAACGCCGACCAGCTCGCCCATCTGTCGCTGGAGCCGTCATGACCTTCTTGCGCGCCTGCGCCCCCCACAACCGCCCGAGCGCCTGACCCATGTCGATCGAGATCCTGATGCCCGCGCTGTCGCCCACCATGGAGGAGGGCACGCTCGCCAAGTGGTATGTGAAGAAGGGCGACCTGGTGAAGTCCGGCGACGTCATCGCCGAGATCGAGACCGACAAGGCGACCATGGAGGTCGAGGCCGTCGACGAGGGGACCATCGAGGCCATCCTGGTCCCCGAGGGCACGGAGAACGTGAAGGTCAATTCGCCGATCGCCCGGCTGTCCGGCGAGGGCGAGGCGGCGGCGCCTTCTCCTTCTCCCCTTGCGGGAGAAGGTGGCCCTGCGGAGCAGGGTCGGATGAGGGGTCTCTCAGAACCGTCCGGAAAGCCCGCCGCCGCCAAGGCGGAGGAGGGAGCGCAACCCCTCATCCGACCGGTCTCCGACCGGCCACCTTCTCCCGCAAGGGGAGAAGGGCAGGGAACGCGGGTGTTCGCCTCGCCGCTGGCCCGGCGGATCGCAGCCCAGAAGAACCTCGACCTCTCGACCCTGACGGGCTCCGGTCCCCACGGCCGCATCATCAAGCGCGACGTCGAGGGCGCGGCCCCCGGCGCGGCCAGCGCCCCGGCCACCGCCGGCGGCGCGGCGACCGCAGCCCCGCGTCAGGTTCAGAGCCTGGCCCAGATGGGCATTCCCGACGGCTCCTACGACCTCGTGCCCCTGGACGGCATGCGCAAGACCGTCGCCCGGCGCCTCACCGACAGCTTCCGCGATGTGCCGCACTTCCCCCTGACGATTGACCTGGAAATCGACGCCCTGCTGGCGGGCCGGGTGAAGATCAACGCCATGCTCGAGAGCCAGGGCGTCAAGGTCAGCGTCAACGACCTGGTGATCAAGGCCGCCGCCATCGCCCTGAAACAGGTGCCGGAGGCCAACGCCTCCTATTCGCCGGAGGGCATCGCCCTGCACCCCCACGCCTACATCGCCATGGCGGTGGCCATCGACGGTGGGCTCATCACACCGATCATCCGGGCAGCCGAGACCAAGGGCCTGGCCCAGATCGCCACCGAGGCCAAGGACCTGGCGGCCCGGGCCCGTACCCGCAAGCTCAAGCCCGAGGAGTTCCAGGGCGGCACCTTCTCGGTCTCCAACCTGGGCATGTTCGGGATCAAGGCCTTTTCCTCGATCCTCAACGAGCCCCAGGGCGCGATCCTCTCCGTGGGCGCCGGCGAGCCGCGGCCTGTCGTGAAGAACGGCCAACTGGCCATCGCCACGGTGATGACAGTGACCCTGACCTGCGATCACCGCGTGGTGGACGGCGCCATCGGCGCCCGCTGGTTGCAGGCCTTCAAGATCCTGATCGAAGATCCCGTCACGATGATCGTCTAGGGGCGAACGCCATGAGCATCTATGACTTCAGCGCCGAGACCCTCGACGGCAAGGCGACGCCGATGTCCAGCTATCGCGAGAAGGTGGTCCTGATCGTCAACACCGCCAGCAAATGCGGGTTCACCCCGCAGTACGAAGGGCTGGAGGCGCTCTACAGCAAGTACAAGGACCAGGGCTTTGTGGTGCTGGGTTTCCCCTGCAACCAGTTCGGCGCCCAGGAGCCGGGGAACGCCGAGGAGATCGCCAGCTTCTGCTCGCTGACCTACGACGTCGACTTCCCGATGATGACCAAGATCGACGTCAACGGGCCCAAG
>NZ_JANPJP010000266.1:0-4940 GCF_031425575.1 Phenylobacterium sp.
GGCCGGGAAGCGGACACGATCAGCTCTACGGATTCCGGCCCGGCGCGGGCCCGGGCCACGACGTGATCGACCTCTCCGCTTACGGCTTCAGCAGCCTGGCGCAGGTACTGAACGCCGCAACACGTGATGATTCATACGGGATCCGCATCCAACTCGATGGCGGCAACTCGATTACCGTCGCAGACATTAGTCTGAATGAATTCAGCGCAGACAACTTCGTGTTCATCTGAACCAGCGGCTCTCCGGCGCCGGCCACAGGCCCGACGCCGGAGAGCCGGACACGACATCGAGAAGCCGGTAGAGGCAAGCCGAGGGCCTCGAGGCCCTGACGCGGCTGTTCGTCACGCACCTGTCCCAGGGTCATTCCGAGCGCATGATGACCCGCAGCGTCGCCGACAGCCCGCCGGACGCGGCTTGCATGCGCGATCCCCGCAATCTGGCCGACGACTCGCGGGGCTATGTCACCCAGGCCTTGCCCTGCGCCATAAAGAGGACCTTCCGAAAGTCGCCCTAGGGCCCAACCTGATCGTCGCAGCCGACCTGCTGGCCGCCTGCCCCAGAGCGGACATTGGTAACGACGGCTAAGAGCCCAACTCAGCCCTTGAGTGGGCCTCGGTCTTGGCTGACTGCCCGTCGCGCTCGGTGTTCCCGTTCGCGCCACCCCACCGCGGCGTCCTGCCGCACCTAGCGCGCAAAGTGTTCACCCGACCTTAGAGTCTCCCAGCTAGTCATCCCTTGACGTCAGGCAGCGGGTCGCCGCCTCCGGGGATGACCGACAGGAATGCCCAAACTTCCGAACCTGGCCGGGATGCTCCAGCGCGGCGCCAGCCTGCGTGCGCCCCGGTTCACCCGGCTGCGAACTAAGCTGACCGTGCTCTATGCCGGACTGTTCGTCGCCATCCTCTTCGTCATCCTTTCGGCGGTCTACGCCGCCGTCGCCCGCAACGCCGAGCGCATCGTCCGCGATGAGCTGGCGGTCAGCGGCATGGTCTTCGAGCGCATCTGGGCCCTGCGCTCCCGCGAGCTGGAGAGCGGCGCCAATGTGCTCGCCCGCGACTTTGGTTTCCGCGCCGCCGTCGCCACCCAGGACGCGGCCACCATCCAGTCGGCCCTGGACAACCTGCGCACTCGCCTGGGAATCGACGCGGCCTTCGTCGTGGGCCTTGACGGCAAGGTGCTCACCGCGTCCAGCGCGTCGCGGGCCCGTCCCAGCGACGCGGTGCTGGAGGCCATCGCCGCCCGGGACACCGCCTCAGGCGTCTTCGTCATGGACGGTACGCCCTATGAGGCGGTCTCGGCCCCCATCCTGACCCCCATGCTCAGCGGCTGGGTGGTGTTCGCTGTCCGGCTGGACCAGGCCGAGATGAAGGCCCTGGAGCAGTTCTCCGCCATCCCCCTGCAGCCGGTGGTGCTAGTGCGCGGCGTCAACGGCGGCTGGAAGGCCAACACCTGGGCGGTCTCCACCGCCGAGCTGGAGGCGGTGGGCGCCTTCCTCGACGCGCCGAAATCCAAGCGCCAGGCCAGGGTCACCCGCATCGGCCCAGCCGTGGCGGTGATCAAGCCGATCACCGCCATCGCCCAGGACCAGGTCGTCCTGCTGCTGCGCTATCCGCTGGCCCTGGCGCTCAAGCCCTATGGCTGGCTGCTGGGCGCCATGCTGCTGCTGGCCGTGATGGGGGTCGGGGTGATCGCCGCCGGCAGCTGGGCGCTGGCCCGCAACGTCACCCGGCCCCTGCTGGCCCTGCGCGACGCCGCCGAGCGGCTGGAGCGCGGGGAGGCCGTTCAGGTCGAGGCCGCCGGGACCGACGAGATCGGCTCCCTGGAACGCAGCTTCAACGCCATGGCCCAGGGAATCCGCGAACGCGAACGCGCCCTGAAACTCTCAACCGAGAAGGCGCAGGCCGCCAACCGCGCCAAGAGCGACTTCCTCTCCAATATGAGCCACGAGATCCGCACCCCCCTGAACGGCATTCTGGGCATGGCGCAGATCATGGCGCGCGAACCGGCCAACGCCGCCCACGCGGAGCGCCTGACGGTGATCCGCGAGTCCGGCGAGGCCCTGCTGAAGATCCTCAACGGGGTTCTGGAGATCTCCAAGGCCGTCAAGGCCACCCTGGAGGTCGCCGACTTCGACCTTGCCGCGGTGGTTCGCAAGGCTTGCAAGGCGGAGACTGCGGCGGCGGAGGCCAAGGGGCTCAGCTTCGACATCGCCGTGGCCGCCGAGAGCCAGGGCCGCTGGCGGGGCGACGCCGGGCGTCTGGCCCAGGTGCTGGCCAACCTGGTCTCCAACGCCGTGAAGTTCACCCAGGCTGGCGGGGTCACCGTCGCCGTGGACCACGCGGAGACGACCGTCCGGTTCCGGGTCGCTGACACCGGTGTCGGCATCCCGGCCAAGTGGATCGAGGAAGTCTTCGCGGCCTTCAGCCAGGTGGACGCCTCGGCCACGCGGACCACCGGCGGCGCCGGCCTGGGCCTTTCCGTCGCCCGCGAGATGGCCGCCTTGATGGGGGGGCGGATCACCGCCGCCAGCCAGGAGGGCAGGGGCTCTGTCTTCACCCTGGAGGTTCCGCTGGAGAGGCCGGCCGCCGCCGCGCCCGCGTCGCAAGCCGCCGCGCCCGAGGCGCCCGCGCCCGAAGCGCCCGCGCCCGTGGTGTGCGCCGATATGGAACCCGCCGCCGACGCCCCGCCGCTGCGGGTCCTGGCGGCCGAGGACAACAAGACCAACCAGCTGATCCTGACCTCCCTGCTGGAGCCCTTCGGCGTGGACCTCACCATCGCGCAGAACGGCCGCGAGGCCGCCGAGCTGTTCGCGGCCGGCGGCTTTGATCTGGTGCTAATGGATATCCAGATGCCGGAGATGGGCGGGGTCGAGGCAACGCTCGCCATCCGCCAGGGCGAGGCCGAGCGCGGCGCTGCGCCGACCCCCATCGTAGCGGTCACCGCCAATGTCATGGCCGAGCAGGTGGCGGAGTATCTCGCCGTCGGCATGAGCGGCGTCGTGGCCAAGCCCATCGAGGCCGAGAAGCTGTTCGCCGCCATTGAGGCCGCCCTCGACGGCGCCTCCGAGCCCGCCGCCCAGGCCGCCTGAGACGACTTCCGCACAGGGATCGCTTGTCAAAGGCGGGGCCGCACGGCTAACCCCTGCGTCGAACAATCAGGAGGCCCCCATGGCCATCGACGCGGCGACCGTCCGAAAGGTCGCCAGACTGGCCCGCATCGCCGAGCCCGAAGACCGCATCGAACCGCTGGCCAAGGAGCTCAGCGGCATCATGGACTGGATCGAGCAGTTGGCCGAGGTCGATACCGACGGGGTGGAGCCGATGACCTCCGCCGTCGCCGTGGCCGCGCCGATGCGTGACGACGTCGTCAGCGACGGCGGCGATTCCGCCCGGGTGCTCTCCAACGCCCCCAAGACCGTGGGCGGCTTCTTCGTCGTCCCCAAGGTGGTCGAGTAAGATCATGTCCAACCTGACCTCCCTCACGCTGAAGGCCGCGCTCGCCGGCCTCGCCGACAAGTCCTTCTCCTCGGTCGAACTGACCCAGGCCCACGTCGACGCCGTGGCCGCCGCCAGGCCACTGAACGCCTACATCCTCGAGACGCCCGAGAAGGCCCTCGATATGGCCGCCGCCTCCGACGCCCGCCGGGCCAAGGGGGAGGCCGGCGCCCTGGACGGCGCGCCGCTGGGGATCAAGGACCTGTTCTGCACCGAAGGCGTCCGCACCACCGCCTGCTCCAACATCCTGGGCAACTTCGTGCCCACCTACGAATCCACCATCACCAGCCAGTTGTGGCGCGATGGGGCGGTGATGCTGGGCAAGCTCAACCTGGATGAGTTCGCCATGGGCTCCTCCAACGAAACCAGCGCCTTCGGGCCGGTGGTCAATCCCTGGCGCGCCGAGGGCTCCAACAGCAAGCTGACGCCGGGCGGCTCGTCGGGCGGGTCGGCCACCGCCGTCGCCGCTGACCTCTGCCTGGGGGCAACAGCCACTGACACCGGTGGCAGCATCCGCCAGCCCGCCGCCTTCACCGGCACGGTGGGGATCAAGCCGACCTATGGCCGCTGCTCGCGCTGGGGCGTGGTGGCCTTCGCCTCGTCCCTGGACCAGGCCGGCCCCATCGCCAAGACGGTGGAAGACGCCGCCATCCTGCTGAAGTCCATGTCCGGCCACGACGCCAAGGACTCCACCAGCCTGGACATCGAAGTCCCTGATTTCCCGAGCTTTGTCGGCAAGTCTGTGAAGGGCCTGCGGATCGGTATCCCCAAGGAGTACCGCGTCGACGGCATGCCCGCCGAGATCGAGAAGCTCTGGGAACAGGGCATCGCCTGGCTGAAGGACGCCGGCTGCGAGATCGTCGAGGTGTCCCTGCCGCACACCAAGTACGCCCTGCCGGCCTACTACATCGTGGCGCCCGCCGAGGCCTCCTCGAACCTCGCCCGCTATGACAGCATGCGCTACGGCCTGCGGGTCGAGGGCGCCAACCTCACCGACACCTATGAGAAGACCCGCGCCGCGGGCTTCGGGACCGAGGTCAAGCGCCGCATCATGATCGGCACATATGTGCTCTCGGCGGGCTATTACGACGCCTATTACGTCAAGGCCCTCAAGGTGCGCCGCCGTATCGCCGACGACTTCGACCAGGCCTTCCAGAAGGTCGACGCCCTGCTGACCCCCACCGCACCGTCCGCCGCCTTCGCCCTCGGCGACAACGCCGATGATCCGGTGGCCATGTACCTCAACGACATCTTCACGGTGACGGTGAACCTGGCGGGCCTGCCCGGCATGTCCATCCCCGCGGGCCTCGACCACAAGGGCCTGCCCCTGGGCCTCCAGCTGATCGGCAAGGCGTTGGACGAGGGAACCCTGTTCTCCCTCGGCGGAGCCCTTGAAAAGGCTGCAGATTTCCGCGCCAAGCCCACCCGCTGGTGGTGACAAAAAAG
>NZ_JANPJP010000267.1:0-17307 GCF_031425575.1 Phenylobacterium sp.
CGCTGAGGCCAAGCTCAACGCCTATGTCAGCCTGACGCCTGACAACAAGGTCACCATCGTCTCCAAGAACCCGGAGATCGGCCAGGGCATCAAGACCTCCCTGCCGATGATCATCGCCGAGGAGTTCGACGTCGACTGGGCGTCGGTGACCACCAAGCAGGCTGACGGCGATCCCGCCACCTATGGCCGCCAGTTCGCCGGCGGCAGCATGGCCACCCCCCTGCACTGGGACGAGCTGCGCCGGGTCGGCGCCGCGGGCCGGGCCATGATCGTGGCCGCCGCAGCCCAGACCTGGAACGTGCCGGCCGCCGAATGCACCACGGCCCTCGGCGTCGTCTATCACAAAGCCTCGGGCAAGAAGGCGACCTATGGGTCGCTCGCCGCCAAGGCCGCGACCCTGCCGGCTCCGGACCTGAAGACCGTGCCGCTGAAGGACGCCAAGGACTACAAGATCCTCGGCCGGTTCATGCCGCAGGTGGACTCGGCCGGCCTGGTGAGCGGCAAGCCGCTGTTCGGGATCGATGTGGTGGTTCCCGGCATGCTCTACGCCACCTTCGACAAGGCGCCGGTGTTCGGCGCCAAGGTGGCCAGCGCCGACCTGGCCGCCGCCAAGGCGGTGAAAGGCGTGCGTCACGCCTTCATCGTCGAGGGCGGAACCGAGCTCAGCGGCCTGCTGCCCGGCGTGGCGGTGGTGGCCGACAGCTGGTGGCAGGCCCGCAAGGCCCGCGAGAAGCTGAACATTCAGTGGGCGGAGCATCCCACCTCCAAGCAGTCCACAGCCGACTACGACGCCCAGGCGCTCGCGCTCTCCAAGGCCGCGCCCCTGCGCACCGAGCGCAATGACGGCGATGTGGCGGCCGGGATGAAGGCGGCGAGCAAGACGGTGGAGGCGGCCTATTCCTACCCCTTCATCGCCCACGCCGCCCTGGAGCCGATGAACTGCACGGCCGCGTTCAAGGACGGCAAGCTGGAGATCTGGGCGCCGACCCAGAACCCGGAGCCGGGCCGCCAGCTGGTGGCCAAGACGCTGGGCGTCGACCCCAGCGCCATCAGCCTGCACATGACCCGCTGCGGCGGCGGCTTCGGTCGCCGGCTGGCCAATGACTACATGGTCGAAGCAGCCTGGATCGCCAAGCAGGCCGGCGCGCCGGTCAAGCTGGTGTGGAGCCGCGAGGACGACCTGCGGCACGACTTCTACCGTCCGGGGGGCTATCACTTCCTGTCGGGCGGCGTCGATGCGAGCGGGGCGGTCACCGCTTGGCGCGACCACTTCGTAAGCTTCGGGAACGACGGCAAGTTCGCCTCAAGCGCCGGTATGTCGCAGAACGAGTTCCCGGCCCGCTTCGTGCCCAACTTCCGCTACGACCTGTCGCTGATCCCCACCGGGGTGCCGACCGGTCCCCTGCGGGCGCCGGGCAGCAATGCGCTGTCCTTCGTCATGCAGTCCTTCATCGACGAGCTGGCCCATGCGGCCGGCGCCGACCCGGTGGCCTTCCGCCTGAAGCTGCTGGGAGACGGGGCCATGGTGGGGACGCCGGGCCAGAGCGGCTACGCCGCCGACCGTATGCGCGGCGTGGTCAAGCTGGCTGCCGAGAAGGCCGGCTGGGGGAAGACCAAGCTGCCCAAGGGTACGGGGATGGGCATCGCCTTCCACTTCAGCCACATGGGCTATTTCGCCGAGGTGGTGCAGGCCACGGTCGCGGCCGATGGCGCGGTGAAGGTGGACAAGGTGTGGGTGGCCGCAGATGTGGGCCGCCAGATCATCAATCCGGCGGGCGGGATCAACCAGGTGCAGGGCTCGGTGCTCGACGGCCTGTCAGCGGCGCTCGGCCAGCTGATCACCATCGAGAACGGCGCGGCGGTGCAGGGCAACTTCGGCGACTATCCGCTGATGCGGATCGCTGACGCCCCGCCGGTGGAGGTGCACTTCCTGATCACCGACAATCCCCCGACCGGCCTGGGCGAACCGGCCCTGCCGCCCGCGCCGCCGGCCCTGTGCAACGCCATCTTCGCGGCGACCGGCAAGCGGATCCGCAGCCTGCCGATCAATACCGAGGCGTTGAAGAGCGTTTGATCCCTTGGCGGCCCTGGCGTCTTTCGCCGGGGCCGCGGGTCGCGCTAGGGTAGGGACAGAAGACGCGGTGACAGCCCGCGCGTAGCGGGTGGAGACATGACGGATACTCTTGAGCCGGCGGCGAAGATGACCCGTGGTCCGACGCGCCGGTTCGAACAGCGCAAGACCGCCATTGTCGCCTCCGCCGTCGAGGTGCTGAACCGCAAGGGCGTGCGCGGCATGACGCTGGGCGAGGTGGCGGCCAGCCTGAACCTCGTGCCCACCGGGGTGATCTACTACTTCAAGAACAAGGAAGATCTGGCGGCCGCCTGCTTCCTGAAGGGCGTCGAGGGCTTCAGCCAGTTCCTGGTCGCCGGGGAGGCCGGGACCAATGTGCGGGATCGCCTGACCCGGTTCTTCGACGCCTATCTCGACTATCACCGTCGCATGGCCTTGGCGGAGGTCGAGCCGCTCACGACCTTCAACGACGTCCGCGCCCTGAACTCGGCGCCGGTCAATGCGGCCTATGTGGCGATGTTCCGGCGCGCGCGGGGCCTTCTGGACGGGCCGGAAACCGCCAGCCTCACCCGCCTGGAGCAGAACGCGCGCACCCACATGCTGCTGTCGGAGATCTTCTGGGCGCCGGTCTGGCTGCACCGGCACGATCCCGAGGATTATGGGCGGGTCACGCAGCGCCTGCTGTCGATCACCGCCGACGGCCTGGCCTCGCCCGGCGCCGTCTGGGATCCCAGGCCGCTGCCGGGGCTGATTCCCGAGCCGCCGGAGGGCGGGGAGATCTCCAGCGAGCTGTTCCTGCGGGCGGCGACGGAGCTGATCAACGCGGAGGGCTATCTCGGCGCCTCGGTTGAGAAGATCTCGGCCCGGCTCAATGTCACCAAGGGCGCCTTCTACCATCACAACGAGACCAAGGATGAACTGGTGGTGGCCTGTTTCGAGCGCACCATCGAGGTGATGCGCCGGGCCATCCGCCAGGCCGAGGCGGTCACCACCGACGGCCTGCAGACCCTGGCCACCGTGGCCACGGCGCTGGTGGAGTACCAGATGTCGGGCAATGCGCCCCTGCTTCGGACCTCGGCCCTGACCTCGGCGCCGGAGTCCATCCAGCCCAAGCTGGTGGCCAAGTTCGACCGCATCTCCGACCGCTTCGCCTCGCTGATCAGCGACGGGATCGCCGACGGCTCCATTCGGCCCATCGACGCCAATATCGGCGCCCAGGTGATCACCGCGGCGATAAACGCGGCCGCCGCGCTGCGGCACTGGGCGGTGGCGGTGACGCCGGGCCGGGCGGTGAACCTCTATGTGCGGCCGCTATTCGAGGGGCTGCTGTCGCCGCCGGTGCGCTGAAACCAAGACCAATGAGACGGCCGAGAGCCTTTTAGGATCAGATGGAATCATCTGATCCGTTCAAAAAGGCTCTCAAACATAAAGTTAGAGCGCGCCGGACGGGTTAACCGGGGTCCATTTAACCCTGGCGCGCTCTGGCGGCCGCGAGAGGGTAGGGGACGTGAAGAAGCTTCTGATCGCCAACCGCGGCGAGATCGCCGTGCGTATCGCCCGCACCGCCGCCGAGATGGGGATCGGCACGGTGGCGATCTTCGCCGAGGATGACGCCTCATCCCTCCATACCCGCAAGGCCGACCAGGCGGTGGGGCTGAAGGGCTCGGGGCCCGCGGCCTATCTCGACGGCGCCCAGATCCTGCAGATCGCCAAGCAGGTGGGCGCCGACGCCGTCCATCCGGGCTACGGCTTCCTTAGCGAGAACGCCGCCTTCGCGCGGGCCTGCGCCAAGGCGGCAGTGACCTTCGTCGGGCCGAGCCCCGAGACCCTGGACCTGTTCGGCGACAAGGGGCAGGCCCGGGACCTGGCCGCCCGTTGCAACGTGCCGATCCTGCCGGGGACGGAGGGGGCCACGACCCTGGAGCAGGCCAAGTCCTTCCTGGCCAGCTTGGGCGCGGGGGGCGCCGTGATGGTCAAGGCGGTCTCCGGCGGCGGTGGCCGGGGCATGCGTCCGGCCCGGTCGGCGGACGAGCTGGAGCAGGCCTTCGAGCGCTGCGCCTCCGAGGCCCTGTCGGCCTTCGGCGACGGCTCGCTCTATGTCGAGCAGTTCCTGGCCCGGGCCCGGCATATCGAGGTGCAGATCCTCGGCGACGGGACCAACGTCTCCCACCTGTGGGACCGCGAGTGCAGCCTGCAGCGCCAGCGCCAGAAGGTGGTGGAGATCGCGCCGGCCTCGACCCTGCCCATGGCGATCCGCGAGCAGCTGTTCGAGGCCGCCGTCGCGCTGGGTCAGGCCGCCCATTATCGCAGCCTGGGGACCGTGGAGTTCCTGGTGGAGCCGGGCGGGCGCCTGGCGTTCATCGAGGCCAATCCGCGCCTGCAGGTGGAGCATACCGTCACCGAGGAGGTGCTGGGCCTGGACCTGGTGCGCCTGCAGATCGAGGTGGCGCGGGGCAGGTCCCTGGCGGACCTCAACCTCACCCAGGATGAGGTCCCGGCGCCGCGCGGCGTGGCGGTGCAGGCCCGCGTGAACCTGGAGACCATGAGCGCCGATGGTTCGGCGCGGCCGGCGGGCGGCCTGCTCTCGGCCTTCGAGCCGCCGTCAGGGCCGGGGGTTCGGGTCGACGGCTTCGGCTATGCCGGCTACCGCACCAGCGCCCGCTACGACTCCCTGCTGGCCAAGCTGATTGTCCACGCGGGCTCCGGCGGCCTGCCCGTCGCCGTCGCCAAGGCCCACCGGGCGCTGTCGGAATTCAAGATCGCGGGCGCCCCCACCAATATCGGCTTCCTGCAAAGCCTGCTGGCCCATCCGGCGGTGGTGGCGGGCGAGGTCCATACGCGCTTCATCGAGGAGACCATGGGCGAACTGACCGCCACGGCCGACGCCCCCAAGCTGTACTTTGAGTCCCCCGCGGCCGGCGGTGTCACCAAGCGCGCGGGGGTGCAGATCGACGCGGTCGATCCCCTGGCGGTCCTGGCGCTGGGCAAGGCCGAGCGGGTCACGGCCGATCCCGAAGAGGATGAGGCCGAGGGGCCGGAGGGGACCAGGCCCCTGCGCGCGCCGCTGCAGGGCACGGTCATCGCGCTGTCCGTCGCGATCGGCGAGACGGTTCGCGAGGGCCAGGCGCTGTTCATCATGGAAGCCATGAAGATGGAGCATGTGGTCTCCGCCGCCTTCTCCGGCGTGGTGCGCGAGATCACCGTGGGCCAGGGCGACACCGTCTTCGAGGACCACCCTCTGGCGTTCCTCGAGGAGGTCGAAGTGGAAGGCGGGACCGGCGAGGCCGAGGAGGTGATCGATCTCGACGTCATCCGCCCCGACCTGGCCGAGGTGCTGGAGCGCCACCGCCTGACCCTGGACGCCGCCCGGCCCGAGGCGGTGGCCCGGCGGCGGAAAACCCGGCAGCGGACCACGCGGGAGAACGTGGACGACCTCTACGATCCCGGCACCTTCACGGAATACGGCGCCCTGACCATCGCGGCGCGCAGGCGGCGCAACACCCTCGACGAACTGATCGCCACCACCCCGGCCGACGGCATGGTCATGGGCCTGGGCCAGGTGAACGGCGACCGGTTTGCCGAGGACAGGGCCCGGGTCGCGGTCATGGCCTATGACTACACGGTGCTCGCGGGCACCCAGGGCGCGCACAACCACGAGAAGCTGGACCGGATGAGCGAGATCGCTCTGCGCTGGCGGGTCCCCACGGTGTTCTTCACCGAGGGCGGGGGCGGCCGGCCCGGCGACACAGAGGGTGGCGGCTTCACGAGGGGCTTTGAGTTCTGGGGGCGGCTGTCGGGGGCGGTGCCTCTGGTGGGGATCAATTCGGGCCGCTGCTTCGCGGGCAACGCCGCCATCCTTGGCTGCTGCGACGTGATCATCGCCACCAAGGACTCGGCTCTGGGCATGGGCGGTCCCGCCATGGTGGAGGGCGGCGGCCTGGGCGTCTTCCGCCCCGAGGAGATCGGCCCGCTGAAGGTCATGCAGGCCAACGGCACCATCGACGTCCTGGCCGAAGACGAGGCCGACGCCGTGCGCCTGGCCAAGCAGTACATCTCCTATTTCCAGGGTCCCGTGGCGGACTGGACCTGCGCCGATCAGCGGCTGCTGCGCCGGTCGATCCCGGAGAACCGGCTGCGGGTCTATGACGTGCGCAAGGTGATCGAGCTGATCGCCGACGAGGGCTCGGTGCTGGAGCTGCGGCCCAGGTTCGGCCTGGCCATGATCACCGCGCTTGTTCGGATCGAGGGACGACCGGTCGGCGTGTTCGCCAACAATCCGCACCATATCGGCGGCGCCATCGACGCCGACGCCTCCGACAAGGCCGCCCGCTTCATGCAGCTGTGCGAGGCCTTCGACATCCCGCTGCTGTCGCTGTCGGACACGCCCGGCAACATGGTGGGACCGGAGGCGGAGAAGACCGGCCTGATCCGCCACTGCTCGCGGCTGTTTGTGATTGGGGCGAACCTGACGGTGCCGATCTTCTCGGTGATCCTGCGCAAGAGCTATGGCCTGGGCGCCATCGCCATGACCGGGGGCAGCTATCAGGCCGCCATGTTCTGCGTCGCCTGGCCGACGGGCGAGTTCGGCGGCATGGGGCTGGAGGGCTCGGTCAAGCTGGGCTACCGCAACGAGCTGGCGGCCATCGCCGACCCGGTGGAACGCAAGAAGAGTTTCGACGAGCGGGTGGCCCGGGCCTATGCGGCGGGCAAGGCCCTGGCGCGGGGGGCCGGCACGGACCTGGACGACGTCATCGACCCGGCCGACACCCGCCGCTGGGTTGTGGCTGGGCTGAAGTCCCTGCCTCCGGTCCCCGTGCGCACGGAAAAGAAGCTGCGCTGGATCGACTCCTGGTAGGCGCGGTCTTTCCTTGACCCAGCCCAAACTGGGTACAACAGTGTTCACCTAACGCTGTTTCCTCGGGGGTGGGCGCGTGGGCCGATCACGATCACGCATGGCCGGCCTCGGTCGCCTGGCGATCAGCCTGGTGGCGGCCGTCGCCCTGCTCGCCGCCAACGCCCAACAGGCCCGAGCCAGCATCGGCAGCTGCCTGACCGCCTATACCGGCGCGGATTTCTTCCAACTGGTGGGCACTTTCGCCGACCCCGAACTGTCGCAGTGCGCCGCCGAGATTCAGGTGGGGCCCGACATCATAATGGCCGCGGCAACCGCCGGCATGGTGGCCCTGGCCTTCGACGGCGCCTTCACCGACACCGCCCAGTGCAAGGCGCTGGTGCAGACCACCATCGGCGGGTTCATCGCCAAGCTGCTGCTCGCCGCCACCCCGGTGGCCGACTTCCTGAAGTCCAGTTTCCCGGGGGCCTTCAACGCCCTGGTGGATATGGCCTCGGGTCAGGCGGTGGGCGCGCTGGGCGCCGTCCCCGGTCTCGGCTTCATACTGCACAAGGTCGACTGCGGCTGCCAGTTCGCCGGCGCGGGCCTAGCGTCCAAGAAGGCGCTGGAGGACTACTACAGCAGCGTGAAGGGCTGCGGCCAGTTCTTCGCCGACGTCGGCGACGCCCTGTTGGGGGTGTTCCAGAGCGGGCCTGAGGCGGCCGCCGAGTTCTTCAATGGTTCGAACTACGGCCTGACCCCAGGGGTGCAGGAGGAGCAGGTGAGCTATGTCGTCGCCTGCGCGCCCGGTCTTAACACCGCCTGCGAGGTCTGTTGGGGCGGCTCCGCCAAGTTGGAGAAGGTCGGTGACAAGCTGGCCTGCAAGTGTCCCTCCAGCAACCAGGGCTACACAAACTCCAACGACAGCGGCTGCCAGGTCTGCCCGGCCGGAACGGTGCAGGGGCCCGACGGCCAGTGCGGCGGCTGCCCCAAGGGCCAGGCCTATCAAGGCGGCGCCTGCGTGGCGGCCTGTCCCACCGGTCAGATCCTGGGCGCCAACGGACAGTGCGGCGGTTGCCCGGCCGGCGCCCACGCCAGCTATGCCGAGTTCAAGTTCGTGCAGGAGGGCAATTACTCGGTGGTGGCGCCGGTCAACAGCCTGGGCGCCTGCGTGGTCTGTCCGAGCGGAAGCGTCTTCTCGGAGAGCCAGAACAAGTGCGTGGCCGGCTGCCCGGCCTGGCAACAGAATGTCGGCGGGTCGTGCGTCAACCGCTGCAAGGCCAATGAAAAGTTCATTCCCGGTAGCAGCGGCGCGATCTCGTCGGGCGGCGTGGTGATCCCGGGCCTGGGGACCAAGGCCACCTGCACCCCCTGCCCGAGTGGGACCCAGCTCGATAGCGCCACCAATATCTGCGTGAAGGGCGGAGGCCCCGCGCCGCCCACCGCGCCCAAGTGCCCGTCCTGGCAGACCTGGAACGGTCAGGCCTGCGCCAATATCTGCGGCCCCAATCTTGTCCACACGCCCGGCGTGTTCACCATGGGCGCCAACGGCACGGGCAAGATCACCAAGCCGGAATCCTGCGAACCCTGCGCGCCGGGCAGCCAGTTCAACAACAAGACCAACGGCTGCATGAGCTGTCCCTCCGGCGCGGCCTGGACCCCCTTCGGCGACGGTAGCGGCGGCGCCTGCAAGTGCCCGTCGGGCAGCGTCCAGCAGGGCGGCATGTGCGTCTCGACCGCGCCCCTGGGCCAGCCGAAGGGTGGCTCCACCGGCGGGGCGCCCCCCGTGCTGATCCCCGGGCCGGGGGGCTTCCCCCAGCGCGGCGTGGCGTCCTGCCCCCCTGGGACGGTGCGCAGTCCACAAGGCGCCTGCATCCCCTTCCGGATGAGCCCGGCCCAGCCGAACGGCGGCGGGGCTTCGCCGCCTGTCTTCACCCCCGGCCGTGACTTCCAGCCGTCGCGAGCCGCGCCCTGCCCGGCCGGAACCACCCGCAACGCCCAGGGCGCCTGCATCGCCCTTCGCGCAGTCCCGGTCCAGCCCAGCGGCGGCGGGACAGCGCCCCCGAACCTGCGCCTGCCGTCGGGCGCCCTGATGCGGGCCGTGGACTGTTCGGCGCGAGGGGCCAACTACATCAGGAGCCCTCAGGCGCCTGGCGGATGCGCGGCCTGTCCCGATGGGCTGGTGGCCAACGCCGCGCGCGACAACTGCGTCGCCCCCGCGATGTTCAACGGCATGATCCAGCGCGTCGCGCCGGTCAGGCGGGGCCCATGAGGAGGCCAGAGATGATCCTGAAGACCGCCCTCGGCGTCCTGGCCATGGCCGCGACTCTCGGCGCCTCGCAGCCTGCGGACGCCCAGCAGGTCCGGCGTGCGGCGCCGGAGCCCGGACAGCGGGTGATCGTGATGGGGGACCCCTGCAAGCGGCGGACCGACAACCGCGCCGCCGTCAACCGGCGCGACGCCTGTGGCCGCTGGTACTGCGGGCGCAAGGACGTGCCGGAGATCGCCCAGGTGGATCCCGGCTTCGCCCAGCGGATGGGCTGCACCTGGACGGTGCAGGCCGACAAGAGCTGCATCTGCAAGCGGGCCTCCTTCCGTGTCGTGCCCCCCAAGCGCGCGAACATGTCCTACAGGCCGGGCTAAGGGCTCCCCCAGCTTGACCGCGCGCGCCGTCCGAATGACTGTGCGACGAGGCTGGAAAGGGGCTGACACATGTATCGATCCACGCTCCTGAGCGTCGCCCTGCTGCTGGCGGGCCCGCCCGCTCTGGCCCAATCCTCGACGCCGCCACCCGCCGTGGCGGCCGGCCCCGCACCCGCCGTGCCCTGGTGCCCGCCCGGCCAGGCCAAGACCGCGGCCGGCAAGTGCGTGGCGCCCGGGGCGGTCACCCCTGCCGGGAAGGCGCCCGGCGAGACGCCGACGGTCTATCAGACGGTGGGCGCCGTTCGCACCGCCATTGCGGGCCCTGGAGCCGCGTCCGCCCAACCGCCCGTCGCCGCCAAGCCCCTCGCCGCCGCACCGGTTCCCGCCGCCAAGCGGTCTGCGACGGCCTATGCCAAACCACCGGCGCCGACCCCGCCGGTCGCCGCGATCCCCGCCGCCAGGCCGCCTCGCTTCGACATCGCGGTGGGCGAGCCCAATGGGGACTGCACCACCCGGGCGCCGAATCTTATCCACGACAGCCGCTCGCCCGGCGGCTGCGCGCCATGTCCGCGCGGCCGTGTTCCTAACCTGGCGCGGCAGGCCTGCGTCATTCCCATTCCCCGCCGCTACTGATCGAGACCCGCCATGCGCACCCTGCTGATCACCGCGACCCTGCTGACCCTGGCCTGCGCCACGCCGGTCCTGGCCCAGTCCTACGCCCACGCGACCTCGCAATATGACGACCGACAGGGCGGCCGCTACGACGAGCGTCAGGACAGTCGTTATGACGACCGTCAGGGCCCGGGCTACGATCGGCGCGGCCAGGCCTATGATGGGCGCGGTGCGGCGCCCGGTGGCCGCTATGGCTATCAGGACAATGGGCAGGGCGCCTATGGCGACCAGGGGGCTTATCCGCAGCACCGCCACCGGTCGGCGGCCCGCCGCCACCATCGCCGCGCCAAGGCCGCCGCCGTCAGCCGCTACACGGCGTCCGGCCGGCCGGTCTACTACAACGACGGCATGATCCGCACCGGCCGCGACTACCCGCCCGGGACCGTGGGGCTGAACGGCTACTAGCTAGTGCGGAATATAGGTCCGCAGTACGTCCTCGATGATCCGCTCCAGCTGACCCAGGGTGTTGCAGGGCTTGGCCACGTGGCAGAAGCGTTCGTAGCGGTGCATGACGCTGTCGCCCTGGCCCCAGTAGCTTTCGGGCTCAGGGTTCAGCCAGATCATCGCCCGGCAGCGCTTCTGGATCGTGGCGAACAGGTCGATGCGCGGGTCGGCGTAGTTTGACCGGGCGTCGCCCAGGAAGATCACCGTAGTGTGGCGGTCGATCTGGTCCAGGTGCAGGTCGCAGAAGTCTTCCAGGCTCTTGCCGTAGTCGGTCTGCTGGAAGCCGATCTTCTTCAGCACCTCGAGGATAGCGGTCTCGACCTTGTTGTCGTCCATCAGGTCGTTGACGCTGATCATCCGGCCGGAGAAGGCGAAGGCGTCCATGCGGTCCACCACCTCATTGAGGCTGTAGAGGAAGGTCAGCAGGAACTGGGCGGCGGCGGCGACGGACTTGGAGACGTCGCAGATGGCCACGATGTTCGGCTTCTCGACCTTCTTGGTCTTCCAGATGATGTCGAAGGGCATGCCGCCATAGGCCATGGACTTGCGCAGGGTGCGCCGCACATCCAGGTGGCCGAGCTGGGCCTTGCTGCGCCGGCGCGAATAGCGGTCGGCCAGACGCTTGGCCATTTTCTTGACCAGGGCCTGCATCATCACCAGGTCGGCGGGATCGATGCCGCCCTCGGCGTTCAGGGCCTTGCGGGCCAGCAGCTCCTCGCGGAGGTTCTTGCCGCTTTCGGCGGCATAGAGCTCGTGCTGGCGGTCGACGAAGCGCTGGGCCTCTTCGGTGAGCGCCCTCTTGCCCGACTCCAGCCGGGCCACCAGGGCTTGGCTGCGGGCGTCCTCCAGCTTCTTGGCCGCGGCGATGATCTGCTCGATCTCCGACAGGCCCATCTCCTCCAGCATCCGCCGGGTCAGGCGGCTGCGCTGGGTGGACAAACGGATCGACGAGACCTGGGCCCGCTCGGCGGCCGCCTCCATGGCCTGGGCCAGGGCCGAGACGTCGCCGTTCAGCAGCATCTGGGCCAGCTCGGAGGCCTCGACCTCGGGCGGCATGCCCTCGGGCTCGCCGCCTTCACCAGGTGGCGGGGGCGGTTCGAGCTGGAAAGTCTCGCGGGCGAAGAAGGTCTCGAAGGTCTCGTCGAACCGGGTGACCTCGGCGGCGGTCTTGGCGAGCGTCGCGCACAGGGCGTCCTTGAACAGCTCGCGGTCGGCGAAGCCCACCGTGGCCACCGTCAGGTGCGCGTCGATCGCCTCGACGGGCGAGACCTTGACGTCCGCGGCCCGCAGGGCCCGGAGGAAGTCTTCCATCGCGCCTTGCATGGCGGGACCCTCAGGCCAGGGGCCGGCGGATCAGCTCGACGATCTGCGGCTCCACGGCGGCGATGTCCTGCTCGAACTTGAGCAGCACGTTGAGACTGTCACGCACGACCTCGCCGTCCAGGCTCTCGGCGTTGAGCAGGATGAGCGCGCGGGCCCAGTCCACGGTCTCGGAAATCGAGGGCGACTTGCGCAGGTCCAGCGTGCGCAGGGACTGCACGAAGCTCACCAGCTCATGGGTCAGCTTGGCCTCGATGCCGGGCACGCGGCTGGCGACGATCTTCCGCTCCAGGGCGGCGTCGGGCAGGGGGATGTGCAGGTGCAGGCAGCGGCGCTTCAGGGCGTCGCCCAGGTCGCGCACATTGTTGGAGGTCAGGAAGACGATCGGCGGGGTCTTGGCCTTCAGGACGCCAAGCTCGGGGATCGAGACCTGATAGGCCGACAGCACCTCCAGCAGGAAGGCCTCGAAGGCCTCGTCGGACTTGTCGATCTCGTCGATCAGCAGGACGCAGCCGTCGTCTTCCCGCAGCGCCTTCATCAGGGGGCGCGGCTCCAGGAAGGGTTCCGAGAAGAACAGGTCGCCGATGCCGTGCAGGCGATCCATGGCCTCGTCCATGCTGCCGCCGGCCTCGGCCAGCTGGGCTCCCATGCGGTCCTTGAGGATCTGGGTGTAAAGCAGCTGCTTGCCGTACTTCCACTCGTACAGGGCCTTGGACTCGTCCAGGCCCTCATAGCACTGCATGCGGATCAGCGGCAGGCCGAGGAGGGCGGCGGTGGACAGCGCCAGTTCGGTCTTGCCGACCCCGGCGGAGCCTTCCACCAGGATGGGCTTCTGCAGATGCACGGCCATGTAGAGGGCGGTGGCGATGCGACGCGAGGCGATGTAGCCGACGCCGGCCAGGCCCTCGATCAGGGCGTCCACCGAAGCCATGGGGCTGCTGGCGGCGGCCGAATATGCCGCCGGAGCTGAAAGGGTCAAAGTCGTAGCTTTCAAAAATGGCGCAAAGCACGCCGGAGAGAACGTCAATGGCGCCAGTGTGCCAAGCCGGGCGCCCCTTGTGCAACCCTTCGCGTGGCCGCGGGCGAGTCGAGCTGCGCTTTACCTCTGCTTCACACCCCTGAGTTTATGGCTAAGCCATGCGCCTACTCCCGGCCCTCCTCCTCGGGCTGCTGGTGGCAGGCCCGGCCTGGGCCGGCGACCTGGCGGTCAGCCTGAAGCCTCCGTCCGGCGAGCCGGTGACGGACGCCTTTGGCGTGGCCGGGGGCCGCTGAGGTGGACCTCGTGCTGCGCCGCCTGGGGATGTTCAAGTTCCTGCGAACCAAGCTGACCCTGCTCTACGCGGCCTTGTTCGGCGTGACCCTGATCCTGATCTCGGTGGCGGTGTTCTCGGCGATCTCCAGCGCCGCGCAGCGCCAGGTGCGCGGCGAGCTGACGGCCTCGGGCACGGTGTTCGACCGGGTCTGGTCGCTGCGCTCGGAGCAGCTCCGCCAGGGCGCGGCCCTGCTCAGCCGCGATTTCGGCTTTCGCGAAGCGGTGGCGACGCGGGACCAGGCCACCATCGTCTCGGCCATGGAGAACCTGCGAGCCCGGCTGCGGATCGACCTGGCCTTCATCGTCGGCGTCGACGGACGGGTGACCGCCGCCGACACCAGCCGGCTCACCCCGCGCTCCGACGATCTGGTGGCGGCGATGTACGAGTCTGAGGCGCCCTCTGGCGTCTTCGTGCTGGACGGGGTCCCCTATCAGATGATCGCCGCGCCGGTGATGTCGCCCGACCTGATCGGCTGGATGGTGTTCGCCGCCCGCCTGGACCAGACCGAGATGTCGGCCCTGGAACGCCTAGCCGCCATTCCGCTGGACGCTAGCGTGGCGCACGACACCAAGGACGGCTGGGTCTCCAGTGAACCGATCAGCAAGGCCGACATGGCCAGGCTTGCGGCCTTCATCGAGCAGGCGATCGCGGCCAGGATCACCACCCCCCGCACGCTCCAGACCTCGACGGGCAAGGCGATCGCCCTGGTCAAACCCCTCCCGGTCCTGGCGGCCGGCGAGACCGCCAATCTGGTGCTGAGCTATCCCCTCGCGCGCGCCTTCAGCCCCTACCGTCCGCTCTTGGCGATCATCGCGGCGTCGGGTCTGCTTGGCCTGCTGCTGGTGATCTACGGCAGTTGGACCCTGGCCAAGAGCGTCACCCGACCCATCTCGGCGCTGGACGAGGGCGCACGTCGGCTGCAGCGGGGCGAGGACGCCCAGGTGCTGGTGGAGAGCTACGACGAGATCGGCCGCCTGGCGGAAAGCTTCAACATCATGGCCACCGAGATCCGTGAGCGCGAGCGCCGGATCACCCATCTGGCCCACCACGACGCCGAGACCGGTCTGCCCAACCGCCTATCCCTGGAGAAGGGGCTGGAGCTGATGCGCGTGCATGGGGACCAGCGACTGTTCGTCGCCGTCCTGGGGGTGGATCGCTTCGCCCACGTGCGGGGCGCCATTGGTTATGCGCCGGCCGCCCAGGTGATCCGCGAGGTCGGGGAGCGTTTGGCCAGCCTGCAGCCGCAGGGCACGGTGGCGCGGCTGTCCACCGACGTCCTGGCGCTCGCCTTCGAGGCGGCCAGCGAGACGGCGGCCGAGGCGCTGATGCTGCACCTGCTGGGCGACCTCGAGCAGCCCCTGCACATCGGCGGCGACGCCATCGACGTCGCCCTGACCGTAGGCCTGGCTCCGGTCAGTGCCGGCGACGGCCCCGGGGCGGCCATTGAGCGGGCGAATATCGGCTACGACCAGGCCCGGGCCAGCCGGCGCAAGATCGCCTTCTTTGACGCCGAGGCCTATGGCGATCCGTCCTCGAACCTCGCCCTGATGAGCGGCATGCTCTGGGCGATCCGCTCAGGCCACATCGAACTCTACCACCAGCCCAAGTTCGACGTTCGGGCGCGTACCGTGAACGCCGCCGAGGGCCTGGTGCGCTGGCGCCATCCGACGCGGGGCCTGCTGCGTCCCGACCTGTTCATCCCCATGGCCGAGGAGACCGGTCATATCCGCACCCTCACCGACTGGGTGCTGCGACAGGCGATCGAAGACCAGACCAAGCTGGCCCGGCATGGCCACGAGATGGAGATCTCCGTGAACATCTCCGGTCGCCTGCTTGGCGACCGCGACTTCGCCGACCTGGTGGATCGCATGGCGCCGACCGCGGTGGGCAAGCTCTGCTTTGAGATCACTGAGACCGCGGTCATCGAGAATCCGGACATCGCCTTTGAGGTGCTGGACCGCTTCCGGGACGCCGGCGTCTCGATCTCCATCGATGACTTCGGCACCGGCCTCTCGTCCCTCGCCTATCTGAAGCAGATCCGCGGCCAGGAGCTGAAGATCGACCGCTCGCTGATCAAGGACGTCACCGAGAGCCAGCGAGACGCTCTGATCGTGCGCTCCACCATCGACCTGGCCCACAGCCTGGGCCTGAAGGTCACCGCCGAGGGGGTGGAGAAGCCCGACGCCTTCCAGATGCTGGCGGCCATGGGCTGCGACGCCATCCAGGGCTACCTGATCGCCAAGCCTCAGCCGCTCAATGAGCTGCTGGTCTTCCTGCGAGACGACGAAGCGCGCAAGCGCGCCTACGGCTGAACTCGACCCTTCTAGTGGATCATGTTCGTCGCGCCGGGGGCGGGGCGCAGGTCGACCTTGACCTCCTGTCGCCCGCCGGCCGCGGGGACCGAGATAGTCTTCACGACCTGGTTCCGGGCGGTCTTTGCATAGGGCTGCCAGACGGTCATGGCGGCGTTTCCGGCCGGCGCGTTGCGGATCAGCGCCACCCCGTCCGCGCCGGTCTTGGCGGCGTAGGCGGTGTCCACCACCACCACATAGGCGATCATCTGGTCATGGATGTTGCAGCCCAGGGCCACGACGCCAGCCTTGTCGAACACCACGCCGCGGCTCTCGTCGCGGCCATAGAGCTTCAGCTCGAACTTCTTCGTGGGCGAAAAGGAATAGACGTGGTGGCGCACCTTGTCCTTGTTGGGGAAGGTCACGTTGCTGCCCACTGGTACGATCAGGACGAAGGGGTTGAAGGCGATATTCTGCTGGGCCACCGAATAGGGCCAGGTGAACTTGATGGGCGCCGCCGCCGCGCCGCCGCCCGCCGGCTTCAGGGTGACGACGGCGTCCTTCACCGGATGTCCAGCCGCGTTGCGGACCACGACCGAGAGGTCTCCGGCCGCGGCCTGGGAGGAGAGGGTCAGTGCGGCCAGGGCCGCCAGGATGATTGCGCGCATGCCCTGAGCATCGCCTGCTCCCATGGCCGCGCGGTTAACAGGATGGGTGAACCTTCCATCAACAGGTTTCAACCAAGATTTCCCGAAGGGATTAGGCAGACCCGCAGGGGCGCCGCCATCGGGGATCGGTTTGATGACAAGCAAAGCGCGGGCGGTCTTGCTCGCCCTGACCCTGGCGATGACAGGCGGTCTTGCCCAGGCCGCGGATCGCGAGACCAGCGGCAAGCTGCTGCTGACCGGCGGCGTCAGCAGCCTAGAGGGCGCGGGCGGCGGCGGTCTGGCGACCTGGGCTGTGATCACCGGCTATGAGACCGTGGACGAGGTGGGCGCCAACGCCCACGCCACCCTGGTCCAGCTGCCCGACTACCAGTTCCGCGCCGGCGGCGTGGCGGTCGGCTTCCGCGACCGGGTCGAGGTCTCCTATAGCCGCCAGTCCTTCGACACCGGGGACACCGGGGCCAAGCTCGGCCTGGGTCAGGGCTTCACCTTCAACCAGGACATTGTCGGCGCCAAGGTCCGCGTCCTTGGCGACGCCGTCTACGCCCAGGACAGCTGGGTCCCGCAGGTCGCGGTCGGCGTCCAGTGGAAGAAGAACGACAGGGAAGCCATCATCAAGGCGCTCGGCGGCAAGGATGACTCCGGCGTCGATTACTATGTGGCCGCCACCAGGGTGCTGCTGAACCACAGCCTGGTGCTGGACGGGACCTTGCGCGCCACAAAGGCAAACCAGACCGGCCTCCTGGGTTTCGGCGGAAACAAGAACGACGACTACGAGCTGCAGTTCGAGGGCTCAGCCGGCTACCTGGTCTCCAAGCGGCTGCTGATCGGGGCGGAATACCGCAGCAAGCCCGACAATCTGGCGGGGCTAAAGGAGGATGACTGGGTCGACATTTTCGCCGCCTACGCCTTCAACAAGAACCTTTCGGTCACTGCGGCCTATGCCGATCTCGGGACCATCGCCACCTTCAAGGACCAGCGCGGTCTGTATCTCTCCCTCCAGGCAGGCTTCTGATGTTGAACCTCCGCACCCTGATCTTCGCCGCGGCCCTGGGCG
>NZ_JANPJP010000268.1:0-7816 GCF_031425575.1 Phenylobacterium sp.
GCCGGCCGGCGACCTGATTGGCGAGGAGGGGCGCGGCTTCTACTACCTGCTGGAGGGCCTGAACCCCGAGCGGGTGCTGTTCGGCGCCGAGGCCGTGGGTCTGGGCCGCGCGGCCCTCGCGAAGGCCACCTCCTACGCCAAGGAGCGGATCGTGTTTGGCCGGCCCATCGGCCAGAACCAGGGCGTGGCCCATCCCCTGGCGCGCTCTTGGGCCGAGCTGGAGGCCGCCAACCTGATGGCCTTCAAGGCCGCGGCCCTCTACGACGCCGGCCGTGACTGCGGGGCCGAGGCCAACGCCGCCAAGTACCTGGGCGGCGAGGCGGGCTTCAACGCCTGCGAGGCCGCGGTCCTGGCCCACGGCGGCATGGGCTACGCCAAGGAATACGACGTGGAGCGCTACTTCCGCGAAGTAATGATCGCCCGCATCGCGCCCATCAGCCGCGAGATGGTGCTCAACTACATCGCCGAGCGGGTGCTGGGCCTGCCCAAGAGCTACTGACACGACGTCATCCCGGACGGCCTGCAAGGCCGATCCGGGATGACGGTGATCAACTCCCCAGATTGAACCGGATCGGGATGCGCACGATGGCTCCGTCCACCGGCTGGCCGTCACGGGTCTGGGGGCTCATCCTGAAATAGGCCGCGAGCTTCAGGGCCGCCTGGCCGAAGCCGGCGTTGTCAGGGCTCTGCGCCACCACCTGGCAGGCGCTGACCGTCCCGTCGCCGCCCACCAGGCAGGCCAAGGTCGCGCCACCTTCGATGTTCCGGCGCATCGCGCTGTCAGGATAGAACCGCGCGAACTCCTTGGCGCCCGGTTTCCGCAACCACGTCGGCGAGGTGATCACCGGCGGCGCATCCGGAACCTCAATAAGCTTCGGAGGCGCCGCCGTCTGAGCGATGGTCTTCGGTGGCGGGCCTTCGATGATCTCGGTCTTGGGAAGCGGCGGCGCCTGAAGCGTATTGTCGGGCGTCGTCGTCGGGATCGGCGTCGCGCGCGGGCGGACCTGCGGCGAGACCTTCGGCTGCGCCTTGAGCGGGGTGTAGATCTCCACCTTGAAGCCAGGGTCCTCGACCACCGGCGGTTCCGCTGGCGGCGCCTGGAACCGCTGGGCGGCGAGATAGCCCACCAGGGCCACATGGGCCGCGATGGAGACTCCGATCGCCGCGGTCATGGCGCGGCGGCCCCTCGAACTGCCCGCGTGCCCGGCGGGAAACGGCTGTTGGACGACCATTGGCGACCTCCCTTTTGTTATCGTCACCGACAACAGGGTCGCGCGCCGATCGTGGCGGAGGCTTGACCTTGGGGAAGCTAAACCGTGTTCCTGTCATGGTCAGGTTGTGTCCGCTCAACCAAGCATCTGCGACGCTTGGTCGCAAGTATTCGACGGTAACCGAGATGGCGAAATACAAACCATTAATCACGGCGCAATCCGTTTTCTCCTAAGGTCTCGTGAGAATGAGGCGCGAACCAAAGATGTTCTCACGAGCCGTCGAGCCGCTGCCGTCGCAGGAGTTGGCGGCTGTCTATCGACCTGTCGTGCGCGGATACCTGATCGCGGCCGGCATCTACTATTTGATCATCACCGCCAGCCATCCGTTCTATGAGACCGGGTCGGATCTAATCATCCTGGCGGGCCTGTCAGCGATCTCCGCCGTGGTCTGCCTAGGCTTCCATCGCCTGCTGCGCGATCCGGGCTCGGCTCACTTGACCCTCGAGATGACGGCCCTGGCCGCCAACGCCCTGATCCTGGCCAATACCGTGGCCTATCTGTCGATCCATTTCGAAGCGGCCAAGCTGGTCTACTTCGTGATCATGGCCCTGGGCTTCGCCACGGTGGGGCCCAGCGTCCGCATTCTTGTCCCCTCCGTGGTGCTGGCCCTGACCGCCCTGGTGATCTTCGCGGGGCAGGCCGGTCCGGGCGCGGCGGGGCAATACGCCTTCGTTGGCCTGGCCGGGGCGTTCGGATCCATCGGCCTCTCGACCATGACCCGCGGCGTGGTGATGCGCGAGCTGCGCGCCCGCCTCGCCGCCGAGGCCTTGAACCGCCAGATCGAACAGGAACTGGCCACCAACCAGGCTCTTCGTGTCCAGGCGCAGGATCTGGCGCTGGCGGCCGACGCCGCCAACCGCAGCAAGACCGAATTCCTGGCCACCATGAGCCACGAGCTGCGCACACCCCTCAACGGCGTGCTGGGCATGGCCCAGGCCATGACCGCCGACCCGCTGTCCAAGGCCCAGCGGGCCCGGCTGGTGACCATCCAGGACTCCGGCCGCGCCCTGTTGGGGATCATCAATGATGTCCTCGACATCTCGAAGATCGAGGCGGGGCGGCTGGAGCTGTCGCCCTCGGTGTTCAACATGGCGGGCTTCGCCGACGACCTGGCCGGGCTCTATGGCGGTCTCGCCCAGGAGCGGGGCCTTGAGTTCCGTCTGGAGATCACGCCGGAGGCTAAGGGCTGGCGTCGCGGCGACGAGGTGCGCCTGCGGCAGGTGATCTCCAACCTGTTGTCCAATGCGCTGAAGTTCACCGAGGCCGGCTCCGTCGTCGCCCGCATCGAGGCTGACGGCGACCTGCTGAAGGTCAGCGTCACAGACACCGGCATGGGCGTCGCCCCGGAGCGCGCGCCGCAGCTTTTCGACAAGTTCGTGCAGGCCGACGCCTCCACGACTCGCAGGTTCGGAGGCGCGGGCCTGGGCCTGACCATCTGCCGCGAAATCCTTACCCTCATGGGCGGCGAGATCGACTTCACCAGCGTGGTGGGGGAGGGCGCCTGTTTCAGCTTCACCGCGCCGATGGTCCGTGCGGAGACCCCTACCTCGGTGACCCAGGTCATGGAGCCCAGCTTCGATGACGCCCTGCGGGTCCTGGTGGCCGACGACAATCCCACCAACCGGCTGGTGATCCGCACCCTGCTGGAACAGTTGGGGATAGACACGGTCACCGTCGACAGCGGCGCCGAGGCCATCGAGGCCTGGGAAGCCGGGGCCTGGTCGGCCATCCTCATGGACATCCACATGCCCGGGATGGACGGGCTGGAGGCCACCAAGGCCATCCGCGAGCGTGAGCGGACCGGAGGGCGTTCCCGCATCCCGATCATCGCCGTGACCGCCAGCGTGCTCAGCCACGAGACCGACGCCTATTTCGCCGCCGGCATGGACGACTTCATCGCCAAGCCCATCGAACTGCCCCGCCTGCTGGCCATTCTCGAGGACTGCCTCAACCGCGCCGAAGAGAGCGTCGTCCAGAGCGCCACGGGCTGAGTGCGCCCCTCCGCCGCAGCATGGTTAGCGCGCCGTTAACCATGTCGGTGCAAACCAGGGACCATGGCGATCCAGGGTCTGAGGGGCGCGGTCGAAGCCGCCATCCAACGTGCGTCCAACGCGACGGGCGTGGACTTCACGTTTCTGATGAAAACCGCCAACCGCGAGAGCGGCTATAATCCCCGCGCCAAGGCGTCGTCCTCGTCGGCCGCCGGCCTGTTCCAGTTCGTCGAGCAGACCTGGCTCTCCACCCTCAAGCAGCACGGCTCGAAATACGGCTACGCCCGCTACGCCGACCTGATCACCAAGGGCGCCAACGGCCGCTATTCGGTGAACGGGGCCGAGGCGCGCAAGGCGGTGATGGACCTGCGGCTCGACGCCCACGCCTCCTCGCTGATGGCGGGGGAACTGGCCTCCGACCACGCCTCCTATCTGAAGGGCCGCACGGGCCGCACCCCCACCGCCGGGGAGCTCTACGCCGCCCACTTCCTGGGACCGCAGGGCTCGGCCCGGCTGATCGAGGCGGCCAACACCCGCCCCGGCGCCTCGGCCGCCAGCCTGTTTCCCGACGCCGCCCAGGCCAACCGCTCGATCTTCTACCGCGACGGCCGGCCCGCCACTGTCGCCGAGGTCTACGCCAACCTCACCCGCACCGGCGGCATGGGCCGGGCCACCAGTCCCGCGCCGGAACCCGCCCAAGACGGCTTCATTCAGTACGCCTCGGCCCGCCGCACCGAGCGGATGAAGGAACAGGACGCCCTGGTGGACCTGATCCTGCGCGGCTCCCAGAGCCCCGACCGTGAGGGCTCCAGCTCGCGCCTCACCGGCTCGATCTTCTCCAGCGAGATGCTGCGGGTGCTGTCGGACGCACAGGACGGCAAGAGCTAGGTTTCTGACGCTGGCGCCCGCTTGGCGATCCCCTTGGGGCTAACGACGGCTCCACCGGCCTCGCCGAAAAGCGGACCCTCTCAATGGCTCAGTGTGCTGGGTTGCGGACGTTTATCTGTTAGCTTTGCCGAATGGTGACGTTCGGTCTTTTTCCGGGAAAGCAGCTGACGACAGCACCCGTGCCTAGTGGGTACGCGGGTGCCGCTATCCGGGCAGGCGAGCTCCACGAAAGTGTATTCTGCAGCCTCAAATGTTGGTCGATGGACGACTATGTGAGCCATTGGCGACGAACTGCCGAACGGACCATACACGAGGCGCAGGCTAGCCTTTTCTGCAGCGACCTCACGGAAGTGAACGCAACGCTACTCGTGGCATTCCCCGATTTCGAAGACTACAGGGTCGAACAGCGGGTCGTTCAGCGCGGAGAGTTGGTGCTTGAGGGCGATTTCTTTGCGATGGGTACCGACAGACCCTCCCCGTCCCGGGGCGCGTCATTCTGGTCGGTTACCAGACCAGAGATCGAGGCCTTCGTTCGGCTCAATTCTTAGGTCTGCGACGGGTCGCGAGCGGCCTTGGGCGAGGCCGCCGCAAGCAGACGTTCCCCGAGGGCGCCGGAACCGACTTGGTCGATGTCAGCCAGGGGGGGAGGACTCACGCGAGCCGCTTCACAAGCAGAAGGGTGGTGAGCCCGCTGGCCCATTCCTCGTCGGGATATCGGCCCTCTTCCCGGTAACCTCGGGCGGCGTAGAACGCCTGACTGCGAACATTGAAGGTATCGGTTTCGAGGCGGACCGATGAGAACCCTGCGTGAGCGATCTGAGCTTCAGCATGGTCCATCAGGCGTCGCCCGACGCCCTGCCGGGCATGCGCCGAGCGCACGTGAAGCGCGTTGATGAAGTCGCCATCCCAATCGACGAAGCCGGCGATTTCGCCGCCGACCTGCACGACCCGGAAGAGGAGCCCTCGCGCGCCGATGTAGGCGGCCGGTCGGTCTTCCTGGACGTAGGCCAGCGCAGCGCTCTCCGAGATGTTTGGTCGCCACGTCGATTCGAACGTGTCGAAGAGGACGCGCTGCAAGGCCGGTGCGTCCGCCGCCGTCGCCGGCCTCAGTATTGAACTTCCGTTGTCGCCCATCCGACAACCATAGAAGCGCCGCGAACGGTCGCAACGGGTGGTGAGCGATCGCGACCAGAGTCGCCGCTACGCCGCAGCCCCGCTCGCCATCATCGCGTCGATTTCGGCGTCGGAATAGCCGATCTCGCCCAGGACCACGCGGGTGTGTTCGCCGAGGCCGGGCGCCGCGGGGCGCTGGGTGGTTTCGACGCCCGGAAACTGGGCCGGGGAATTGGGTGAGCGGTAGGTTCCGCCGTGGCCGTCCTCCACCGCGATCAGGGCGCCGGCGGCTTCCACCTGCGGATCGGCGGCGACCTCAGCCGGCGTCTGGACCGGGGCCCAGACCAGGTCGGCCTCGTCCAGGCGCCGCGCGATTTCCTCGAAGTCGAAGGCCCCGAAGGCCGCCTCGAACTCGGCCACGAGCTCGCGGTTGTTGGCCTTGCGCGCCTTGCCGCCCTTGAAGCGCTCGTCCTCCAGCAGGTCGGGCCGCCCGCAGGCCTGGGCCAGTGCCGGCCAGTCAGAGCCGCCACCACGGGGATTGAGCACGAACCAGTGTTCGTCCCGGCTCTTGTAGAAGTTGGCCAGGGGGTCGAAGGGGTCGGTACGAGGACGGTTCGACGCCAGCTTGCCGAACACCAGTTGCACCGCCAGGTCCGAACCCACGACATAGGTGCCGGTGGCCAGCAGCGAGGTGGCCACCAGCCGGCCCTCTCCGGTCTTCTCCCGCTCATAGAGCGCCGCCAGGATCGCCGAGGTGGTGGCCAGCGAGGTGGTGTGGTCGCCCACCCCGGTGCGCAGGATGAAGGGGTCGGAGCCCTTGGGCGCGTGCATCCGGGCGACGCCGGCCCGCGACCAGAAGGCGGTGACGTCGAAGCCGGGCAGATGGGCGTCGGGTCCCTCCAGGCCATAGCCGGTGACCACGGCGTAGATCAGGCGGGGATTGGTCGCCCGCAGGGTCTGCTCGTCGAGGCTGTACTTCTTCAGGGAGGCGGGTCGCACATTGGTCAGGAAGACGTCGGCCTCAGCGGCGAGGCGGGCCAGCGCGTCGCGGCCCTCGGGCTTGGCGATGTCCAGCACCACGGCCCGCTTGCCGCGGTTGTCCATGCCGAAGGTGGGATTGCCGATGATCTCGCTCTTGGCGTCGGCGAACACGTGGCGCATCGGATCGCCCTGAGGCCGCTCGACCTTGATGACCTCCGCGCCCCAGTCGGCCAGGATGCCGGCCGCGCCGGGGGCGGCGATATAGGAGGCGAATTCGACGACCTTCAGACCCTTGAGCAGCACGCGCGTTCCCCACCTGTTGCCGGGGATCATGGTCGCTCGTGGCGTCGGCCTCAAGCGGTGAGGCGAGCGGCGGTGTCCTTGCGGGTCACGGCGACGGCGTCGGCGACGGCGCGGGCCACGGCGGCCACGCTGACCGGCTTGCGCAGGACCGCGTCAGCGCCGGCGTCGGTGCATTCCCTGGCTTCCTCCGCGTCACCGCCGATCACGGCGACGATGGGAACCTGAGCCGCGGCGCCCTCCAGACCCCGCACCGCCGTGATGGTGGCGGGGCCATCCATGTTGGGCATGCGGCCATCGATCATCAGCAGGTCAAATTCGCAGATCTTGGCCAGTTCGAAGGCGCGGCGGCCGTCGACGGCGTGGACCACCTGGTGACCCAGTTGCTCGATCACCGCGCGCAGCATGGCGGCGTTCAGGGCGTCATCCTCGGCGATCAGCACCTTCAGGGTGCGGCGCTCGGTGGGATCGGGGGCGACGACCTCCACGGCCTCAACCACCCTTTCGGCCGCCGCCTGCGCGTCATAGGGCAGTTCGAGGCGGAAGCAGGAGCCGACGCCGACCGCGCTGTGGGCCGTGAGGTCGCCTCCCATCAGGCGGGCGAGCTGGCGGGCCAGGGAGAGGCCGAGGCCTGCCCCGGAGGTCCCGGCGCTGGTGCGCTCGACGCGGGCGAAAGGCTCGAAGGCGTGCTCCAGCTCGTCGGGGGTGAGGCCCGGGCCGGTGTCGGCGATCTCGACCGCCAGGCGGCCGCCCGGGGTGATCTCGACACGAGCCTCGACCCGGCCACGGACGGAGAACTTCACGGCGTTACCGATCAGGTTGGCGATGATCTGCCGGGCCCGGTGCGCGTCGGCCAGGGCCGCGCCTGCGTGGGCGCCCTCCAGCTCCGGCGGCACGTGCAGGGTCAGCTCTAGCCCCTTCATAGAGGCGTTGGGGCGGTTGAGCAGCACCAGGTCGCGCAGCAGGGCCACGGGATCGAAGGGCCGGGTGTCCACCGACAGGCGGCCGGCCTCGGCGGTCTCGGAATCCAGGGTGGTGTTAAGCACCGCGATCAGGTCGTTGGCGGCGTCGAGGGCGGCGGTGAGCTGCTCGCGGGAAGGCGCGCCACGACCACTGCGGCCGGCGGCGGCGGCCAGGACGTGGGCGACCCCGGTCAGGCCGTTGCGGATCTCATGGCTCAGCGTCGCCACCAGGTCGGACTTGGACTGGGCCAGGCGCCTGGCCTCTTCCACCTTGCCCGCCCGGTCGGCGATCAGGATCTCGCGCTCGGCG
>NZ_JANPJP010000269.1:0-1750 GCF_031425575.1 Phenylobacterium sp.
GGAGACGTCGGCCTCGTCCACCGCCAGCTCGGTCTGGGCGCGCATCCGGGCTTCCAGGCTCTCGTCGGTGACGTCCTCGAACCCGGCGGTGTCGATCAGCTCCAGGTCCAGATCGCCCAGCCGACCGGTCCCGAACCTACGGTCACGGGTGACGCCCGGCTGGTCATCGACAATCGCCAGTTTGCGGCCGGCCAGTCGGTTGAACAGCGTGGACTTGCCGACGTTCGGCCGCCCTACGATCGCAATCTTGAGCGCCATGGCGGCAGTGTACCTGTCTGATCAGCGGATAGCGATCAGATCGGCCTCCTCGGTCACAACATAGACCATGTCGCCCATCGCGATCGGAGACATGATGGAGGCGCCCTTCAGGTCGACGCGCTTGGTGATCTCGCCGGTCTTGGCGTTCAGAACCACCATCTCGCCAGTCTGGCCCACGATCAACAGGCGGTCGTTGGCCAGAAGCGGTCCCGACCAGATCGGGCGGTTCTGTCGTTGGCCGCCAATCCCGAAAACCCCGCCCTTGCGCTTGGACTTGAAGCCCTCATTGAGAGATCGCATCCAGAAGATCTGGCCATTTTCGCGCGACGCACAGATCACCTCGCCGGTCTTTGACACCACGTAGACCACGTCGCCGGCCGGCAGTGGCGCGGTGACGCCCACCACTGGCAGGGTCCAGCGCGCCTGCCCCGTACGCAGGTCCGTGGCGGCGAACACGCCGGAGTGGCTCACCGCGAACACATCGCCCTGGTAGATCGCCGGACGGCCCGGAATGTCGCGGATTTCCGAAAGGGCGCTGGTGCGGCTGGCGCGCGACAGCGCCTCGTTCCACAGATCGTTGCCGTTTGTGGTCCGCAGCGCCACAAGTTCGCCCGAGCCGAAGGCGGCGACCACGGTATCGCCCGAAATCGCCGGGCTCGACGCCGAGAGGATGCGCGAGGATTCCGACAGCGCCTGATAGGTCCAGGACGGTGCGCCAGTGGCGGAGTCGAAGGTCAGCAGCGTGTTGTCCAGCGCCACCACAAAGACCCGTCCACCCGACACCGTCGGTGCGCCGTGGATCGACTCACTGGTCTTGGCCCGCCAACCCACCGTCCCGGTCCCCGCATCCATCTGCAGCACCTGACGGTAGCCCGACGAGACATAGAGCTTGCCGTCGGCATAGGCGACGCCGCCGCCGAACGCCAGGCGGTCACGCTTGTTGTCGCCTGGGTTGGTGGCGGTGCGCCACAGCTGGGCGCCAGAGCGGGCGTCCATCGCCGCCACGCGACCCTCGGCGTCCATCACGAACACCTTGCCGTCCGCCGCCACCGGTGGGGCGGTCAGGTAGCGACCGCGCTTGACGCCCTGGCCGAAGCTCTTGCGCCAGACGATCGAAAGGTCCGGCGCGGCGTCCACATTGCCGACCACCTGTTCGAGCGAGCCACCCGGCAAGGGCCAGGCTGCAACCTTCTCCACCGGCGGGAGGGCGAAATCCACGCCCTTGAGGGCCGCGGCAGGCTCCAGGACCTGATCCGGCGGAATGATCGAGATCCGCTGCCCCTCGCCGGCCAGTTCGGCGGGGCCTTCATCCTTCTTGTCGAACGGGTTAAGCCGGCTGACGGTCGAGCAGCCGCTCACGCCCAGCGCGGCGACCAGGAAAACGGCCAGGATCGTCGAGTGTTTCATCATTGCGGCGCGTTCTGCGGTTGGGCGGCTTGAGGCGGCGGCCCGAGCATCGCAGCGGGATCCATCATCATGGGCGGGGGAAGGG